>CALJMD010000382.1 GCA_937981915.1 uncultured Acidimicrobiales bacterium
GTACTGCAGGACCGGTGTTCCAGCGTCGACGTTGGCGGCGGACTCGGCCACCTTGACGGCGTACGCTTCGGGTTGAACGTGCTCGATGTTCTCCCAGCCGTTGAACTGGATGGTTTCGTTGATGATCTCAGCGCAACCCCAACCCTGCTCGCAGCCGTGCAGTTCGGCTTTACCGTTGCCGTCAGAGTCGAATAGGGCCACCAGATCAGGGTCGCCGTTGATCTGATCAAGCGACGTGATCTGGTTTTCGCCGGCCACCGACGTGTTGACAACCACGCCTTCCAAGCCGGAAGCAGGCATGAGGTTGCCGACCGGGGTCAGCGCGGCACCCACGCCGTCGGCGTCGAGGTTCGGTTGATGGTTCGGGTACCAACTGTTGGTCCAAAAATCGAACTGGCCGGACGCCATAAGGGCGTACGCTTCGGCTGGAGCGTGCTCGTTGGCCCCGGGCTCACCCACCTGGTAGCCGAGTTCTTCAAGGAGTGTTTTAAACACGGCGGCCTGGAAGTATCCGGTCGACCAGTTGGCCCGACCGATGTTTACGCTCACACCTTCGCCCGGTTGCATGGCCGACGTCGGAGCGGCTGCTTGCTCGCTGGCAGCACCGGCGTCGTCTGCTGCGGCGTCGGTTTCAGTGTCGGCGGTTACCACTCCGCTGGCCACCGATGACTGGATGTCGTCGTTCTGTCCGGGAGGTCCAAACAGTGGTGGAATCCCGGCTACGCCAACGAGGTAGCCACACAACGCAAGCAGCAGACCTTCGAACGCCAAACGGACGTACTTTGATCGGTCAGGGGGTGGCGGCTGTGGTGCTCGCCCTCGACTGAGTGTGCTGGTTGGTTCCATCCGAAGCTCTCCGCCTTGGCTTGATGTGGAGACGGGGTCCGATCTCCGTACCGGCCCGTCGATGTTGGAATTAGTAAGGGTTGCGGTCTTGGACCGCTTGGAGCCGCCTACGAATTGATGGTTATCTCAATCCGTCGATTGGCTGCTCGACCCTCATTTGTATTGTTGTCGCCGATGGGATCGTCAGATCCAAACCCTTCGACGCTAATGCGATTCTCGGCTATGCCAAGATCCGCAAGACGCTGGCGAACCGTGTTGGCTCGGCGCAGCGACAGATCACGATTGTAAGTAGCGAGGCCGAAGTTGTCGGTGTGTCCGGCCACGGTGGCCGTCCACGTCGGGTTGACCCGCAGCAGGTCGGCCAAGGTTTGCAGCACCACCGGTTCACCGGTCAGTTCGTCTTCGTCTGAGCCGAACAGCAGCGTGTTGCCGATGACAACTCGACCGCTGGGTGCGGGCGCTCCGTCTTGTACTTCAAGCTCGTCCACCACCTGGACACCTTGGCCGCTGAGCTGAAGGAAGGCGGCCAGTAGGTTGTCGGCGCTGGCTTGGTCGGGCACTGCGCCCTTGAAGGTCACCGTTCGGTCGTCGATCTCGATGAAGGCGCCGTCGTTGTCGTTGTCGAACAGTTCGCTGCCGTCGCCCGTCGTGTCGGCGGCTGGGCCGCCGGCCAGGGCCAACTGGTTGGTCAGCGTTTCCTCGTCTCGATTGTCGACCGCCACGGTGGCGTCCGACATTTGGCCTCGCAGGAGGATCTTGCCTTCCAGGTCGATGGCGGCCACGTAGAACTCGGTTGGGTTCACCATGGCCCGGGCCACTTCAATGGGGCTGGCTGACACGCACTGTGATATCGAGTTGGCGGTTGCCCCAAGGTTGATGACGCTCGGACCTTCCCGAGGGAAGATGGCCTGGTTGACGAATCCCTGGTACTGGCCGCTGAGGGCGGCTACGTCGAACACATGGCAGATTTGGCCGTTGAGGGCGTTCATGTACAGCTCGGCCGTTCCCGATGACCCGGTGCCGGTGTAGGCGTCGAGCAGGTTCATCTCGTAGAGCACCAGACCGGGTTCGGTGATCTCGGGCAGAGCGACCGGTGTCAGTTGAACGGTGGTGGTCGTTTCTTCGACGGTGCTGACCGCGGTGTTGACGTCGGTGTCGGTTGCCGCTTCGGTCTCGGCGGGAGCGGTTGTGTCGCCGTCGTCGCCGCCTCGATTAAGCAGCCAGCCGATGGCACCGGCCAGTAATAAAAGGCATAGGCCACCAACAACGGCCCGGGCGATAAGTCCACCGGATCGCGCTGGAGGGCGAACGGCCGGTCGACCGCTGCCTTGAGGAGCGGAGCGGGGCGCGATAGCGCGAGAAGTGGTACGAGGCCGGACACGATGTCCGGGCCGAATGTGTCCGGTTACCGGTTGAAGACCTGATTCGGTTTGACGGCGGTACGGCCCCGACTCGGGGTATGGGCCTGTGCCGGGCTCGGGGTAGGCGCCACTCTCGCCACTGAGGTCGTATGTCGTGCGCGGGTCAACCTC
Source organism: uncultured Acidimicrobiales bacterium (assembly GCA_937981915.1). GTDB lineage: Bacteria > Actinomycetota > Acidimicrobiia > Acidimicrobiales > SZUA-35 > JAHELU01. The sequence continues at coordinate 2,379 of CALJMD010000382.1, forward strand.
GCCGGTATCGAACCTCTTGTCACGCGGGACAGGAGGAGGGTAACGATAATCATTCTCTCCTGAGGATATGTGACTCACCCCCTCCACCGCTGAGGATTAGTTAGCCTTGTAGTGATCTTGGCTTTTGATCTTGTTTCGCACGGCGCCCGTTTGGGCGACTTCGAGCCCCGCTGAGAACTCGTAACCTGAACGCCGACATTACTGTATATGCATCGGATATCAAAGTGGTAGATCTTTCAGATGATTTGAACGACTCTTGTCCGCTGTTTTACGGGGATTTTGCTGGTAAATCTCAGCTGGTTGACCGAGCTGCCGCTAGCCAGGCGTCCACCTGGTCACGATTCTCGCTAATCCACTCTTGAGCGTGGCGGTTAACATCTTCGCTTGACGTCTCGCCGGTGTCGTATTTGACGTTGGCCAACGCCACGTCCAACACCTTCAACTGGACTTGTTCGAACAGGGTGCGGGCCGCGGGGTTGGCGTCCAAAAAGTCGTTGCGGGCGGTCACGCCGATGTCGGCTGCCACCCACCCCAGCCAACAGGGGTTGGCGGTGCAGGCCTGACCGAGAGCGGGCGGAGCGGCGTCGTTGAAGTCACGGTCTGGGGTGATCGATCCGTCCAATACGTTCGCCCGCCCGCCCAAGCTCAACCACTGCACGTTGTCACCCGGCCGCAGCGACGTCAGGTAGCCCGACGGGCTCCAGGTGTATTGAATGGTCGGCGTGCCGGCGTCGACTTTGGCGATCGAGTCCGCCACCATCGTGTTGTAATCGTCCTGCACCTGTTC
>CALJMD010000383.1 GCA_937981915.1 uncultured Acidimicrobiales bacterium
ACGGTTCCGTCCACGGAGACCACGGTGCCGGAGGAGACCACCAGCACCGAAACGACTCTCGCCCCTGATGCCGACGACGGCTGAGCGGTTTCCGTTCGAACCTACGTTGACTAGTCGACTATTTGAGTGAGGGTGATGTGATCCGCATCGGTGTTCTTGCTGCTTCCCGTATTGCCGAGAAGGCTGTGGTCGCCCAAGTGGCCAATGTCGACGGCGTTGAAATCTCCGCTGTTGGTGCCCGTGACGCTGGGAGGGCAGCGGATGCTGCCGCTCGTTGGGGCGCAGCCCACAGTTACGGCTCATACCGGGAACTAGTGGAGTCCGAACACGTTGACGCGGTGTACATCGGCACGCCGGCAACACTGCACCGGCCGTGGACGCTGGAGGCGTTAGCCGCCGGGAAGCACGTGCTGTGCGAGAAGCCGTTGGCCGCCAACGCCGCTGACGCCGAAGTAATGGCCGGCGCCGCTGAGTCAACAGGTTTGGTAGCGATGGAGGCCTTCCATTGGCGCTACCACCCGTACGCCCAGCAGATCAAGGACGTCATCACCTCGGGTGAGATCGGCGATGTTCGCCGAATCGAGTCTCGCTTCGACATCGGGAGCGGCGGTATTGCTGAAGGCGACATTCGTTGGCAGTACGAGCTTGGCGGCGGTGCCCTGATGGACCTCGGCTGCTACCCGATTCAGTTTGTTCGTTGGGCTGCCGGTGACGACCCTGAGGTGGTCTCGGCATCGGCTGTCTGCCCCAACGATGATGGCGTGGACGGACAGTTGGAAGCAGAGTTGGCCTGGCCGTCGCTGGGAGCCAGTGGTCGCATCCACACGTCAATGATCGCTGACTTCGACGGTGCCGAGAACGACCTTGTGGTGACCGGCACGAATGGTACGTTGACGGCCGTCAACCCTCTTGCCCCTCAGAACGGGGCGTCGTTGACGGTGGAAACCGGCGATGGGGTTAGGACCGAGGAGGTCGCTGAATCGGCGACGTATCTTCACCAGATGGAAGCCTTCGTCGATGCCATTGCCAACGGCACTCCGTTTCCGACAACGATGCGTGACGGCGTGACCAACATGGCCATCATCGACGCCTGCTATCAGGCTGCCGGTCTCGATCCTCGCCCAAGTCTGCGCTAGTTCTGAGCCGATCAGGCAGCAGCGGTCGGGGCGGGAAGCCCGAGCCAGCTGGCCAGCATCTGTTTGCCGCCGGACGTCAGCACCGACTCGGGGTGGAACTGCACCCCTTGAATGTCGTGCGTCCGATGGCGCATGCCCATAATCAAACCTGAGTCGGTCTCGGCCGTGATCTCCAGTTCGTCGGGGAGCCCTTCGCGTTCAACGATGAGTGAGTGGTAGCGGGTGGCCTCGACCGGCGACGGTAGGCCGGCGAATACCCCGGTGTCGTGGTGTCGGACGAACGAGGTTTTGCCGTGCATGAGTTCCGGCGCCCTGGAGACGATGCCGCCGTACACATGGCCGATGCACTGATGCCCAAGGCACACCCCGAGGATGGGGATTCGACCGGCGAAATGGACGATCGCGTCGTTTGAAAGGCCAGCGTCCTCCGGTCGCCCCGGTCCAGGTGAGACCAGGAGAGCATCCGGTTGCATAGCCTCAAGTTCGTCGATGGTGGCCTTGTCGTTGCGCACCACCATCGGTTCGAGTCCCATCTCTCCGAGGTATTGCACGAGGATGTACACGAACGAGTCGTAATTGTCGATAACGAGAACACGCTTGACCACCGCTTCAGCGTAGTAGAATCGGGGCCGTGGTTCGTCAGGATAAATCCAAACCAGGTCGGGTGACCGCCAAAGGCACGGTCCCTCATAATCAGGTCAAGGCGGCCAGCTTTGCCGCTGAGACTGAGGGACGGGTAGTGGTGAGCGAGGACGATCGATCTTCGATCATCGTGCCCATCATCATGTTTGCCTCGTTCATCGTGGGCGGCCTAATGATTCTGCTCAACTACCTTCAGCTGATCGGTGAGCCATCCAACTGGTATCTGCTCGGCGGCCTAGGTCTGGTTCTGGTGGGCATTGTGATGGCCACCCAGTACCGCTAGCAGTCTTCGCTAACACTGCAATTCTGGGCGGGATAGGTACACATCATCAGTAGGTGCCTGTGGATAACGTTGTTGGCGTAGAGGGTGACTCTGTCCACAGATTGTCGTCGTTTCGACACGCACCCGAAAACGTATAGTGAAATAGTCTGTTTCCAAGTGAACGGGGAGTAACCGGACGGCCACCACTCCCAGACTTATCCACATCATGTGGATGGTGTGGACAATTGCTCCCGGCCGAAACCCTAGAGGGCGTCTTCGGCCGTGGCGGTCAATTCCATGTCTTCGGTGCAGTGGCGGGGGGCGGCGGGGACTTCGTCGTTAGCCAACGTCATCCGGATCTCAGTGCCACACACTGTACAGCGATACTTCAGTTTCACTCGCCGCAACTCACCCGGTGGGGGAGCGTCCGGAATCGGTCGAGCGAACGACCCGAGAACGGCGAATCCGATGCGGAGAATGGCCAGCATGGCCAACACCGTCACCAAAACCCGCCACGGCGTAAACCCGGCCCACAGCAGACCGCCAGCGATTAGGGCACCGACCGTGAACAGAACTCTGTTCCGGCGACGCAAGATGGCCTGATCGCGAAGTCGGGCAGCCGACTCGACCGGCTGGTCGTCGTCATCGATCCTGTCTGGCAGGTCGGTGACCGGCTCGAAGTCACTCACACTTCAATTGTATAGTTGACCGCTAACCGCTCCGGTCTGCCGCTACGAATCCACCTCAGTAAGCCGTGGTCCCCAGCGGAGCGAAGAATCCGTCTCAGACCGAACAGAGGCTGAGTCATCAGAAAGGGCCAGTGATGGAAAAGACCATCGACGAAGTCGTTCAGGGACTAACCGTCCCCAAGCAATTCTTGAACACGCTCGCCAACCACGGCGAGCGGGTTGCGCTTCGCTGGAAGGTCGGTGACGGCTGGGACGAGATGACGTTCAACGAACTGGCCGATAAAGTCGCTCGTGCCGCCACCGGGTTGGCTGCTCTGGGGTTGGGCCACGGTGACCGCCTAGTGATGATGATCCGCAACCGGCCGGAGTTCCACGTCATCGACACCGCCGCACTGTTCCTGGGGGCCACACCGGTCTCGATCTATAACTCGTCGGCTGCTGATCAGATTGCCTATCTGGCCGGTGATGCCGAAGCCAAGTTGGCCATCGTTGAAGACAAGGGCTTCTACGACCTGTTCTCCGCCGCCCGAAGCGATCTGCCCAAGCTGGAGAAGCTGGGCATCATCGACGGCGACGGCGTCTCGGATGCCGACTTCGCCTACGACACCCTGCTTGAAAGCGACCCGATGGACCTGACAGCGGCCGCTGAGACCGCTCAGCCCGATGATCTAGCCACCCTGATCTACACCTCGGGGACCACCGGCCCGTCCAAGGGCGTCATGTTGGATCACGCCAACGTCTGTTGGACCACCGAGTGCCTGTTCCGGGCGTTCGAGATCGACGACATGGTGGGCAAGCGGCTGGTCAGCTACCTGCCAATGGCTCACATCGCCGAGCGTATGACCAGCCACTACAACCTGTTGGCTCACGGGCTTGAAGTCAGCACCTGTCCTGACCCCACGCTTTTCGCCGCCTATGCCGGTGAGGTGAAGCCAAACATCATGTTCGGTGTTCCCCGGGTGTGGGAGAAGATCTACGCCGGTGTCAACGCTGCGGTGGCGGCCGACCCGGAGAAACAGAAAGCTCTCAATGAGGCCATCGAGGCGGCGGCCCCGATCGCCGAGAAGATGACGTGGGGCACGGCTTCGGAAGAAGAAATCGAGACCTACAACTTCCTCGACGCGGTGGCCTTCTCCACTGTTCGTGAACTGGTGGGCCTCGACCAGTTGGATTCGGCCATCACTGGTGCCGCCCCCATCCCAGCTGAAATGCTGAGCTGGTTCCGAACTATCGGCGTGCCACTGTCGGAGATCTACGGCTTGTCGGAAACCTCCGGTCCAATGACGTGGGCTCCCTACAAGGTGAAGGCCGGCTCTGTTGGCCATGCTTGTCCCGGTGTCGAGGTTCGCCTCGCCCCCGAGGACGGCGAAGTCCAGTGCCGCGGCGGCAATGTGTTCCGTGGCTA
>CALJMD010000384.1 GCA_937981915.1 uncultured Acidimicrobiales bacterium
AGGGTCGTCGAACGCCCCGACGTGTTCTCCGTACACGGTTGGGGTGAGACCGACGATCCCGTCGAGCTGGTGGCGAGCGAACTCGAGCGGCTGGGAAGTGGCGGCACAGTTGCTATCGGTGACCACACGTGGAGCCGTTTCCTGGTTGCGCTGCAACATCGCATGCCGAGCCGAGACTGGGTGTCATCTGGATCTGTCGTCGGCGACCTGCGAGCGGTGAAAGAACCTCATGAGCTAGAGCGCCTAGCCGCGGCGGCTGCCGGCGTCGACCGCGTGGCAGCCGCGCTGCAGGGAGGCGAGATCCCTCTCATCGGTCGAACGGAGGCCGAGGTCTCCGCAGAACTCGGGCGACGAATTCTCGAACAGGGACATGCCAGCGTCAACTTTGCCATTGTGGCTGCCGGAGAAAACGCTGCCAGTCCACATCATCATCCTGGAGACCGGGTCATCAAGGCCGGCGAGGTCGTGCTGTGCGACTTCGGTGGCACAACAGCCGAGCCTCACGGCGAGCCGGGATACTGTTCCGACATCACCCGCTGCGTCTACACCGGCGAACCACCAGCCGAATTCAAAGAGCAGTTTGACGTTCTCGCCGAGGCCCAACGCCTGGCGGTTGATGCTGCCGTCGCCGGACGTCCAGCGCAACGGGTGGACGCGGTCGCCCGAGATCATATGGCTGGCGCCGGGCTCGATCAGTGGTTCCTGCACCGGCTGGGGCACGGCATAGGGGTTGAAGCCCATGAAGACCCGTACCTGGTCGACGGCAACGAGACACCGCTCGCGGCCGGCAATGTATTTTCCATCGAGCCGGGTTTCTACATCGCCGATCAATGGGGCGCCCGGATCGAAGACATCGTAGCCTGCACCACCGACGGCCCCCGGGCCCTCAACCAGGCTGACCACAATCTCGCGATTGTGGAGGCGTAACATCCTTGCCTGAATTATCAGCAGCAACCGTTCTTCTCCAGTGGGCCGGAGGTGGCCTGCTCTTTACGTGGGTGACCACCCGCCACCGTCATGTCGGACTCGGGTACGGCTGGATGATGCGAATCACGTTCGGATTGTCGGCGTTGGGTGCGTTGGCGGCGGGCCTCGTTTTCGATCCGGTCCCGCTACGAGATCTGCTGTCAGCAGCCACTGCGGCCGTTGCCGCTGCAGGATTGGCGCAGTCGATCCAGCGTCGCTCCGTAGGGGTTCGTAACCAGCGTGTACTGGCCGACGAGCGCACCGAGCGAGTGGCACAGATGACCGGCATCGATCGCGGCGAACGAGCTAAGTCAATCGATGGCGCCGAGTTTGATCCTCGCTTCGATCTGGTGGCCGGCGGACTCGGCCTCGTCGGCGTGGTCATTACCGGTTTGGGTTCAACTTCGCCGGCTCTGACCACCGGTCGACTTCTGTTCGGAAGCCTGTTCCTGGGTGCGGTGACCGCCGCGATGTTGCTGGGACACTGGTACCTGGTGCAGCCGGGCCTTGATCGCCGGTTCCTGTCAGAGCTGGTGCGATGGACCGGCATCTTCTGGTTGCCGGTGGTAGGTCTTCTGCTTGTGCCGACCGGAATGCAGTCTGTGCTCAGTGGATCCATCGACGATGGTTGGGGCGGCATGCTGGGATGGTTTTGGGTGGCCTGCGCCGTCACCACCATCGCCTTGGTGGGGCTCACAACCGCCGCGCTGCGAGAACGTCAGTACTCGGCTGTCATGGCAGCAACAGGGCTTTTGTACCTGGCTATTCTTACGGCGTTCGGAACGGACCTTGTGGCCAGAGCGTTGTTGGCGTCGGCATAAGCGTCGTCTCCGGTCAACGTTGTTGAGTTGCCGCCGACGACATGATTGGCTAGTGGAGAGCGGCTCTCGGTGAATCGTCATTATGGTGATGACATCGGGAGCGGCGAATCCGACAACAACCTGCAGGTCCGGTAAGGAGAAGGAGCCAGGAATGCCTCGAGCAATTTGGAGCGGCGCCATAAGCTTCGGTCTTGTTTCTGTACCGGTCAAGCTGTATTCGGCGGTCAGTCGCAAGACGGTCAGGTTCAATCAGATCGACTCCGAGACGAACAGCCGCGTGAAGCAGAAGCGGGTCAACGCCGAAGGTGACGAGGTTCCCTACGACCAGATTGTCAAGGGCTACGAGATCTCCAAAGACTCTTATGTGATCGTCTCCGAGGACGAGCTGGCAGCACTGTCACCAAAGGCCTCGCGCATGATCGATATCACCGATTTCGTCGATCAGGTTGACATCGACCCGGTCTTCTATGACTCGGCCTACTTCCTCGTTCCCGACGAGCTGGCCCGCAAGTCCTACACCCTGTTGTCCAAAGCAATGGAAGACAGCGGCCGAGTGGCCATCGCTACGTTTGTCATGCGCACCAAGCAGTATCTGGTGGCGATCCGCCCCATCGACGGAACGCTGATGATGTCCACGATGGTGTATGCCGACGAGGTAGTCGACGCCGAAGAAATCCCCGGTTTGTCCGAACTCGGCGAGATCGACCTCTCCGACGCCGAGCTCGCCATGGCCAACCAGCTAATTGAGTCTTTGGCCAGCGAGTTTGATGCCGACCGCTACCAGGACACCTACCGCGAACAGGTTCTCGATCTGATTGAACAGAAGGCCTCTGGCGAGGTTCGTGCCATCGAGACAAGCGATGGTGATGAAGGGGCCGCTGTGGTCGATCTGCTTGCGGCTCTCGAAGCTAGCGTCAGCGCCGCCAAACAAGCCCGCAAATCCGGTGGCGACAAGAAGTCCGGCCGGTCGACCCATCGACCTGGGCAAGGCATCGATGACGGAGTCGAGGCACTTGAGGACGAGGCGAAGTCTGCCTAGTCGCCCCTCGGTCTGTCCCGCGGTTGCCGGTTGCCAGGCGGCGGGTCGATCGATGGGATGTCGGCGACGGTGAGCGCCGGGGGAGGGTCAGGTAAGCGCGTGTCGGTGGACGTTGACGGACGAACGCTGTCGCTGTCGAACCTCGACAAAGTGCTCTACCCCCAGGCCGGATTCACCAAGGCCCAGGTGATTGACTACTACGCCCGGATCGCCCCCTACATGTTGCCGCACGTTTCGAACCGCTGCATGACGCTTCGCCGTTGGCCCGACGGCGTCGACCAGCCGTCATTTTTCAACAAACGCTGCCCGGGGCACCGGCCAAGTTGGGTCGGCGTCGGCGTCGGCCCCGGTGACCGTGATGGGGACATTCAGTACTGCCGGATTGATGAGCCGGCGTCGCTGATCTGGACGGCGAATCTGGCTGCTCTGGAACTGCACGGCCCGATGGCCCACTGCCATGACATCGACTCTCCATCGATTCTCGTTTTCGACCTGGACCCCGGTGAACCAGCGACGATTGTCCAATGCTGTCAGGTCGCGTTGACGTTGCGCGACCTGCTCGACGCGGTTGGTTTGACCGGATGGGCGAAGACGTCAGGCGGTAAGGGCCTGCAAGTTTACGTACCGCTCAATTTGCCACACACCCACGTCCACGCCTCCCGCTTCGCTTTGGCCGTTGGACATTTGGCAGCCAAGGAACTTCCCGATCTGGTGGTGGTGGAGATGAAGAAGTCGCTGAGAGTCGGCAAAGTCTTCGTCGACTGGTCCCAGAACTCCCGTCACAAAACGACGATCTCGCCCTATTCGTTGCGGGCGGGCCCCGAGCCGACGGTCTCCACCCCGGTTTCGTGGGATGAAGTGGCGGAAGGCGCCGAGGGACGGCCACTCAGATTTGGTCCGGATGAGGTGTTGGAGCGAGTCTCGGAGTTCGGTGACCTCTTTGCTGAAGTGGCGTCAGAAGAACAGCAACTGCCCGGAGCCACCGACAACTGACAGGTACAGCTGTTGCCGACGGAGGCGTTTCGACCAGCTTCCTTTAGGCTCACTCGTATGCCAAAGGCCGCTGCAATGACACTTACCACAGCCGCCTCCGTGCCGAAATCGGCAACGGCTGTGGATCGCCCCTTGTTCGCTGATGATATCGAAGGCCTTGACGCCGGTCTCCGGAAGGCGGCGAGCCAACATGGCTTCACCGCCAAGGTGGCTCAAACTATGCCTTTGGTCGACCCCAAGACAGGGTCAACTGAGATCCTCGTCGGGTTGGGCAAGGCTAGCGATCTGACCGAGGAACGACTGCGCAAGGCGGCGGCAGCGTTCGGTCGAGCTGTGTTCAATCAGAGCGCCGTGGCCTCGACAATGGTGTCGGTCGCATCTCAACGGGCCGTCGACGACGACAGCGTCGAGCTCAACGAAGACCAGGTTCTGGCCGCTGTCGTTGAGGGCTTGCGTCTGTCGACCTATCGGTATCGCGACTTCAAGTCGGACTACACCCGAGCCAAGGGCGCTCCCAAGATCGAGAAAATGACGATCGTGGCCAAGGGGCGAGGCCTGCGGAGCCGTCTGTCGACGGCGGAGAAAGTAGTCGATGCCGTTCTCTTGGCCCGTGACATGGTCAACGAGCCCGGCGGGTCAATGACGCCACAGAAGTTTGTTGAGCAGGCCCGCCAAGTTGCTGGACAAGACGCCACTCTCAAGTGCACCGTATGGAGCGAAGCCCGAATCAAAAAGGAACGCATGGGCGGCATCTTGGCCGTCAACCAGGGCTCTGAGCATCCGCCTCAATTCGTGACGCTCAGCTATCGCCCGACTCGTCGATCCAAAGCCAAGGCTCCACATGTCGCCCTGGTGGGCAAGGGAGTTACCTTCGATTCCGGCGGCCTGTCACTTAAGACGGCCCAGGGAATGATGACGATGAAGATCGACATGGCGGGAGCCGCCGCGGTGTTGGCCACAATGTCAGCCCTGCCGGCAGTGGACGCCCCGATCGACGTCACTGCCTACATCCCGTTGACCGACAACATGACAGGACCGAACGCACAACGGCCTGGTGATGTGTTTGTGGCCCGAAACGGCAAGACGGTTGAGGTTCTTAACACCGACGCCGAAGGGCGTTTGATCCTGGCCGACGCGCTTTCAGTGGCCTCGGAATCTTCGGTTGACGCCATCATCGACATTGCCACGTTGACGGGCTCGGCCACCGCAGCGCTCGGAACCGGCTACGCCGCCTTGATGGCTACCGACGACGACGTCGCCTCCCGACTCGAACAGGCCTCGGCCAGAACCGGGGAGAAGGTCTGGCGCCTCCCGTTGCCGACCGAATACCGCACCGAGCTCGACTCGGCCGTCGCCGACCTACGCAACGTCGGCAGTAAGCCGTACGGCGGTGCTCTCATCGCAGGGCTGTTCCTCAAGGAATTCGTCGATGGAAAGCCGTGGGCTCACATCGACGTCGGCTTGTCGGTGTACTCCGACACCACCAAGGGTCTCGTGACCAAGGGGGCGACCGGATTTGGTGTCCGCCTCCTAGTCGACACGCTTCGCAACTGGAGCTAGAACCACAAAACACATCATGCCTCGGAGACATCTGCCGATGTTCTCTAGGAATCGGTCTTTGTCGACGTACCCGAGGCTCAAATGACGTTAGCTACCAATAAGCCTGAGGCGACACGGGAAACAAGCAAGGCGGACGAACGTTCCGCCCGCCCCAGTGCACGCTCTCGCCTACGACGCCACATGGTGTCCGGCTCCGACCTTGTCGCGTTGGTGATCGGCGCCGTCGCCGCCACCTCGCTGTCCGGCTCGGCGTCAATGCCTGCCTGGATATCAGTGTTGTATGTGGTGGCGTTCTGGCTGTCCATGTTCGCCAGCAACCTGTACAACTCGAGGTTGGTGACCCTACGAAGCGAGGAGTTCACCCGCCTGGCTCGATGCGGCTCGCGTGCGTTGCTGTTCATCGGCGCCCTGGCCCTGGTGTTTCGCCTCGAAGTGCCGTTCCGCTCGGCTCTAGTACTGCTGGCCTGTTGTCTGGTGTCGACCCTGATCGTTCGGGAAGTGTGGCGCTGGTGGTTTGGAAGGCGGCGTCGGGCCGGACAGGGGTTGTGGAACTCGGTTCTGGTTTGCGAATCCGGCGAGGCAGGTCGTTTCGAGTCTCAGATAGCGGCGGACACATCGAGCCCCCATGCCGTGGTCGCCCACGTCGACCCTCAGAAGGCTAAGAACAGCGAACACCTTCTTACCGAGGTCTTGTCGTTGGCCCGAGCCAATTCAGCCAACGGTGTGATCGTGGTCGAGTCGTTCTTGGATTCCGAGACGGCCAACGCGTTGGTCCGTGGTCTGTTGCGCTCGCATCTGTACGTCGATCTGGCGTCGTCGGTGGTCGATATCTCCGCCGATCGACTCGCCACTCGCACGCTTGGTTCAGGTGTTGCAACCTGGATCGCCCCCCGCCCGAAGTCGGGTTGGCGAGGCCGGGCGAAGCGCCTGTTCGACGTTGTTCTATCGTCAGGCGTGCTGTTGGCCGTGTCACCGATCTTCATTGTGCTGACTCTTGCCGTTCGATTCACGTCGCCGGGCCCCGTGTTCTTCCGCCAGGAACGAGTAGGCCGTTACGGCGAGCCATTCGACATGTTGAAGTTCCGTTCAATGGTGGTCGACGCCGAGAAGCTTCTCGAAGATCTGTCCGAGGAGAACGAAGGCTCCGGCCCGCTGTTCAAGATGAAGGACGACCCTCGGGTAACAAGCCTGGGCAAGTTCATGCGAAAGACGTCTCTTGATGAGCTACCTCAGCTCATCAACGTACTCAAGAACGAAATGAGTCTCGTCGGTCCTCGACCGGCGCTGCGGGAGGAGATGTCCCACTGGGAGTCTGCTCTCTTCGACCGTCTGGACGTAAAGCCTGGAATCACCGGACAGTGGCAGGTTTCGGGTCGTAGCGGAACGTCGTTCGAGGAGTACTCCCGACTCGACCTGTACTACGTGAACAACTGGTCGCTGTGGTTTGATCTGTCCATTCTGGCCCGAACCATTCCCGCAGTGGTCAAGAGCGACGGAGCGTTCTAAGTCCCACCTGGCTCACGGTGTCGGGTGGCGAATGTCTACCATCTACGAGCGGCCGGGCGTCCAGCAACCCGGCTTGTCTCGAACGACAACAGTTCAGCCTGTTGACCGGTTTCGCCTAGGCGGCGCGGTCCCCAGGTTTGGCCAGCAGCGGTGGGAGAGCTTGCAGCGACTCATGGGGGAGCGCAACCGTCCTGCGCTTTGCAACCGAGAGTCGCTCCGTCTGCCACTGGGTGTGTGCCGCCACCAGATGTTCCGGCATTCGCCTGAGCTGCCTGCCCGATAGAGGCGGAAAGCGGCGACGGACGGCTAGCAGGGGACCTTGACGGTGGGCAAGGCCGAAGTGACAGGCCCGCTCGATAGCGCGCCACATGGGTCCGTGTCGTCCTCCTTTTGCCCCGAGGCCCAGTTCGAGAGCCAAATCTCTCGTGGCGATTTCGAAACCTTGGGGATGCCGGTCGAGCTGTTCAGCGAATCGTCGTAAGGCCAGATAGCACGACGGGCCGATAACCGAGACCCAGTAGCGCTCTGCATAGTTCGATCGGGGGTCATGCCCGAGTTCATCGAGCACTGTGTCGGGCCACGATCGGACAACAAGAGTCGCCTCGGGAAAAACAGGGTCTCCCGCAGTGGGTTGCCCTGGATCTCGGTGGGAGACGTCGGTCTGATTAGAGACCACGGGCTGGTTGGAGATATCGGTCTGATCGGAGGTGCTGGTCACGTTATTCTCGTTTCTACGGTTGAAAGAGTTCATCTGTCGCCAACGCGAACCCAGCCGAAATCGGCGGAACTACGAAAAACACTCACACCTGCAGCCCCGGCAACCCGCCTGGAGACTGCATCCGGACAAGCGCCCGAATGCAGATCTGTTGTTGTTGTCGACAGTTCGTCGACAGAGCCGAGATCGGAACTCGGCCCATCCGGGGAAGAATCCGGGGAAGAGGTCACCTACGCTAGTAGCGGAGCAACAAGCAGGCAACATTCGGGCCAGCGCCACCGAATCGGGAGACATGGAAAAGAACCTGGACGACAACCCTTCATCTCAGCCCGACAGTGGCCCTCATCGCCAACAACTGATCGAGGCAGCCGATCTCGTGAACGCGGCCAGCCGCGTGGTGGTGCTCACCGGTGCTGGGATTTCAACCGACTCTCGAATCCCCGACTACCGGGGCCCAAATGGGGTGTGGACCAAGAATCCCAAGGCCGAGAAAGCGGCCACAATCAAGCACTACGTGTCCGACCCCGAGGTTCGGCGAACAGCGTGGCGAGTGAGATTAGACAGCCCCGTGTGGTCGGCAGATCCCAATCCGGGGCATCATGCTCTTCTTGGACTTGAGCGCCGCCGTAAGCTCCAGCTGCTGATCACCCAGAACGTCGACGGTCTACATCACGCGGCGGGGTCTGACCCTGACAAGATCGTGGAGGTGCACGGCACGGTTCGCGAGGTGCAATGTCTGAGCTGCCATTATCGGGCCGACATGCAGATTGCCCTAGACCGGGTCCGAGCCGGCGAGGAAGACCCGCCGTGCCCTGAATGTGCGGGCATTTTGAAGTCGGCGACGATCAGCTTTGGACAGTCGTTGGTGCAAGAAGATCTTGATCGGGCGCGTCAGGCGGCCGAGAGTTGTGACCTGATGTTGGCGGTAGGAACGACTCTTGGCGTCTTTCCGATTGCCAACGTCGTTCCCCTGGCCAAACGGCAGGGTGCGGCGGTGGTTATCGTCAACGGTTCCCCAACCGAAATGGACGACCTGGCCGACCTGGTTGTGCGTGGCTCGATTAGTGAGGTTCTTCCCTCGATGATTACACACCGACGAGACGAGCAATGACAAGATTCCGAGAGCTGCTAGCCGCCACGAAGGAAGAGATCGCCGAAATCGACCCGGCCGTGGCCGAAGCCTCCATCGGCGACGGGGCGATACTTCTTGATGTGCGCGAACCGGACGAGGTTGAGCAAGGAGCGGTGCCCGACTCCGTGCATATTGTGCGCGGCAACCTTGAAGCCCAGATCGAAGCCCGCATCGTTGACAAAGACATCAACCTTGTCGTGATGTGTGCCGGTGGTGTGCGCTCCGCCTTTGCCGCCAAGACCCTTGGTCAACTGGGTTATACGAATGTGAGCTCGATGGTCGGTGGCTTCAATCGTTGGAAGGACGAGGGGCGGCCGTGGGAAGTGCCTGTACTGCTGTCGCCTGACCAGAGGAATCGCTACAGCCGCCACCTGCTGCTACCTGAGATCGGCGACAGTGGCCAGCAGCGACTACTGCAGTCCAAAGTCTTGCTTCTAGGCGCTGGTGGGCTGGGTTCACCCGCCGCTCTGTACCTGGCCGCGGCCGGGGTCGGTACGCTCGGCATCGTTGACATGGACGTCGTTGATGTCTCTAACTTGCAGCGGCAGGTTCTGCACAACATGGAGCGCGTCGGTGAGCGCAAGGTCGACTCTGCGGCCAAGACGTTGCAGGCGTTGAATCCCGACGTCCAAATCGTGACATTCGATGCACGGCTTGATGCATCCAACGTGATGGAGACGCTGAGCGGATTTGATGTCGTCATCGACGGAGCTGACAACTTCCCCAGCCGGTATCTGCTCAACGATGCTTCCGTGAAGTTGGGAGTGCCGGTTGTCCATGGATCGATCTTCCGCTTTGAGGGTCAGGTCACCGTCTTCGATCCCCGCAACGGCCCGACGTACCGCGATCTTCTGCCCAAACCACCGCCAGCGGAACTGGCGCCCAGTTGTGCCGAAGCCGGTGTGGTGGGCGTGCTACCGGGAATCATCGGGTCACTTCAAGCGCTAGAAGCAATCAAGATCCTGCTTGATCTTGGTGATTCGTTGAGCGGGCGCCTGTTGACCTTCGACGCGCTCGAAATGGCCTTCCGGGAGTACAAGCTTCAGGTCGATCCGGCCAACGACGTGACTTACGCCAATCGGCACCGAATTCAAATTGCCGATTTGGAGGGCCTTTGCCAGCCCAATCTGACCGACGCTGAGGCGCCCTAGCACCGCTAGCAAACGGTTGACGGCTTCGCACCGCCGGTCGTAGTCGGGGAGTTCCACTCACGCTTGTTGTTGGCTGCGCCGATAGCCTGACCGGCATCCGCCGCATACCTTCTTCGTGCACGCCGATCAGGCGGCTCTGTTCGCGTCCGTCTGTACCGGTCGCGGCGGTGACCGGCGCGGCTCGCCGGTGGGTCGCAGTACTTCTGTTGGCGGCTGTCATCGCCTGGGCTGGACTTGAGTCGGACGCGACAGCCCAGACAACAACAGGTAGCTCTGGCTTGTTGGTCGATCGTTCCCTCCCGACCGAGACGATGGCGGTTGCGCTGACCGGCATCGAGGGACCGGGCCTGGAAATGCGTACTGGTGGCCCCTCGGGTACAAGTGACTGGATTCCTGTTGAAACCCCAACTGATGAGTCCCCGGACCCGGCTACCTCCGGCGAACCTGAGGGTCGTGCCTCCTTTGGCCCCGTTTGGCTCGGCGGTGGGCAAAGCTGGCTCGAAGTGCGCTACCGGAGACCATCGAGCGGTTTGCCCACGCTGATGTCCGCCCCCGTCATCCACACCATTACCGCCGACGACATTGCCATGGTCAGTTCGGCATCGCTTGGTGAGCGTTCTCCAGGCTCGGGCGGGGGATTCTCAGCCCGATCGGTTGGTGCAGTTCGGTTCCTGCCTGGCCGTCAGTTGCTGACGGCTCCCGCGATTCGACCTCGGAGTGCGTGGGCTTCTCAATCGTGGGCCTCCAACGTTGAAGGCTGCGAGTCGGGACCTCGCTCGGCGTCGTCGATGAAAGCGGTCGTCGTGCACCACACCGTCACCGGCAACAACTACGCCGCTGACGAGGTTGACGACATCTTGCGGGCCGTCCACTACACGCACACCGCGATCAATGGCTGGTGCGACATCGGCTACAACTTCGTCGTGGACCGCTTTGGCAACGCGTGGGAGGGGCGCACGGGAAGTCTCGGCGGCCAGATCATCGGCGGACACACCCGAGGATTCAACACCACAACCGTTGGCATAGCGCTTTTGGGGCAACATCATCGAGGCGTTACCTACGCCGGCTCCGGTGTTGAGCCTTCCGCTGGCGCACTCGCCACGGTGCAGAAGGTGGCGGCGTGGAAACTGGCGTTGCACGGAGTCGACCCAACCGGTCGAACCTGGCTACGAAACAGATCTGACTCCGAGCCTCTGCGGCTGGCCGGCACTGAGTGGCACTACGTGCCGACGATCCTCGGGCATAGAGACCTCGGGGTGACGAGCTGCCCCGGTGACCTGGCGTACGGCCATGTACATGACCTGGATCAAGAAATCGACAAGACTCGAAGCCCTGGCGAGCCATTCAACCGGACGGCCTGGGAGCACGCAGAACATGGACCTGCGCTACTAACCGCCACAGCGCAGGGCGGCCTACTCAGCGCCGGAGCCGCGTCTGGCAGCCTGACATCTGTAGAGTCCGCGCCGTCTGCCGCTCCCGTGGTTGCTGTCGCCGGTAACGGCGAAGGCGGCTATCGATTACGGAGCGACGGCTCGATCGGGTCGTTCGGAGACGTCCCCAGCTTTACCGGCTCCGGGCCCGATGAGTCGGTTGACGTGGCGGTTGCCGAAGGCGGCGGTCTGTGGGTGCTTGCCGGTGATGGCGTGATCCACAACCTCGGTGGGGCCCCGCC
>CALJMD010000385.1 GCA_937981915.1 uncultured Acidimicrobiales bacterium
GGTCTAGAGCGGACCGGAGATGCCGCCGTCCTTACGAACCCTCCAGAAATGGATGGCCATGAAGATGACGGTCACGAACGGGACGAATAAGACGTGTAAGACGTACCATCTCAACAGCGTGTCGGTACCGATCACGCTGCCACCTAACAAGACGAACTTCACTTGGTCACCGAAGACGGGTGTGAAGCCCATCATGTTGGTGCCCACTGTCACCGCCCACAGCGCCAACTGGTCCCACGGCAGCAGGTAGCCGGTGAACGACAGCAGCAAGGTGAGGGTCAGCAGGATCACGCCGATAACCCAGTTGAATTCTCGTGGTGCCTTGTAGGCGCCGTGGTAGAAGACTCGGGCCATGTGCAAGAAGACGGAGATCACCATGAGGTGAGCGCCCCATCTGTGCATGTTTCTGATGAGAAGTCCGAAAGCGATCTGGGTTTGCAGTGCTTCGATGTCGTCCCAGGCTGCGGCTGCAGTGGGGCGGTAAAAGAACATCAAGAAGATGCCGGTGATTGTCAGCAGGATGAAGAGGAAGAAGCTGAGCCCACCGAGGCACAGGGTGTAGCTGACTTTGACGGCGTGTCGCTTCACCTTCACCGGGTGGAGGTGGTAGAGCACGCTGTTCATGATCACGTATGAGCGGTTGCGGGGGCTGTCGGTGTAGCCCTTACGGAAGACCGAACCGGGACGGAAGATCGAGTTCCATGCCTGTGAGCCCTGAACGGCATTAGGCATGCCTTGAAGTGAGGCCTGCAACCGTTCGACTGCCGTTGGTGAGTCTTGAATCGACTTTGCCATTGGGTTTCCTGTGATTCCTGCTGTCTGTCTTACTGGTTGTTGCTAGCTGATCGGTGTCGATCTTGGTGATCTTGTTTGCTACCTGAAGGTACGTTCCGGCGGTTACGCCAGACGCATACCGTACCCATATCCGTAGGAGGTCATGCGCTGGTGGTTGTCGCCGTTGGGGTCGGGGTCGCCGATCTTGCCCAAGATGATGACACCGGTCGGGCAGCGGTCTACGCAGAGGGCGCATCGGGTGCACACATCGTCGTCGATGGTGAAGATGAAGGCGTCGTTTGGGTCGTCGCCCGGCTTGGCTGTGCCGTAGCTTTCCTCGACGCACTCGACGGTCTGCATGTGGATGCATTTCCACGGGCAGATGTCGACGCAGCCTTCACAGGCAATGCATTCCGACTGGTCGATGTGAATGAACTGCTTGGGTTTGACCGCCTTGGCCAGGTAGTCGGCGTCGACTTCCATTAGGAGGTAGTCGGTGCGGAATTCTGGAAGTGGCGGATTGGCGTCGGTCGTCGTCATGGTTTATTCCTCGGTTCCGCTCAGCCCTGCTTGATGAGAGGGCGGCCGAAGGTGCTGGTCTGGTTGAGAGCTGCTTGGGTTTTGGCGTCCGCTGTCTTGTCCCGGTTCTGCCATTTGGCCCACATCCAAATCTGGGCGCCGAGGAAGACGACGTAGAAGAGGGTGGCGATGGTGTCGGAGATGGCCCGGTAGGTGATGTCGAAGGGGAACCAGCCGCCGCGTGATTGCGGTCGGATGATGTCGCCGACACCGAACATGATGCGGTCGGCTCGCCAGGACCATTCGTTCTCGGCCAGTGTCAGCCACTGGTGGGGAACGATGCCGTAGACCATGAAGCAAAGGAAGAACACGTAGACAGCGCCCACCATGGCTTCACCCCAAGTGAGAGGCGTACCCACGGGGCGGCGGTTGGCGTACCAGAAGACGCCCCATGCCATTACCACTGATGCCACGATCGATGTAATTAGGGCGACCACGTCGCGTGACTCCTAACGGTCAGTTGGTTCTCGTTTCGAAGGGCTTTCGAAAAGTCGAACCAGTATGGAAGTTCAATCGGCACAATCACTCGGTATCACTAGCCTTCTCCGTGTGTCCGGGGACACGTGGCCGTCTCGCTCAGGTGTTGAGCGTTCTGGAGGCTACCCATACCGAGGGATTTCCTGGCCCTAATAGTAGGCCCGATAATCCAGATGTGGTGTGTCCTCTAGAACGCTGTCCACAAATTGCGATGTGACACTTTGTGAATCGGTGCACAAGTGACTCTTGTTAGTAAGAGTAATCCGTGTGGTCCACCATCGCGCAACCAACTACCCAAGATCCATGGGTCTGTGAAGACTGCCACACAGCAACCACGATTTGCGGCCGTTTCGACGACAACCGATGTGCCGTGCGACCTACCACTCCCCTGCCTTTCCTCTACCTTTTTCTGCTTTCCCCTTCTTTCGCTGCCGTCGCCGTCTACTCCCGTTGGGGCGGAGGTCGAGATGCCGGCAGACAGGGCGAGGCCGGTGTCTCTTCGGGGCTTGCTGGCCGGGTTCGCCACACCACAGAGCCCGCCGAGTGCGAGTGCCGATAGAGGGTGTGGTTTCGGTGATGCAGATCCCGATGACAACGCTGGCAGAGCAAAGCCATGTCGTTGACGTCGGTCCGACCTTGGGCCGGTGACGTCCACGGCGTGAGATGGTGTGCGTCACAACGACCGATCGGGGCGCAACAAAGAACGCAGGCCCGATCACGCACTGCCAAGGCGAGGAATTGATGACGCGAGGCGTGTCGTCGTGTCCGCCCCATCCACAACGGCACTCGATCAGCACCCAGAATCATGGTGACAAGATCACAGTCGGCCGACCACTGTTTCAGCACGTCGTCGCTGATCGGGCCGACCCCAAGCATCTGCGCTTTGCCCGCACCTGATTGAAGGTCGGCAGCATCGACCGTTATGACAACGGTCGGCCGGCTCGATCCAGCCTGCGACTGAACCGACGGGGTCTCGCTCCCAAAGCCGAACACGGCGATAACAGCGTCAAACCGTCGCTGGTCGAGCGTCCGGTGAGCGGCGGCAGCCTGGTCCCGGCCGCCGTCGCACTGATAGGCGTTGTCGGCCATGGCGTTAATCTCGGCCAAAAGCCGCTCGATCTCGGCGTCGGGGCCCTCGATGCCCAGTCCGGCCAACTCCGGGCGGCCAGCCTCGGCGGGAATCCGGTATCGACGAATCCGGCGTTGCTTCATTTGTGCCCGATAGCGATCTTCCACTGCGTCGCCATCAACCTGGTCTTCAAGGTAGACGTCCACCAGTCTGCGAGTTTCGTCCGGACTCAAGCCGGCGACCGCGCTCACAAGTTCAGGGGCGATAGCCCCCGAGTCAGCGTCGGCCGCCCGGTTCAATCCGTCGATACTCTCAGGCACGATTCCGCCAGCGACCAACTGGCCGGCCAGCACCTGATTATTGGCCACGGCGGCAGCTCGACGGGCGTCGACGGCAACCGATCGAGCGGACGTGCCCGGCACGCGCAGTGCAGTACGAGCCTGGCGACGATCTCGCCCGATGTCACCGCTGCCACCAACCAGGTCGGCGGCGGCAGCCAAACGCAGCACCGCCAATCGCTGTTCGAATCGACTGGCGGCTGCGATCAACTCATTCGCAGGCAAGCGAGCCATGGACGAAACCAACTGGTCGAAAACAGTGTCGGCCGACGACCCCGCCTGCTGCGTCTCCGTTTCCGCTGCCCCGCCTAACCTCAACACAACTTCAGTATAGAACATATGTTCGATTCAGCCAACACGCTGCCGAGATTTTCCTCACCGCAAAACGAGTCAGCCAGCAACGGCCTCAACGACTACCTCCGATCGATGCTTGACGATGAGCCGTTCCCTCGGCGATTTGCCCGCCATCTGATAGAAGACGTCTTCGTCGGACTCAAGGTCAATGATCCAGACCGTCTGCCAACCGACAGAGTCAGCCCAGGCGGCAGCCTCATCGACATGCCACCCTTCCAATTCTGGAAAGACAACCCGCCCAAATTCGGGCAGGTCGTTCAAGGCCAGTTGAGGTAGACCAGCCAAGTCTGACTCGTGAGCCAACCGCTGTGAGAATGTCGTCTCTGGCCCCATCGCACCGCTGCGGCCAACGACATCAACTCCACAAGCCGCCAG
>CALJMD010000386.1 GCA_937981915.1 uncultured Acidimicrobiales bacterium
GGTCAGGCCGGGGCCATCGTCATCATTGAAGAACGTGCAGGTCACGTCGTCGCCCAAACCAAGCGTGATGGTCGGCGGGTCGACGGCCTCGTCAAACGTGCCGCCGTCACAGGACAGATCGACCTGGCTATAACCGTCGACGGAGGACTCGGACAGGGCGAACGCCTGGCCGGCCTGTGGCGACATCTCGTCATATCCAGCAGCCGTCAGCGTCCAATCATCGGGGGTTTTGATTCCCCCATTGTTGTTGGTGACATCCTTGACCAGATTCAACGAGGGAGCATCGTCATTATTGACAAAGGTGCACGTGACGTCATCCCCAGGGGACAGCGTCAAGCGGTCATCAATCAACGTGCCACCGTCGCAGGACAGATCGGTCATCGTGTAGTTCTCGGGCCCATCGGATTCGCTCAGGTCGTAATCGCCGGCGAGCACCTCTCCGCTTACGCCGTTGGTTCCCGAGAAACCGGTAGCGTCCGGGTCGACGGAATCGGCGGTCAACGTCCAGTCACTGGCAGCGGCGTCGCCACCGTTGTCGCTCGTTACGTCCTTGACCAGAGTGAGGGTGGCGGTCTGCAACGAGTTGGTAAAGGTGCAGACGGTCTCTACACCGGCCCTGATTTCAACGTTTCCTACGGTGTCGACCGTGTCAAAAGTGCCAGACTCGGCTCCTCGAAGCGTGCAAGTAGCATCGTCCACCTGCCAATCGTCGGGGACGATCTCTGCCAGGTCCCATGTTCCCGCGTTGACTGAAATCAGCGACAGAGTGCCGGAACCTTCCACGGTGAACTGAAACGGCCCCTGAACGTCGGGATTGTTACCCGATCCTTCGATCAAGGTCGCAGCTGAAGGCAGTTCGAACGTGAAGGGCGTACCGTCGTCAGGGTCGGCCACCTTGACAATGGTCAGAAACCCGCGGTTCGGGGTGATTACACAGTCGCTGGGATCAGAACCCGGGACTTGTGACGGATAACTGCAGACATTGATCAGGAACGCCTCGTCTGTTCCAAAGTCCTCGAGAACGATGTTGCAGGTGGCCTTCGCGTCAGCGGTTGCGCTCGCCTGAGCACCGTCTCGGGAACCGAACGAATCGGTCGCCCCGAACGTAAGGCCACAGGTCGATGCGTAAGGGCCGCCAACTAGCGCCTCACCGGAGTCGGACAGATCGCCATCGCCATTCAGGTCTTCAGCAATGAGGGATCGAGACTGATCACACTTGTCGGCCGCGCCGTCGCCGCACTCGTAGAGGCGGGTAGTGATGTAGTCGTTTTCGGTTCCGTTTGAAGCGTCGCCGTCGTCGCCCCAAATCACGCATAGCGAATAGTTGGCGTTGCCATCGCCGTCGGTGTCAATCAGGGAGCAGGCATCAGCAGTGTTCCCGCCACTAAGGTCAGCCTGGTCGTAGTCCCAGTTCCACATCACGTCGATCGTTCCGGCTGTTGCCGGGTCGAGATCGACTACTAGGGAGTTCAGGTCTTTCTGACCCGGCTCGTCGTCTGCTCCCGCATCATCCAGCAGTTCAATTGGGATAGCTGCCGCCGGGGAGACCCCAACGGCCAAGACTGCGACGACGCCTAACAGCGCGGTGAGAACGGAAAGAATGGCTAGTCGACCTCGACGCTTCGGTGGCGGCGCGGTGCGACTATCCGGGTTGACATGCGGCGGCATTTGGTCCCTCCAAATAGGTTGATTTTGTTTTCGGAATCGCACCTTTCTTATCGGCTAGAAAAACTAGATGCAAGGCGGAAGGTCAATCGACCTAAGGGACATCAAACACGCCAACCATGCTTGTACTAGAACCGCTTTTCTACGCGTCGCATTTGTCTAATTGATGCTACTGCAACCGATGTTGATACACCCTGCTACGGGATGGTTGGGAGTGATATCGTCACCGTCGGCAACGTCTCATCCGGCTCTGTGGTTGGCGGATCAGTCACCGGCGGGTCGGTCACCGGAGGATCAGTCACCGGCGGGTCCGTGACGGGCGGATCAGTCACCGGCGGATCGGTCACCGGCGGATCAGGATCTTCGACATCCACGGTGGTGCTGCGGGTGGCCTGCTGGCCATCAGTGGAGCGAGACGACACCGAAATCACATACGAACCCGGATCAACCGCCGCAAACAGCTGTTCGTGACGCTCCCAACAGGTTCCCGTCACCTCAGGCCATCCCGGCGTGACAAAGCTTTGACCAGCCCCCTGATAGTTGGTGATCGTGCACAGATTGGTCTGGAACGTCACTTGGAACGAGCCATCATCGTTGACCGTGGCGCCAAGAGCAGACATCGTCAGCTCGTCAACAGGTTCTTCGGGTTCTTCAGGTTCTTCGGGTTCTTCGATGACAACAGTGGCGCTACGACTCGCCTGTTGACCGTCGGCCGACCGCGAAGACACCGAGATTGGGTATGACCCGGGTTCAACAGCGGTAAAGGGCTGGGCATGACTCTCCCAGCAGCGGTCAACGACGTTAGGCCAACCAGGCGTAATGTAGGACTGACCAGCACCCTGATAGTTGGCAATGGTGCACAGATTGGTCTGGAACGTCACCCTAAATGAACCGTCATCACTCACCGCGACGTTCAGCGGTGACATGGTCAAGTCAGCCACCGGCTCTTCGGTGGTTTCGGTGGTGACCTCTTCGTCAGGCTCGGTGGTGTCAGTCGTTTCAGTCGTCGACGGCACCGTGACCCTGGGCGAACTTGGACCCGACAACTCGTCGCCGACCACGATTGGTATCTCCACTTCAAGGTCGCCGAGCTGAACGGTTAAGTTCGTTTCACCGTCGCCTTCCGCGGTCACCGTTCGAGCCAAACCGCGACCCGAGACAGTAGCCACCTCGGTGTCGGCCACCGTCCACGAGGCAAGCTCAAGTACCGCGGAGAGCGACTCGTCACCCTCGGCCAGATTTCCGGACAACGAAACCGAAGCCGTCGAACCAACCTCAAGAGCCAACTCCGACGGGTCCAACTCGAGACGTTCAACTTCTACTTCGACCGGCAACCCGGCGCTGGGAACCGTGGCCAAGAAGTCGGTTTCTGCCGCCTCCTGATCAAAAGCCAAGCTCTCCAGGCCGCTCAACCCGCTCAACCCGTCAGGTGAAGCGAAGCTATAGCGAATCCGAAACGTCTGCCCCCCGCCTAGTGCCCGATCGGTGAACCTAGCCACCGTCAATGTTCCACCGGCCGCGCCGTCATCGCCTCGGGCCCCACCGGCTGTGCGCACCTCATCGGGGTTGGGGGTCAAGGATTCAAGGAACTGATCACGGTCGACCGTCGCCGGCATCACTTCATAGTGATCCAGATCGACGTCGTCCTCACTGGAGTTGGTGATTACGACTTCAGCGTCAATGGTGTCCTCGTCCGGATTAAAGCTCCATAGACGCGTCGTGATCAGACCGTTCTCCGCCAACGTCGGCGCAAACGAGTAGGCGATCGATGGACCGTCGACGTCGGACGAACGGAGCCACCCTCCAGGGCGGAACAAGGCCACCAACAGCAGCGCCAACAGCAAAATCGCGCCGATGGCCGCCATCATCGGACCACGAGACGGACCCGGGTCGACACCGTTAGCGGGGGAACGGTCGGTGCCCAGCGACGGGCCAGTAAACGGGGGCGAACCCATTGCGGCCGACTCATCAATACCGGTCTCACCCGTCCGGTTCAACAGGTTGACCCGCGGTTGGGTTGACGGCTGCGGCGACATCGCCGTCGTATTGTCGTCGTCCAGCCCAACCCCCGGCGCTGACCAAGCCGGTGCCTGACCAACAGCCGTTGGATCGGT
Source organism: uncultured Acidimicrobiales bacterium (assembly GCA_937981915.1). Lineage (GTDB taxonomy): Bacteria > Actinomycetota > Acidimicrobiia > Acidimicrobiales > SZUA-35 > JAHELU01. Next base: position 3,780 of record CALJMD010000386.1, read on the forward strand.
GTCGAGCATCGGGTTGCTCGTTCCAGGGGCGTAGGCGGCAGGCGTGACGCCTAGCTCGGCCAGTGGACCGACCATTGTGCTGTCGGCCGAGACAGCCGAGCCGGTTGCCACACCGGCGGCAACAACGGTCTGATCGGACTCGACACTTGCAGTGACGGTCGAACCGTCGGTCAGATCGAGCAACGGAGAGCCATCGTTCCCAGATGACGATTCACCGGTACCCGAATCAGCACCGAAACGATCAAGGGTCAGCGTCGGTGACTGCCCGGCGGGAACAGCTATCGGTTCGATGTCGTCGGTCATCATCGGCACCAGAGAACGGAGCCGATCTTGAAGTTCGGGCGCCGTCGGTCGATCCTCGGGGTTCTTCGACAACATTTCGTCGATCAACGAAGACAGCTCGGCGGGAACCCCTCCGACCGAGGGCGGTGGGTTGTTCACGTGGGCTACAGCAACAGCCAACGGCTCCCCGCTGTTGAACGGAGGTTCGCCGATCAGCAGCTCGAACAAGATGATGCCGAGCGAGTAGATGTCGGACGCCGAACCAATCGGGTCGCCGCTTCCCGCCGCCTCCGGCGACATATACAGCGGAGTCCCAATAGTGGCCGTTGTCCTGCCGGCCTCGTTGGCGCTCAACAGCCGGGAGATACCGAAGTCGGTGATCTTGGCCTCACCGTCACTGGTGATCATGATGTTGGCCGGTTTGAGGTCACGATGGACGACGTTGGCGTCATGAATGGCTGCCACACCAGCGGTGATGTCAATCATCATCGCCACTGTTTCCGCCGGAGTCGGCGCATCTTCCCGCAAGACCACCGAAAGGTCGGTGGCTTCGAGGAACTCCATCACCATGCCGATCAGCGGGTCACCGATAACAAGGTCTTTGACCCGAACCACGTTCGTGTGTTGGACGCGGCGCAGCGCCTGATGCTCGCGAACGAATCGGCCGACGACGGCAACATCGGCCGTCAGGTGAGCGTGGAGGATCTTGATGGCGACGGTTTCGCCGTCGAGTTCAGCACGATGTACGACGCCCATAGCGCCGCGACCCAATTCCTCTTTAACCGCTACCCGGCCGCCAAAAAGTGCGTCCGCCAACCTTGTTCTCCGTTCCCTCTACCCATCACGGCTGCAAAACCTCGGAGACACGCGCCATCTCCGGTACACATCTCGGCTGAATGCACCAACGTCATGCGTAGGTAGATTCTAACGCTACTAGAGATCTAACAGAGGGGTACGTCGGGCCAGATCATCGGAACCGATGAACTCCACGGCGACCGTGGAAATGGCAACTTCGGCTTCGAAACGCCCGTACTCGTCACATTCGACAGGGCGGGGACTGAACGCCGGGCCGGTGAAGAACACCCGGTCAACTGGAGGCGTGACAATGCCTCGGACAACGACCGAACCCGTTTGAGCGGACTCCACCGCTACGTCAATGGCGTAGTCATCGATCTCAAACGACTTTTCGGTTGGCGCAGCCATGCCGCGGCCGGCGCTGCTATCTCGAACCAGAACCGGTTCGGCGTCCACCACACCGGCCAGCAAACCGAGTTCCACGTCCCACGTGAGGGCGCGCATGGCCACATCCGCTAGGCCGTCGGGTGGTGGATCGGCATCAGCGATCGCCAACGACAAGCGGCCAAGGAGCTCGTTATCTGCCTCGTTCTCTGATCTATCGTTCTCTGGTTGCGGCGGGGGAGTCATGTCAGACCTGCTTTGGCTCGGAGGGTGTCGAGACAACGCCGACGCGTTGGCCCGATATAGCCGATCGACTTGCCCAACGTCAGGGCGATGTCCTCGTAGCTCAGCGATTCGGTCCAGCACAATGCCAGCAGCTCGCGGCACGCTTCGGAAAGGCCGTGGTAAGCCTCCACTAACGAGCGGCTGGCCTCGTCGGCCGTAGCCCACTGCTCCGCTGACGGAGTGCGCAGGTCGATCACCTGATCATGAAGATCGTCGATTGACTCGTCGAGTTGGCGTGAGCGTCGACGCAGAACCGAGATGGCTTCTCGTTTCGTTGTCGTCGCCAGCCAACCGGGAAGTCGTGCCGGGTCGTCGATGGTGTGGCCTTTGTCCTTCAACTTGTACCAGACCGTCTGTGCGACGTCCTCGGATTCCTCCCGGGTGAGGCCGTGACTGCGCGCCCAATGCCAGATTGATCCGGAAAACTCGGTGACCAGCGTCCGCCAGGCGTCTTCGTTGCCTTGCAGAGCCTCGGTCAGCCGCCACGGGTCGGCAGTTCTGGCAGGCATATGGCGCGAACCATAGCACTGTCGCTTGTCATCGGCCAACAACCTCATACACCCCCGACGACCCAGCTACGTCGCCTGATACAGATACGACTAAGACTCACGTCAGTTCAGCGTCACGACCCACCGAGGCGGCACCGAACACCAGGAACGAATGGGCCGCCGCCTGCACCCGAGGCGAGGCGTCAACCAGGGCAGTTTGGGCAGCGGCCAGCGCCCCAGCGGCGCCGAGCTGCCGCAGATGCCGGTAGAACTCGGCCATCACCACACCGGCGTCGCTGTCGGCCACCGCTTGGATCGGGGCGACCAGACAGTCGGTGCCCGACCGAAGCAGCTCGGGCACGATCCCCAGCCATTGGGCTGAGCCGACGCCCTCCCAGCGGCCGGCGCCACAAGCGGCGAGCACCACCAACGACGGCGTATCGGTAAGGCGCCCAAGCTCGTAGATGGGAACCGGTCCATCAGCCATCTCGATCGATGAAAACATCACGCTGTCATCACGGAACGTGCAGTGGGCGGAGACATGAACCAAGTCGTGTGAGGCCAACATGTTGAGCAGCCGCTCGGAGGTCGCCCGATGCCCGCTAACGACGGCGGCTCCGTCAATATTGAAGTGAGCTGCCAACGCTTCCGCGTCTGCTGAACCAGCGGGAAGGCCCGGTCCAGTCAGAACTCCTACCGCGCCCACGGGGCCTTCGTGGCGATGGCGGCACCATGCATCAACTCCCCCCACTACCGAAACCGTCGAAGTCTGCCCGATGACAAGACTCCAGGGCACTGCACCTAACTCGAACGTCGGAGCCACCACCAAGGAGCGCTCGAGTGCTGCGCCACCGAAGAGGCCAGCGCCAATACGAAGGTAGTCGTCCCGCAGCGCCGACCATCGTGCTTCTAGCGTCCGCGACCCAAGCGAACTAGTCAACAGTCGACTGAGATCGACAGATGCTCGTTCGAGGTCAGCCTTGACCGTGGCAACGGAACCAACCGACCATACTGCGTGGCCCTTATCTCGAATATTGAGTCCAACCCCAAGCAGTTCATCGTTGTGAACAACAAACTCCACAACCGATGGAGCTAGTGCTCCGGCTCCGGAGATTGCATCTTCAAGCCTCCGCCGAAAGGCCGCCGGATCAGAGCTATTCGCGATCGGTTCGGGCCAGGCTGGATCGCAATAGTCGAGGCGGGCCGGGTCGTGTTGAGCTCGTATCATCGACCGCTCCCGAATCTTGCGCTCCAACTCGACAATGCGAGCGTCGAGATCGGCGTTACGTTCGGCGGATGCCGATCGTTCCTGGTTCAGGAGCCTCAGTTTGGAGAGAAGATCGCTGTCAACCTCTGGCTGGGCAAACGGCATTGCTTTCGTCTCGACAGCGAGGTCCCTCCACCGCTCCTCCACCTGAATGATCTTCCACGGGTCAGCGTCTGCCCTCAGCACGTGGCCAACATCGAGACGACGAAATCGGGACAGTTGGCGAGCAACACCGGCGCGCAGCTCCGGGTCGATCAGACCAGCTCTCGAACGGCCTACGAGCACCCGAGCGGCCTCAAGAAGTCTGCTGTTGTCCTCGCCGATTAAGTGCTGGGAAAGAGCCGTTCCAAACAGCCCTTCCAATTGGTCAGAAATACTCTCGGACTCCAGCTTTGACGAAGATGGGTTGTCAGCCAAAAGACCTTTCGCCGCCTCGACGTCCCCGAGATCGGCCACAATCTGGGCCGCCAGGTTGCGAGCGGCGATCGACTCACCGACCCATCCGGCCTGAAACAGCTCATCTGCGATTCGCCTGGCGTCAACGAGTATGGCCGCGATCCGGTCACGTACGGTATAGCCGTCACCCAAATTGTCAGTGACGCCACCGGCCGCTGCTTCTAACGCCAAAAGGCGGGATTTGTGGACCCACACGGTCCGTCCGGCAGCCGCGAACATGTCGGCGGCCGTCGCCGCGCTGATGGCTGCCGCTTCGCGATTCCCGTTGTCAAGCAAGCAGCGAGCTCGCCGGTATTCGGCGTCGCTCTGCTTCTCCAGGTTTGTCCCCTGCCGAGCAACCCACAGCGACAGCCGCGCGTAACGAACAGCATCTTTGGTGAGCCCGGCAAATCGATGGATTTCAGCCAGGTCGTCATAGAGGGTCGACAGGTTCCGGCCAGCCTCGCCCAGCTCCTGATACATCTCCAACGCTCGACGGCCGCGTTCTATAGCACCTGGAAGATCTCCGAGACACATACGGGTGTACGCGACACCCTGTTCGTTGCCAGCCAGCACCAATCCTTGCCCGCAACGTTCAGCAAAGTCGGAGGAGGTGATCCACCGTTCTTCTGCGTTGCGCACATTCCCCAACAGGAGGGCGCAGTAGGCAGAGTTGCCATACGCCCGGGCCAACAAAGGAAGGTCCTCGCCGAGCTCGACTAGATCCGCGATCGCCTCGTCAAACAGTGCCAGCGCTGCGGCCGGTTCACCCCGATGCAGCGTTACGAGGCCAAGTTGAGATGCCGCTGCAGCTCTCAATCTGACTTGATCGCGCTCCCGTTCACAGAGATCGAGAACACTCTTCAACCTGACCTCGGCTGCATGGGTTGCCCCCGAACTGTTCTCAGCCGCAGCAAGACTTACCGAGATCCACTGCTGCAATACTCCGTCGCCCTCGGACAGTCCGTTGTCAAATGCCTCGATTGCCGCGTTGTTGTCGCCCAGCTCGAAGAGAGCTACCCCTTGGGCCCAAGCTCCAGCCGCCCGAACGTCAGAGCGGGGATCTTCGATCCACCTTTTGGCCTCAACGAGGCCATCTGTGGGAGACGCCTTCGCACGTTCAACCAACCCGCGAGCGAAAGCGACGGCCTCAGCAACATCAGAGATGCGAGGGTCCGTAGCCATGCAAAGAGCGTAGGACACAGTCGTAGTGGTGAACGAACGAATTTCGTTGAAGCCGACCGAACCTCAGACCAGTCTCAGGTGGCGTTGACGACCGTCCCCAATAGTGGAAGGCGGCCCAAAGCAGGATCGTCAATCAGCTCATAGACAGCGTTGCGCAACTCGTCCTTGCGTCGTTCAGTCGCTTCTCGCTCGTCAGCGCTACCGCTCTCGGCCGTGGCTTCCAAGGCCAACGCTCGACAGGCGATCGTGGCTGCGACCGCCGGAGCCGAGAACGATGTCCCGCTCCAGCGGATCATCGCCGGCTCATCGCGACCAGGCGTGACGTTATCCAGACGAGGCGTCGCCGGTGGCGGCAGTGGTGTAGGAGGTGGATCAATATCCACCAGCGGAGGTCCTGGGGTCTTCACTGGAGTGTTGGCAGCGGGGCTGGACGCAACAATCTCTACTCCTGGCGCGCACGAGTCGACCCAACCACCGAAGTTGGTAAACGGTGCCACACCATCAGGTCCGATCGCACCGACGGAAATGACTTCGCGGAGCGCCGCCGGGTATTGGGGTCTACAACTAGCGTCGTTGCCTGCGGAGGCAACGATGACCCACCCCAAGTCCTTCAGTCGTTCCACCGCTTGGGTTGTCAGGAGCGGGGGACTGTTGTCGTAGGTATAGCCCCCGAACGACATATTGATGATTCCAACAGCGTCACCGAAGTACTCGGCGATCTCGTGCAGCCGGGCGGCAACAATCGGATCTACGGTGATGCCGAAATTGGTCATTACCGGGAACTGAACCACGTAGGCGTCGCTACAGATGCGCTTCACGATGTCACCGACAAAACGGTGATGACCGCAAACGGGATCGATGCGTCGTTCGTTGTTCAGATCCGAGGCGAAAACCGCTTCTGCGTCATAGCCGTTGAAATCTGGGAACCGGGCCTTAACCTCGCGATCAGCTTCGGTTAAGAACTCACCGTGAATCGTTTGATCCCAGTCATAGGTATCCATGATCACCACGGGAATCTCGCCCGGCACAATCTCTCGTGGTTCTCCCAGCGTCTTTGGATCAAGTAGTTGCGGCGTCGCAGCGGTGAAGTCGGCTATCGCGTCATCCTCTTCGACTCTCACGTCAGCGACCACGTAGTCGAAACTGGCGCGTTCGGGAGGTTGGAAGGTGCGAGCCTTCCCGTAGGCCTGGTTGGCACCACAGCAGCACCCGCCGAGTGTGGCGAAACCCCAAGCGGGATTGGCGTAAGAAGCCGGATTCGCATACGACGCTGGGTTAGCGTAAGAAGCCGGATTCGCATACGACGCTGGATTGGCGTAAGAAGCCGGATTCGCATATGACGCCGGATTGGCATAGCTAGGCGGTGTACTTCCGGAAAAGAACACGTGAGAAACTTGGGCGGAGTAGCCGGCGCGCCGGAGAGTCGCAGCAAACCGAAGCTCGACTTCTTCTCTTCGGTCCACGTCGGTTTGCCCAATGGGCACAGCGGACAGCTCAACAAATCCGTTCTTCTCGGCGGCCTCGGTAACAAACCGATCGCGTTCGCTCTCTCGGTTTTCATCTACGTTAGCGCCAGACTGGATTTTGGGTGAGAGCTCGTCGACGTGTCGGACGAAGGCTGTCTCCAGCCACATCGGTAGCAGCTCTCGCCCAGGAAAATCCGCACGTAGCTGCCTCAATCGCGTGTTGATCCGTCGTCTTCGACGCTCCTCTCCGTCTTCAACGCCGCCATTCTGATCTTCGCCAATGACGTTGTCGTCAAGGTTGACGACTACCGAACCTCGCAAATACGCCAACGGTCGGCTTTCACCGTCCTGGTTGAAAACAATGCTTTCCCAACCTCGTGTCACCATGGCGTTCTCCCTCGATATAGCTAGTGGTGGTGTGAGCGAAACCTGAGCGGATCGTAGTCCTACCTACCCAGATAGATCAAAGGGGTCTGAAATACAAGATTGTCGAATAACAGTCGGACAACGGGCGCCGATTCAGATTCGACCGGTCAAGATATTGTTGGGTTGAACCGACAACACGAGGGTTGGAGCCGCGCCTGCGGTCAGCGCCCAAACAGACACAACGTCGTGTTTGGACCAAACCCATCGACGGAGAACACGTGAACAAGTTTCGACTCACCTACCTGCTGGTCGCACTTGCCCTCATAGCCGCTGCCTGCGGGCAGTCGGAACCGGATGTGCAAGCGGCCGCGAGCCAACTCGACGGCGTTTCCAGCTCCGAAGTGGCCCCGCTCGACGACCAGGTCGACGCCGACAACTCCGGTGCCGACTCGGGCGACGATGGTGCCGACGGCACCGACACCGCCGCTGCAGCCGATACGACCTCAACGCCAGCCGCTGACGACGGTAGCGATACGTCAGATGCCGGCGCCGACGACTCCCCGACCACGTCAACAGCATCAGCCTCCACAGCGGCCACCACATTGGACAGCGCCGAAGGTCAACTCATGTTGGCCGCGGTCGTGGCCGACACCGAGGCGGCCTCCACCGGCCGATTCGAGGGGCGCCTGGTCGCCGGCCTTGAGCCTGGCTCCGACGCAAGCGACGTCACCATCTTTATCAACGGCAGCTTCGACCTAGGCAACGACGCCACCGAACTGACCATCGACCTCTCACAAATCACCGCACTGATGGAGCAGGGTTCGCTCGGCGGCGCATCCGGCGATGACCCTCTAATGGGCCTAGGCATGTTCCCCGGCATGTTCGACGACCCGATTCGACTCATCAACGTTGGTGACCGCGGCTACCTCCAGTGGCCCTTCATCACCTCACTGTTCGCCTCGTTCTCGGCCGACGGGGCCAGCTCATCGGTGCCCGCTTCCGAACTATGGATTGAGGGAACCTCCGACGACTTGGGCGGAGCCGCCGACGGGCTCGGCGCAGGCGACTTAACCGACGAGGTGCTCCCCACCGATCTGCTCGACCAGTTGCGTAGCGCCGACGCAACCGTGGAAGACCTCGGGCCGGACACCGTGCGCGGCGCGGCAACCACCCACTACCGAGTGACCATGGACGCCGAAGCAATGGCGGCCGCCGCCGGAGACGAACTGTCTGACGAAGAACGAGCGGAACTCGAAAATCTGGACGGTCAGATCATCGATCTCTGGGTCGACGATGAGGGTCTAGCCCGCAAGATCCTGATGGTCATGGACGAATCAAGCCTTGCCTCTGATGATGGCTCCGACGACCTTGGCTCCATGGGGCTGACATCGGTCACCTTCGAGTTCGAGTTGTTCGACTTAGGTGCCGCGGTCGACATTGCCGAACCACCAGCCGACAGTGTGCTGGCATCAGACGATCTGGGCCTCGGTTTCGACGACAGCTCCTTCGAGTCTTAAGGTGCACGTGGGGAAACCACGCCTCCACCCCCGCACCGACCATGTTCACTGCAGCGATCGTCAATCAACATCTCCAGTCCATCCCGCATGCCAAGGCACTCGGCCTCCAGTGCTACGGCGTTGAGGACGACTTCATCGAGATCATCCTGCCGTACGCCGACCACCTGATCGGCGACCCTGACACCGGCGTAGTCCACGGCGGAGCCATCACCGCATTGTTGGATAACGCATCAGGTTTCATCGCCCGACCCGGCGCAATCGAACCGGGGGGAGCCGCCATCGCCACGCTCGACTTGCGGATCGACTATTTACGACCGGCTACGGCTGGTCGAGACATCATCGCCCGAGCCGAGATGGTGAAAGGCACTAGGACCATCTCGTTTATTCGAGCCCGGGCCTATGACAACACCATTGATGATCCGGTGGCCATCAGCACCGCGGCGTTCATGATGGGTACCCCCAATCGGAAGGTCGGCTGATGTCCGACGAGCAAACCGAAGCGGGCAACGGACTCGGCCGGTTCTTGCGTGGTGTTCGCATAGACGATCAGCCGATTGATTTCTCACTCCTACTGGAACGCATTCCTTACGCTCGATTTCTTGGTTTGGAGGTTCGCCAGATGGGCGACGAGATCATCACCGAGCTGCCGGCCAGCGAACACCTGACCGGCAATCAGAACCTCCCGGCCGTCCACGGCGGGGTGGTCGGGGCAATGTTGGAGTTCACGGCCGTCTTGCAGCTTCTGCACGACACCGACTGCGAGCGACTACCCAAAACGGTCGACATTTCCATTGACTACCTCCGCCCTACCCGGGCGGACCGCAAGACGTTCGGCCAAGCTATCGTCACCCGACGCGGTCGGCGAGTGGCCAACGTTCGCTGCGAGCTATGGCAACAGGACCGGGCAACCCCGGTTGCCGCCAGTCACGGCCACTTCGTTTTAGCTCCCGTCGACGCCTAGAAAGGCAAGCTGCTGTTAGGCGGCCAGTATCACCGTGATGGTGGACACGGCGTTGGCGGCCACAACGGCAGCTCCCCAACGGTAGAGGCGCCCCATTTCACGGGTGAGACGGCCATCGAGACGCCCCATCTCAGTGGTGAGCCGACCATCGAGCGAGGCCATGTCGCCCTTCAACTCCGACTGCAATGAAGCCATGTCGCCCTTCAACTCCGACTGCAATGAAGCCATGTCGCCCTTCAACTCCGACCGCAACGAAGCCATGTCGCCCTTCAACTCCGACCGCAACGAAGCCATGTCCCCCTTCAACTCGCCTCGAAGTTCGGAGATCTCACCTCGCACTTCAGCGATTTCACCCCGCACCTCGGCCAGTTCTCCTCGCACGGTGTCGCGCAGCGAGGCCATGTCGGCCCGGGTGGCCAGTTCAGCATTGGGTTGAAGAGGTAGAAGTTCCATCAAAGTGCTGGCTCCCGATTCACCAAGCGCTGACTGCAGCTTGGCAAAAAGGTCATGCCGATCTTGTTGTGTGATGTTCATGGCAAGTATCCCACGGAGATTGATGGCGCGTCGAGCGCCGTGAACGTTCCGAGGAACTTGATTGCGGCCGTCCTCAAGGGCCTGAACCGAAACCTACTGACTGGCTGTGACAGCCAAGAGCCGTAACCCGGCCTGTGACTCATGTCGCTTGATATCTCAATCACACTGCTAGACATCTCTAGCAGTGCTTGATAAAGTTAACTCCACGGTCGAGAAGTCAAGCGTTCAGCCATCGAGGCAAACGAGCAACACGACCAACAGAACCGTGCCGGCGACCCGCCTTCGGCACCCGAACTCAAGAGACTGATCATGGAAACCCCGAACCCCACCGACATTGCCAAGTACGTGGAAAACGCCACCAAGACGGTCACCACCACCGTCAGTGAAACCATCGGTGGAACTGTCACCGACACCGCCGCACGAGCCCAAGACTTCGTGACCGACGGATACAAGACCGGCTACAAGACCCTCACCGATGGTTACGAGCAGGCCATGTCTCGCATCGATCTGTCCGCCGTCCCCGGTGCCGACACCGTGCTCCCCTACATCGAGAAGGCCGCGGAGAAAGCGACCGAGCAGGTCACCGAGCGCCTCACCGTCCCCGCCGAGTGGGTCGACGGCTACTTCGAGATGGCCAACACGGTCATCAAGAGCCAGCGTGAACTGACCGATCGGGTGATGGACAACCAGCGCCAGTTCGCCGATCGAGTACTGGCCGCCGCCCCCGCCGCCAAGGAAACGGTCAACTCCACTAAGAGCGCTGCCAAGAGCACCGCCAAGAAGACCACGGCCACCACTAAGAAGGCCACCAAGAAGACCACGGCCACCGCCAAAAAGGCCACCAAGAAAGCCACCGGCAAGGCGTCGTCCAAGTAAGAAGTTACACCAGTCCCGACCTCTCGACGTCGGGATACCCCGCCCGGACAAACGGCCACCTCGTGCGTCCGGGCGGGAACTCCTATGTCGTAGTTTCCGGGGTCGATCTCGGGAACTGCGGCATAGCCCGCTTTTGAGCCGTCGTCCCATGAACTAACGTGCGAGGTGCATATGGCTGACAAGAAACGCTCCGGAGACAACGCTGGAGACGGGGGTAAGAAAGACAAAAAGGGCGAACCCGAAACCTCATCGGTGGGTTCGTTCATCCGCGCCCAGCGGGAGCTGGCCAACCTGTCACTCCGCCAACTGTCGGGCATGGCCGACATCTCCAATGCCTACCTGAGCCAAATTGAGCGAGGCCTGCATCAACCGTCCATTCGAGTCCTGAAGAATGTGGGCGAAGCACTGGGCGTAGACCCCGAAACGTTGATGACTCGAGCCGGCCTGTTGCGCCGTCAGGTAACCGGTGACAAGCCGACGGTGTCGGTCGAAGACGCAATCAAGGCCGACGCCCAACTCAGCGACGAAGAAAAGCAGGCGCTCATCACCGTCTACCGGTCGTACCTGGCCACCAAGTAGCTGCCGTCGATGAGTCGTGACCCCGCAGCCTCCACACCAACGGTCCTGTATTAGGTGTCCGACCACATCGCTACTATCACCTTGAACCGGCCCGTGGCCCGCAACGCCATCAACGGTCAGATGCGTCAGGAACTCAACCAGGCGTGGGACGACTTCCTGGCCGACACCGACGCTTGGGTGGCCATCCTGACCGGAACCGGTGACGTGTTCTGCGCTGGCGCCGACCTCAAAGACGGGGCGGGAGCCACCGGTGTTTTCCCCGGCACCTTCTGGGAGAAACCCACAATCAACTCGTTCGAGAGCGGGCTTGAACTGTTTAAGCCCACCATCGCCGCCATCAACGGGCCATGCGTCGGCTACGGGTTGACCGGAGCCTTGTTCTGCGACTTTGTCATCGCCTCCGACCGGGCAACGTTCTCCTACCCCGAAGTGAAACTGGGCATTCCAACAATCGTCGGCTCCATCCGCCTCCCGCAACGGATCGGCTGGGCCAACGCCATGGAGTTGCTGCTCACCGGTCAACCCATGGACGCCCAACGGGCACTCGAGGTCGGCCTGGCGTGGCGGGTCGCCCCCCACGACCGGGTGATGGCCGAAGCCCACCAGTGGGCGCAGACCCTCACTGCGGCCGCCCCGCTCGCTCAACGAGCCACCAAGGAAGTGGCCTGGCGAGCCGGCGAGATGGGGTGGACCGAAGCCGTTCGCTTCGGTGAAACCATGCGCAAAGTGGCTCAAAACACCGACGATGCCACCGAAGGTCGAGCCGCCTGGGCGGAGAAACGACCGCCCCGCTGGAAAGGCCAGTAGCCCGCCAACTCATCTCAAGGGCTGTGGATCGACAGTGGAAAAACCCGTGGATCAAAAGGGGATGAAGCAAGAAATTCTGGGGGTATCGGAGAAATCCGGTGGACAACCCTGGGGATTTCAAAAAACCTCTTGACCCCTCCATGGCCTGGTGACACGATGCGTATCACTCAGTCAACAGCCGACAAACCAGCCGGGTAAAACTGGAGGACGCAGAAGCCGGGAACCGGGAAACTGGAGCCAGGTGGAAGTGAAATCGCAGCAGGAACGTCGGTCGATTGGGGAGAAGTGGTTTCGTTCGAAAGACGGAAGCTCACTGCGGCCCTCGGGTCACTCCCAAACGAGAAGAAGCCGGATGTGGGAAGCGCCCTCGGGTAGCCAAACGCTGAAGGAATCGGATCGAGCAGGAGAGCGAGTGGAAGGATTTCACATCGGCCCCGCACCTCGAAGAAGAGAACGATCTTCGGATCGGCCTCGGACATCGAAGCTGGGAAGATGCTTGGGAGGGGACACCCTGCAAAGGGCTTGATCTTCCCAAAAAGCAAACTGCCCGCAAGGCCTCGGCCGAACGGGCAGTCAAACACTTTCGAGACGAACAGTACACCTGAATAGATCGTTAGTGACGGACCGCTTCGAACTTTATGGCGCTCCCGGATGTGAAGGCTTCGGCTGACACACCGGGAGCGTCACACTTTTTGTCACCACCCCCCTCGCACGATGAACAACCACCACGTCACCATTGCCATACCGACCTTCAATCGGGCTCAACTTCTGTCGAACGCGTTGAACAGCGCGCTCGCTCAGGATCACCCGAATCTGGACATAGTGGTTCTCGACAACGCATCAACCGACAAGACTGCCTCGGTGGTCAAGACCGTCGGCGACGACCGGGTCCGGCATGTCCGCCATCGCGAGAACACTGGACTGGTACGCAACTTCAACTACGCCATCGAGCACAACGCCAGTGAGTACCTGGTCATTCTTCAAGATGACGACATCCTCGAACCCAGCTTTGTCAGCCGGTCGCTGGCCGCCTTCGAACAACACCCCAGCGCTGCACTGTCGTTCAGTGACACCACCAACATCGACGTGGCCGGCCAACCACTACCGGCGACCGCCGACCCGTTCGACTTCGACGGTGGCCTGATCGACGGGCATCACTATCTGCGCCGCGTGGTCGCCGGCGAGAACCTGGTCATCAACGTGTCGAACGTCGTGATGAGAGCGTCCGCTCTAGCCGACGTTGGAGCGTTCGACGCGCCGCACTCCACCATCACCATCAACTCCAACCTGTACTTCCGGCTGGCCGCCCGCTTCGACTTTGTTCACGTCTCCGAACCGTTGGTCCAGATCCGCAAACATGCTGGCGCCGATCACCTTCAACGAGAAACCGACACCGCCCCGCTAGCCATGCTGGCCGAACGCGGCGACGCCGCAATTCACCTCCTGGGATCCGACTTTGGGGCCGACGAGGCCAACCGAAAATGGCTAACGGAACGGATGGCTCATCTCAGCATGCGCCGCAGTGAAACCACGGCAGCGTTGGTCCCCGACCTCACCCTCGCCCACAACGACCGGCGGGCAATGGCCCTCGAAGAACTCGCCGCAATCTCCAAACCCGGTGACATCATCGTCCTGGCCGACAACGACGAGTTTGACTCACGCCCACTGGCCGACCGACAGGTTCTCCCGTTCTTGGAACACGACGGTTACTACTGGGGTCCGCCGGAGAACTCCGAGGCGGCCATCGCCGAACTGCAGCGGATGCGAAACCAGGGTGCCACGTTCTTCTGTTTCGCCTGGCCAACCTTCTGGTGGTACGACTACTACCACGGCTTCAGGGATGTTCTGCGCCGAGACTTCCCGTGCGTGTTGGCCAACAGCCGAGTGATTGTCTTTGAGCTCACCAACTCACGATTCGGGGCCGAACTCCCGTAGATCGTGGGGCAGCCGGATCGGGGCGGTATCAACGTTGGGTCGCAGACCGCGTGGCGTCGCCGGTTCATCTTGACGGAGCCAGATTGTTCGCTGCGGGAACGGAATCTCAATGCCGGCTTCCTCCAGCGCATCCTTAATTCGGATTCGCAGCTCGCGGGCCACCACCCACTGCTCGGCCGGGTCGGTCTTGACCACCAGGCGAATCACCACACCGTCGGGGGCCAGACGCTCAACCCCCCACACTTCCGGCGGTTCAATGATGTCACCCTTGGTGAAGCCGGTGTCGCGCCACAACTGGTCGGCGACACGCTGGATGATTCCTTCCGCCCTGCGAACGTCGGTGTCGTAGGCGACTTCGATGTCGAGAACGGCCCTGGACCACAGCTGGGATTTGTTGGCCACCCGTCGAATTTCGGAGTTACGAATGTGCCATACCGTTCCGTTCACATCACGAAGCGTCGTCACCCGCAACGACACCGCCTCGACCACGCCGTTGGCCTCCCCGACGTCGATCACGTCGCCGACGCCGAACTGGTCTTCGATCAACATGAAGAAACCGGACAAGAAGTCCGCCACCACCGACTGGGCACCGAAGCCGAGGGCAACACCCAACACTCCGGCGCCGGCCAGCAACGGAGCCAAATCAATGCTGAACTCGCCCAGTATGAGAAACGAGGCAACCGACCACACCACCACCGTGGTCAGCGACGAAAGAATCGACACAATCGTGGTCACCCGCAAAGCGGCACGGCCTCGAAACGCCTCTTCGTCTTCGCCTCGGGCGTTGCGTCCACGCCCGTTGAGCTGGTTCCACTGCTGAGCGCTTCGTTCGGCCACTTGGTTGCCGAAACGCGAAACCGCTCGACGGATCAGGCGGGTGACCACGAAGGCCACAAAGATGATGAAGACGATCCTCAACGGCCGATCAAAGAGGTAGTTGGCCAAGGTGGCCCACGTCTCCGACCCGGTCCGCTCCGCCACCCAGCCACAAATGAGGCTGCCTTCTTCGCCGCAGGCGGCCGCACCGAAGATCGCCATCACGATTCCAGCCAAAATCGACATTGAACCAGCATCCAGTCAAGGTACTCCACTCGTACCTTCCTACCGAGCAGCTAACAGACATCACGGCCAACGGCCAGCGCAGGTCGAGACGAACGGGGCGAACTAATGTCAGCAACCGCACAGGGCGAACGACTGGAACTTGGTCTGGTCACCATGCCAATTCACGATTGGAGCCACACACTGGCTCGAGCGAATGAGATCGAAGGCATGGGTTTCGATCACCTCTGGTTGTACGACCACCATTCGTGGCGCCACTACCGCGATCACACCTGGCACTCGACCGTTCCGTGGTTGGCCGGGCTGGCGACCGCCACGTCGACCATCAGACTCGGCACCATGGTGTCGAGCCCCAATTTGCGTCACCCGGCCACCATGGCCAAAGACGCTATGACCTTGGATCATCTCTCGGCTGGACGGATGATCCTTGGCCTGGGCGCTGGCACCAGCGGGTTCGACGCCGACGTGTTCGGCGAGCCGACGCTTATCCCTCGGGAACGAGCCGATCGCTTCATCGAATATGTGGAGGTCGTCGACCACCTTCTATCAGGCGGAACCAATCACAAGGGCACCTGGTACACGGTGGACGAGGCTCGAACAGTGCCCGGCAGTGTTCAACAACCACGGCTTCCGTTGGCCGTTGCCGCCGGCGGGCCGAGAACCCTTCGCATGGCGGTTGAGCGGGCCGATGTTTTGATCACGCTGGGCATTCCAAGCAAACCGGTCGAGTCACTGGACGGATTCATCGAGCAATTGGCTTCACAGGCAGCCGATGTCGAGAAACACTGCGACGCAATCAGCCGTGACCCTGATTCGCTGCGGCGGCTTGTCTTTGTCTCGTCTAATAGAAGCGAGCCAATGGCCTCGTTCGATGCGTTCGTGGAGTTCGCCAGCCGAGTCGCTGCGCTTGGCTACCAGTCGATCGTGGTACACGACCGAGAGGGCGCCGATCCGGCGCTCAATTTCGACCCGGATCTTCTCCCTCAACTGGCGGCGTGGGACCGATCGGTCTGATCACCCGACTACCCAACTATTCAATGTTATCCACAGGCTGCTGGGCATAACTGCGGTCGAGGTAATGATTAGGCAAAGGATGACCAATGTGCGACGAAATTGGTCGGTTTTGTTACGGAATGTCATTAATCTCCCAAGTGTGCAGAACGGACGGGCGGCGTACCCCGGACCCGATAGAGGTGGCCTAGGCCGAGCGCTCCTACCTGTTGCGGCAGTGGCGCTCCTTCTTGTTGGCTTCACTCTGGTTACTGTCCTCACCCCAAACGGGGGAGGTCAGATTCAGGTAATCGGCGACGAATCAACCGCTGACACCCTCAACGACGGCACCAGCAGCTCCACTTCGCAACCACGAGGCACGTTCCAAATAGAAGGAGCGACCGGGGCAGCGGTTCCCGCTGACGGCCAGAACGCTCTAAGTCTGTTCGCCGCCACCGGTGAAGGCGACACCACTACAACCGGCGGGATTGATGACGATCCCACCACCACCGAAGGCGACCCCACCACCACCGGCGCAGACACAACGGGAGCCACCAACGGCAACCCCGACACCACCTCTGACCGCGGCACTACGGCCGAAACCTCCACCACTGCCCGCCAGACCACAGCGTCGTCGAGCACCATGCGGACGACGGGCACTGAGCGAACCACTACCACCAGTCGACGTACCACTACGACCCAGCGCGCCACGACCAGCCCAACAACGCAGCGCACCACAACAACGCAGCGCACCACCACCACACAACGGACGACAACGACGCAGCGCGCCACCACGACGCCAACAACGCAGCGCACCACTACGACACAGGCCACCACCACGACGACCCGGCCGACCACGGCTTCCACGCAGCCACCCAGCGGTGACGTTGTCTGGGTTGACGCCAGCGCATCGGGCGGCGGCAACGGTTCGCAGGCCTCCCCATACCGCACCATCAACGAAGGAATCCTGGCTGTGCGAGCCGGTGAGACCCTCATGGTGAAGGGCGGCACCTACCGGGAGCTGGTGAACCCCGGCTACCGAATGCCTAAGGGCACCTCAAGCGCTCGGATCAACATGACCAACGCTCCGGGCGAGCGGGTTGTCATCCAGGGACGAGTCATCCTTACCGACATGGACTACTGGACCATCTCCGGTATCAACGTCACCTGGGACAATAACAACGGCAGCTCCGTTGAACACCTGATCATCATGAACGGCGGCGTCGACTGGGTGTGGCAGGAATCCGAGTTCTGGGGAGCCAAGGCCTTCTCGGCCATGCTGGTCACGCAAAATCCCCGAAACTTCACTCTGCGCAAGCTCTACATTCACGACACCTACCCCACCAACGACACCAACCAGGATCATTTGATTTACTGCGCTTGTGGCACCGGTGGCGGCACCATCGAACGTAACCTGCTCGTGGGTTCGGCCAACGGGCGAGCAATCAAGGTTGGCGGAACAAACAGCTCCAGCCCGTCGATTGGCAACGTCAAGATCCGCTACAACACGATGAGCGGCAACCTCGGACCGTCGAGCATTCAGTTGAGCTTCAACACCTCGAACATCACCATGGAACGCAACATAATGGTGGGAGCCAAGAGCTACGCCGAGAACATCAGCGTCTACCAGCTGAACGGCTCGAACAATCGAGCAGCCAACAACATCGGCTATGACTCTCAGGGTGTGCTGGCCTCGCAAATCAGTGACGGTGGCGGCAACATCTACCGCAACCCTCAACTGCAGGCCGGGTCTAGCTATAACAGCTACGCCCCGCAGGACAGCCAGTCCAAGGCCTACGGCCACCTAGCGCCGTAACCCAACGCCCCCCTCCGGTCCTCAGCCCGAGTGGGTTTCAGCCCCGCAGCCGCCGCACCGAAGACAACCACTGGGGCATCTCACCCCGACGGTCGGCCACGATTGCTGCGTAGATCACGATGAGGCTGGCACCCAGCATTTCGCCGCCGTCTTCAACGATGGCGAACAGCGTGTTGGCGACGTAGCCGAAACTGCTGAGGCCGTGCACCAGATCAACTGATACTGCGAAGAAGCCGGCCACCATAAGAAGCAACATTAGGTCGACACTCAGTCGCCGAAATAGGCCAGGCGAGAAGACCATGCCGATGGCGGCCACAACAAACATGACCAGCGCAACCAAACCCAGGTAGCCGAATTCGGTGATGGCAACAGCATCAATACCTGACGGTAGGAATGGCTCGACGGACGGCGAGAATCGCGCTCCTACGCCCTCGTGGATCATCAACGCATCGTCAGCCAGTAAGAACAAGAATCCGGCGGTCCATACAAAAAGCCATCGAACACGGCGGTTAACGGCCAGAAAACCCAGCAGACAAGCGATGACGAAGAACTTCACATACTGAAAGATCTCGGGGTAGCTGCCGTCGATGCTCAGCCGGAACATCGGATTCTGGAGGAACGGCGTGGTTAGCTGAATTGCTCGCAATGCAGCAAACAACGCGTCGCCGCCTAGTGCCACGATCGCCACTTTGAGAGCCGTGGGAGTCATCGCCTGCGTAGCGAAGCTACTCAGCGAAAGCCGGCCGTTACGGTTGGCGTCTGTTCGGGTTTCAGGGTCTGCATCATCTGCATGACCGGGGGCGTGCCCTGCAAGTAGGCTCATCAGAGTTTCCCTCTCGTGTCGCCCTCTTGTTCCGGTGACAACGGGCCCTAGCTCCGCCGCTATCGGTACAAGAATTTCTGCTTGAGTCGCTGCGCCACCATGCTTGCCACTCGACATTCATGATAACTCACCTATCTGCTTCGACGTAACGGCAAGTTCACCTACCGTTTACCCGGGAGGATCAACCCATGTCGTGGACATGTGCCCAGTGAATACATCTGCCTACACCCGGCGACATTCAGACGGTCGGAGCTACCCTTTAGATGGCAAGCAATACGTCCGCCAAGGTTGGTGGCGGCACTCTGAGACGAGCACGGTTCGAAGGCTTCTTTGGGCTGGCTGTGAAGGCATAACAATGAACGCAGGGAATTCGTAATGAACGTTGGTTACGTCGTGTCTCGGTTCCCGAAAACCACTGAGACATTCATCGCTCGTGAGGCGCTCGGCGTCAGTCAACGCGGTCACGACGTGTCCGTGCTTGCCCTGTATCGGGAGAAAGACCAGATCGTTCAGCCTGAAGCGGCCGGGTTCCTCCCCGGACTCACTGCTGCCGGAGACGCCTCGCCACTGCAGCTGCTTGCCTCCCAGACGCGCTGGCTGTTCCGTTCCCCCCGACGCTGGGCTCGCATGTGGGCCCGGGCCGTCGCCGGGAACATCAAGTCCCCACAATTCCTGGCTCGCGCCCTGGTGATTTCCCTCGGGACACCATGGACGGCCGACCAAATAGCCGATCATGGACTTGAGCATCTCCACGCGCATTGGGGCACCCACTCTGCTCTGTTCGCCTATCAGCTTTCGATCCTGACCGGGTTGCCCTATTCGGTGACCCTTCACGCCCACGACCTCTACATCCACCAGGTCATGCTGGGCGAGAAGCTGGGCAACGCCGAAACGGTCGTGACCATCTCCGAACACAACCGGGAGATGATCAAGCGGCTGTACCCCGACGTCGCCGACAAGATCGAGGTCGTTCACTGCGGTGTCGACGTATCCACTATCGCTCCCCGCTCGGCGTCACCGATGAACGAGCCGCCGAGGGTGGCGGTGGTCGCCGGGCTACGGGAATACAAGGGTCACGCCTACCTGATCGAAGCTCACAAAATTCTCCAAGAGCGAGGCGTCGACCTGAAGATCGACATTGTGGGCGACGGCCCACTTCGCGAGGGTCTCGAAGCGATGGTCGCCAACTCATCGGTCGCTGACAAGATCGTGTTCCACGGCGCTCGCCCGGTTGATGAAGCCATCAAGATCGTCAGCCAGGCTGACGCTTTTGCGTTGCCGTCTGTGGTCTTGGACAACGGACGTAAAGACGGCATTCCGGTTGCCCTCATGGAGGCGATGGCCCTTCGGGTTCCCGTCATCAGCACCCGGGTTTCCGGTATCCCCGAGCTGGTGGAACACGAAGTCACCGGGCTCCTGGCTGATGAGCGGGACGCCGTCGGCCTGGCCGATGCTCTTGAGCGGATGCTCACCGACCACGATCTCCGTGAACGCTTGGCCGACGCCGGCCGGCAACGGGTAGTCGACCAGTTCGACTTACGCCAGACCGTCAACTCCATGGATCGCATCATCCGCGGCAACGACGCCACCCTCTCAACGGGAGCTGACCAATGAGTGAATCATCAACACCGGAGCCCTCGGTCAAGCCGGTGACGGTAGCCATGGTGATCCAGAACTACCTCCCGACCGTCGGCGGAGCCGAACGCCAGCTTCACAGCCTCAATCCGTTGTTCATCGATCGGGGTATCAACCCGATTGTCTATACCCGTTCTCGTCCGGGGCAGCCTCGCACCGAGACGCTCAATGGCGCCAAGGTGGTTCGGGTCAACTGTGTCGGCCCGAAGCCAATGCAGTCGATCATGTTTGTGCTGGGAACGCTCTGGCACCTTATCCGAACCCGACCCGACGTGGTTCACGCCTACGACACTCTTACCCCCTCGTTGACGGCCGGCCTGAACCGGCTTGTGACCGGCACTCCGTACATGACCAAGTTGCTCCGATCGGGCGACCTTGGTGATCTCAACCGTCTGGCGGAGAAGCCTCTCGGCAAAGCCCGACTGGCCCTACTTAAGCGTTCTGTCACCAAGTTTGTGGCCATCAGTCACGACCTTGAGCATGAGCTTTCCGACCGCGGGATCGATAACGACCGTCGGGTCTTCATTCCTAATGGAGTTGATACCGAACGGTTCAAGCCTCCGGCAGCAGCAAACGCCGGGTCCGGCGATGTGGATGCTCGCTGGGCGGCCCGTCGAGACGTATTCGACGACTGGCCCACGGCGCCGGTCGTAGTGATCGTTGGCCGGGTTTCCCCTGAGAAGCGGGTGATCGAACTGGCCAAGAAGTGGCAGCAAGTTCTGAACAGTCACCCTGACGCTTGGCTGTACGTTGTTGGTGAGGGTCCTCTTTCCCCTCAGCTTGACGGCCTGGCCAATGTTCGTTTTCTGGGTCGCCGTGAAGACGTTCCCACTATCTTGCGTTGGTCTGACATGTACGTCTCGGCCTCTTCGGCTGAGGGGCTTTCAAACGCTCTACTCGAAGCCATGGCCTCCGGATGTGCCTGCATTGTCACCGATGTCGGTGGCGTGGCCGATGTGATGACTGACAATGTCGACGGTCAAATCGTCGGGCCCGAAGGCCCAACCCGGTCAGCCGACGACATAGTCGACGACATCACCGGCCACGTGGTCAAACTTCTCAGTGACCCGGGCGCCCGAATCGACCTGGGCTCCAAGGCCAGACAAGCCGTGGTCGACCGCTACTCGCTCAACTCCACCGCCGACTCTCTGGCCGGTGAATACCAAACACTGGGTGGAGGAACAGGCAACTCTTGACCGTGACCCCGGAGCAGCCGGCGCCGCCCGATCGGGTGGCCAGTCTGACGGAACGGTCGAGCACCGGAACGTTGTGGACCGGCGTGTCGTTGGTCGCGGGCAAAGGCATCGTCGCCGTCAGCACGATCGTTCTGGGCCGGGTTCTCGACGCTCAGGTTTTCGGGTTGTTCGGCATCGGCCTGCTAGTCATCGGCTATCTACAATTTCTTAACGACTTCGGGATTGCGTCAGCGGTCATCAACTTGACCGGCAAGGAGCGGCGCTTGGCGTCGGTGGCGTTCTGGTTGAACATCGGCCTCGGTGTTGTCATGACCGCCATCACCTGGCTGGCCGCTCCCCTCATTGCCGACTTTTTCAACGAGGAGTCAGCCACCGCCATCGTTCGCGGTTTGGGGTTCGTGTTCTTGATCCGCAGCGCTGGAGCGGTCCACGATGCGCTACTCAAGCGGGACCTAGAGATGCGCTCGGTCACGGTGGCCGAAACGGTTACCGCCTTCAGCAAGGCGCTGTTGACCATTGGTTTGGCGCTCTACGGCTTCGGTGTCTGGAGTCTGGTGTGGGGGCATCTGGTGGGTGCTCTACTAGGCTCGATCGTCTTTTGGATGGTCAACCCCTGGCGACCCGAAGGTCTCGGCGCAATGTCGAATCCGGTTGACGGGACCAAACGCCTGCTGGGTTTCGGGTCGCAGATGACGCTCATCGACATTCTCGGAGCGGTCAACAAGAACGTCGACTACCTGCTCATTGGTCGTGGAATCGGAACAGTGGCTCTCGGCGTGTACACCATGGCGTTCCGCCTTCCCGAGCTCTTGATCGACGGCATCAATTTGGTGGCAGCCAAAGTGGCGTTCCCTCTGTTCTCCCAGCTGCAAGACGACAAAGAGAAGGGCCGTCTGGCGCTGCGAAAAATGCTGCGGTTGGTGTCGGCCATTGTCGTTCCCGCCGGTGTCGGCATGGCTCTCGTAGCCGAGCCACTGGTCCGGGTGGCGCTGGGAGACAAGTGGATCGAGGTCCCCTTCGGCGACGACGTGATCAACACGGTCGAGCCGCTGCGCTGGTTGGCCTTGGCGTTGACGGCCACCGCTTTGACCAAAAACATCGGCGACCTGTACAAGGGCTATGGCCGGCCCGGTTTGTTGAACATGATCGGTGTCGTCCGAGCGCTGTTTGTTGTCCCGGTCCTGATCGTTGCCGTGCGTTACGGCATCAACGGGGTAGCCATCGCCCAGGCTGTCACCGCGACGATCGTTTCGATCTTCCAGGTCATCGTGGCTTCACGAGTGATCGACATGCGAATCTCGGAGCTGACCGCTCCGTATCGAACACCCCTGATCGCCGGCGCCGTCATGGCTGCCGTGACGTGGCCGACGGCCACCGTGATCGACTCTTGGAATCCTCTTCTCCAACTCATCGCGCTGACGTTGACCGGCGCGGTGACCTATGGCGGAACCATGTATTTGCTCGACCGTGAACTGGTGAACGAAGGCGTTTCGTTTGTCAAAGCCGGTGCCGGGCGTAAGGCGCAGGTGGCGGAACAGAAAGCTGGCCAGTAACGGCCGGCGGTGGACTAAAAGGCGCCTCGGGGTAACCCGGGCTGCCTCAATGCAGGCAAGGGCGACATGATGACGGCGGACTCAGTACAGCTTCATGAAGAACAACTCGAATCGGCGGACGGTCGCTCAAGGGCACCAACAGCCGATGCCGATGTAAATACGGCAATGCGGATAGCAGTGATATTGGAAGGGCTACGGCCGGACGGCGGTGCTGAGGCGCTGCTGCGCACCTTTGCCGACCATGTGGCCACCACCGATCACAGTCTTCACCTGTTCTTCCTCAAACCGCTAAACCCCGACATCGAACGCTATTTGACCGAGCTGAACCTGCCATATCGGGTTCATCACGCTCGGCGGATGGTTGACGTACCTCGGCTTCTCCGATTGGCCCGCGACCTGCGTGACGTCGATGTTGTACAAACCAACCTCGTCGGTCCAAACGTGATTGGCTCGCTGGCCGCCCGGCTGGCCGGTAAAGGTTCGGTGGCGGTGCTGCACAATGAACGAACCTACGCCGATGACCACCTCTATCACGGCAAAGCGGAGCGGATGGCGTTGCAGCGGCTGGCCGCCCGGGTCGTCGCCGTTGGGCCACGAACACAGGAGGCCCGGCAGGAATTCCTGCCCGACGTCGACATTCACGTGTTGCCCAATGCTGTTGCTCAAGGCCCCCGGCTGAGTGACTCAGAACGCATCGAGCTCCGCACAGAGCTAATGACCAATCCAACCGGAGCCATGATCCTCAACGTGGCCCGGCTCAACCCCCAGAAAGCTCAACACAATCTGATCGCCGCCATGGCCACGGTGGTCGAACGTATTCCCGATGCCGAGCTTGTCATCGCCGGCCAAGGTGATCTTCGGGCCGAGCTGGAGGACCAAGTCGAACGGCTTGGTCTTGCCGATCACGTGCACTTGATCGGGACACGAGACGATGTCCGTCGGGTGATGGCTGCCGCAGACCTGTTTGCTCTGCCATCGTCGTGGGAAGGGCTTCCCGTAGCACTGCTTGAGGCCATGGAGGCAGGGCTTCCGATTCTGGCCACCTCGGTTGGTGACATCCCGAGCGTGATCGACAACGAAGCCGGCTACCTGATCGACGACAACGAACCGGACACCGTGGCCGACGCCATCATTAGTGTTCTGACCGACCCCGACCGTCACAGCAAGTCACAGCGGGCCGCTGACCTGGTGGCCGAGCGTTTCAACGCCGAGACGTGGGCCAACACCATGCTCGATCACTTACGGGCGGCCTACGCCTCGCGGCCGGGTCACTCCACCTAGTCCAAGGCCTCCGAATGGCTGAATCACGACGTTTTGTGGGTGAATCAGCCCGGATCGCCAACCCGGCGGACTTACGCCATCGGATACATGCAGCCATATACTGATTGAAGGAGCCAGTCGACGCACTTGGTAGGTGCCGTCGACGTGCAAGCGGGCAACTTACATGAGCTCGGTGGCTACAACGCGGTGGAGCATACTATGAGCGCAAGAGGCGAATCGCTAGCCGGCATGGGTTCCCGGCCGGATGACTTCATGCGGAGTCCGGTCGAAGCTATAGACCAGTTCGGTCAGCAACAGGCCAGGTCACTACCATCAACCGGTATGACAACAAAGTCGAGTCAACCGCCCGGAACTCGTCGCACTTCCACTGCCGCCATTTTCGTTCTTTCCGCAGCGCTCATCGTTGGCCTGCTTGCTTGGATTTGGGCGTCCGGTCAAGGAGAGCGTTTTAGTGCTACTGCGGTGGTGCAGCTCGAACCGGCGGCCACTGTTGAAGACAACCGGGAAGTAGTGGACATCCTCGGATCAATCGACCGTGGTCCCATCGTCGTTACGTTGGCCGGTGTTGCCAACAGCGGGTCGGTCACCGCCGCCGCTCAGGAACGCCTCGGGGTTACCGAAGTCGACATGGAGGACTACGAGGTGGAAGCACTGCAGGTGCTCACCAGTCACTTGGTCGACATCACAGTGACCGGGCCGGACGAAGCTCTTTCCATCGGCTACGCCGACGCCATCGCCGATGAGCTCCGACTGGCCTTCGCCGAGTCGCACCCGGTCTATCAGATCACCACGGTGACGCCGGCAACGATCCCTGAGTCTTCGGGACGACCGAGCACCGCCGTGATTGTCATCGCCGCCATGATCGCTGCCGCTATCGGTGCCTTCATGTTGTGGTTGGCCCTGTTCGGCGGTTCCGACGAGCGCACCGATCTGCCTCTCGCCCGGCGACCGTAGCCCCGGGCGCAACGGAGTCGTTCCGTGATCTGGCTTATTCTGTTCATCCCGATCGCCCTGGGCGTCGGTATGGCGACGGTAACGTCGCCTCGTAGAACAGCCTGGCTGATCGGCTTCACCCTGGCCACCAACGCCGCCGACGTGCTGCGGCAACGGTTCGGGGTCGAGGAGTACACGAACTTGCTGGCCGTCGCCGCACTCGGTTTCGGGCTGCTCCAGCTGATGGCGTCGCTGCCTCGCCTCCGGCGACCGCGATCGCTTCCTATGGGTGTGGCCGCCGCCACCTCAGTGGCCGTCGCTTCGGCCTTGGCCGGGCCTTTTGTGGCCATCCAACCGGAGATCGCCATTGAGGCCAGCAGCCGACTGTTGATCAACCTGCTTTTGGCGGTCGCCGTTCTGGTCGTCGCACGCCGCGAGTCGGGCATGATGGCACTCCTGCAAGGCTTTGCCATCGGCACCAGCCTGCTGGCGTTCTTGACCACGGTGCAGGCGCTAACAGGCTTACAGGAGAACGACTTTCTCGGCTTCGCCCGGTGGAGTTCCGAGGAGATCGCCGGCATCGAAGGCGAGGCGAACCGGGCGACCGGGGCGTTCCGCGACGACGCCAACCAGTACGGCCAGGTTCTGGTCATGGCCATCGGTTGCGCCATTGGACTTGGTTGGCTGAAACGCCAGGCCACAACGCTGCGAACGTTCGCATGTCGGGGCAGTCTGCTGTTGATGTGTATCGCCGTGTCCCAAACGGCTTCCCGCACTGCCTTCTTGGCGTTGGCGGTGGTCATGTTGGTGGCAGTGATGCTGGCCAAACCCTCGCCTCGACAGTGGAGCCTGGTTGCGCTGGTGGTTCTGGTGTTGGTGCTCGGCCCGTTCGGCGTGCGTGATCGTCTTTCCAGCTTGGCTGATCTCCCCGCTCTGTTCGACCCGAACACGTCTATCGAAAGTTCGGCCAGCGGGCGGGTGAGCGTGATGCTGTCCGCGGTGGAGATGTTCGAGGACAACCCGGTTTTGGGGGTCGGCTACGGCGCCTACAACGACCGCTATCTCGAGTACTCCCGATCCTTTGGCCTCGACGACCGCGGTCGTGAGCTGTCTGCTCATTCGCTTCCGTTGGAGGTGATGGCGGAGGAAGGCTTGGTCGGCCTGACCGCATGGTTCGCCTTCTTGGCCTTCACCGGCGTCGCTCTAATGCGAATCCGGCACACCACTATCGGGCAGTCCCTGATTTTCATGATGGTGGCCTACTTATCCACCGGCCTGCTCTTGCACGACATCTATGGTCGTTTGCGTTGGAGTTTTGTGGCGTTGCTGTTCCACGCGGCTCGCATGGCCAGTCAGCGGGCATCGGATTATCTTCCGCTTCGGGTCGCCGTCGTCACCGACGAGGGCATGGCGGTTCGAAAGGGCCGCAAGCAAACCAAGTTCCGGCGCGAAACGTTGAGCGACTCCATTGAGCTTGGCGTAGTCGGTACCGTCAGCATTTGGCCTGACATTCGTCGCCTTAAGTCTCGTGACATCATCGGTGCGTCCAACAGCGAGCTGCTGCACCAGCTGCGGAACCGGATGGCAACCAGGATTGCCTTGTTCCGCTTCGATCCTCACGTCGTGCACGCTATGGGTGGGTCGTCGACGCTTCGCACCGCAACCGCTCACCGTCGGGAAATGGGCGGTCGTCTCATTGTCGACCTGGCCGACCTGTTGATAGCCGAACTTCTCGCCGGTCGACGCCGACTGACGGCTGCCAGACTCATCCCCCAGGGTGACTACGTGGTGACCGGCCGGTCGCTGTCACACAGCGAGTCGTCGCTTCTGAAGATCGCTCCTGAGCAGCAACTCACCGATGCCCGATTGGACGGCACGGTACGCGGCGGGGACACCACCAGCGTTCTCTGCGATCACGACACCTACCTGGATCTACTCCGAGGTGAGCCGGGGCACGGCCGTGAGATCGGCCCAGCAACAGCGAAGACCCGGCAACAACCCGCCGTCACGGTCTAGCCGCAGCGTTCAGTTCGCCCCGGTCAAGGCAGGGGCACGAACGACAAGAGCACGGTCGCCAACTCTGGGGGCCGGCCCTAGTAGCGGGCGTTCGCTTTAGACCTGATCGGGAGTGGGAGACGCCGAACCGAGACGGTCGGCATCGACGATGGCCTTGTCGGCCTGACCTGACACCAGGTCGTAGATGCCGTGCCAGAACCCCAGGCCCCAGGCGACGTGCATGATGACCAGGCTGGCCGCTACTCGCCACCGCTGGTGGAGAGGAAGGGACTTTCCGGCTGCCGTACCGGCGGCCGCGATCACTGCGGCGTAGCTACCGGCCAACAGGCCTCGTGCTACTGAGAGGTACTTCCAGCGCCACGGCATCACCGCGGCGGCGATCGCCAGCACAAACACGGGCGCTATCAGGTGACGCAACTTGGTGCTACGGGGATGAATCCGCATGACGCGGGTCTTGCCTCTTCCGTAGCGGTGGTACTGGCGTGCCAGTGCTTCGAAACTCTGACGGTTTTCCCAATCGATAACGATCGACGGGTCAAGGATGAGTTCGCGGCCTTCCGCCCGGATTCGCTGGTCAAACTCGAAGTCCTGGTTGACCGAGAGCTGTTCGTTCCAGCCGCCGACCGAACGGGCCAGGTCGACCGGGTAGGCCCCGAACGGGACGTGGTCGACATATTGGACGGTCTCAGCGTGATGGTAGGCCGATCCGCCAACACCGGCCTTGGATGACATGGCCAGGGCAATGGCTTTGCCGGTGATCGTTTTACCAACACCGGTCTTGCGTCCACCGGCTCCGCCGGCTCCGGTTTCGAGCAGGTTCACCAGCTTTTCGACGTAGTCGTCGGACACGGTGCAGTGGGCATCGACCCGAACCAGCCATTTACCTTTGGCTTCGTCGAGGGCCACGTTCAATGCACTGGGAACGATGCCTTTGGGGTTGTCGAGCAGTTGAATTCGACGGTCGACTTCGCCTTTAGCCAAGACGATGTCGCGGGTGGTGTCGGTCGACCGACCGTCGATCACCAAGATCTCAGTGTCGGTCACCGTCTGGCGAGAAATTGAGTCCAGGCATTCAGCGATGGACTCTTCCTCGTTGCGACAGGGAATGATGATCGTGACCAGGGGGCTGTCGGGGTAGTTGTCCGCCATCATTTTCTTAACGCTCACCGTTTCGTTGCAGCAGGGTCACCGGGGTTCTGAAGCAGATGCTCACATCACCTTGAAAGGAGCGGGTTTGCACGTAGGCGGCTTCTCGCTCCACCCGTTCACGGTAGGTCATTTCGTTGCGGCCCGACACCTGCCACAGACCAGTTAATCCGGGGCGAACCGACAACACGACCGGCAGTAGCTCACCGAACTTTGGTGCCTCGGCCAGTACAACGGGACGAGGGCCGACGACGCTCATGTCGCCGCGGAGAATGTTAATGAACTGGGGGATCTCATCGAGATCGAAACGGCGCAGAATTCGACCGATCGGGGTGACCCTGGGATCACGTGTGAGTTTGTGGTCTTCGGCCCATTCTTGAGCCAACACCGGGTCGGAGTCGAGTACCTCTTGCAGCACCTCGTCGGCGTTCGGATACATGGTCCGGAATTTCCAGCAGCGGAACATCCGCCCGTGACGACCGATTCGTTCCTGGGCGTACAGGGCCGGGCCCCGCCGTTCGATGAGGGTGACCAGCGCCACCACAATCCACACCGGCAGGGTCAAGGTGAGCGCGACGAGCGCCACCACTATGTCGAAAGCACGCTTGGCCGCTTCGTCAAGGCCTGGTGTCGTGGGCTCGGTTGGAAGGTTGGCAAGGTCAATTGCCGGTTCCGACGGGTCCGTGTAGACGATTTGAAGATCCGGAGCTGCCTGAATGACGAGGGGTTTCGTTCCTCGTTCCAATCCGGCAATCTGCCCGGCGCCGTCACGAGAGGCCGTCCGAAGAGCTCGGACGTTTTCGATCCCGTGATCGGTCGTTGTCGTTGTCATCAGCCTGTTCCTTGCTACGGAAACCGCGCCTTGGCTGGTTGTGACCGCAAGCTGTCGCTCGCCGTCTACTACCCCACTGTCACCTGTTTACGCGTACTCCGAGTCGCCCAAAAGAACGGGCGTACATAATTGCTTTCCGTACGCTCGCTATTGTCCGGTTCGCGCCACCTAGTTGCTTGCCGCCTCCTCGAAGTGTATTGACCCTGAACTCGGCAGACTATCGGCTGGGTACATCTGCTGATCAAGTCCCGGGTGTTGTTCTCCGATGAAGCCTAACGGCGAAAACCGGCTAATTCAGTTAGGTTTCAGCTGTTTGAGCCGCAACATAGTTAGCCCTGCTTCCCCTCTGTCGAGGTCGAGTCGAGAGGCAGCGACAACGGCCTTCTGGACGGCACCGAAGGCCCGACAGGAGGGCCTCGTTTGCCGCTTTCCGATAGCGTGGCCTTTCTATGACCGTGTCGCGGGATGAGGCCCGAGAAGTCGCCATCGTCGGAATCCTCATCGCCATCGCTTTACGAGTCGGTGCCGGGGTCTTCCAACTGATTGAGGAGGCAACCGGAGCCTGGACGACAGCGTCGCTGGCCGGCCGCTTCTTCGCCCCGATCGGTTCCACCGTTGGCATGCTCACGCTGGCTTGCGTACTCATCGTGGTGCTTTCACCGAGCGGTGCCGTCTCCACCGGAGTCATCGCCGCGGTGCAAAAGGCCGCGCTGGCAGTGACAGCCCTTGGGGTCGGGTCGACGTTGTACACATTGGTGTTCAGCTTCAGCGATGCTCTGGCCAAACTGTGGTTCGCCATGATCAACGGTCTGGCCGCAGCCACCCTGGCTGGTACGGGCTGGTGGATTCTGCGGAACTTCGACCCCGACCGCTAGATCAGCACTCAGTTCGCTGTTGTCCGGTCGTTCACTGAACGTTTCGCGTTTTGAGAGAATCCTCTCCGTCCTCCGATTGTTGGATAGCAGGAAGAAACCTGAACCAGAAAGGTCAGCTCCTGTGAAGAAGCTCGGAACACCATTGAAAATCGCAGCCGCCGTGATGGCTGCCGCTTTGACCCTGGCCACCGCGGCCAGCGGTGCCTCAGCCAGAGGCCAAAACGCCGGTGAAGACGTCACCTACGTGGCGACCATCACCAACACCACCGGCAACTATCTAACACCGGTCAACTGGGCCGCCCATTCCAACGACGTCGCCTTGTTCCAAGCCAACCGCCCGGCTAGTCCCGGTGTGCAGGCAGTAGCCGAAAACGGTGGTGTGCCAGTGTTGGCTGCTGAAATCGCTGGAGCCGTAGACGCTGCCGGTCTCGGCACCAGTGGTGTCGGAGGCGGAGCGCCAATTCCCCCCGGTGGCTCGGTCACGTTCGAGTTCACCACTTCGGCCGATCGACTGAGCATCGTGTCGATGTTGATCTGCACCAACGATGGGTTCGCCGGGCTCGATTCGAAGCTGCTGCCTCAAGGCGACTCGGCCAAGCAGTATCGCCTGCAGGGCTACGACGCCGGAACGGAACTCAACACTGAGCGGCGAGCCGATCTCGTTCCCGCCCCGTTCTGCCAGCTGGGTTCAGGCCTCGGTACTGGTGAGTCCAACCCGGCTCTGGCTGAGAACGGTGTGGTTCGACGCCATCAGGGTATTCAGGGTGTCGGTGATCTAGAGGACAAGTTCGACTGGAGCGGCCCGGTGGCTGAACTCACCGTTGCCCGCAAGTAGGGAAACCTGTCAGTAAGAGTTTGATAGGCAGCGAAGGACCCGGCGTCGAAAAGCGCCGGGTCCTTCGTCGTCTGCCACCTAGAGCTCTGCTATACAAAGTCGAAAATGAAGGGGAAGGCGAAGGCCACGAAGGCGGCCCATACCGGGTAGACGGGCACGTACGAAGTTTGCCAGCGCTCAACTTCAGTGGCCGATCGGGCGCCCCGCACGAAGGCCAAACTGAGGAACGCAGCGACGGCCAGGTTGACAAGCAACACCAGGTTCTCTCCCAGGGCGGCGGTCTTGTTGGCGCTGAACCCAAACTCGGAGATTCGGGCCACGATGCCGAACATCACCAACGTGTCGATGAGGAGTGCCGACACCACCAACGCCAGTTGCAGGTAGTCGAACAGTCCGGGTTCGTCGCCGGGTTGACGGGCGGAAAGCGAATAGAGGTGGAGCCCGAGCACGACCACGAGGATCAAGTCGAACAGGATCAAGACGTCGGGGTCTTGGTCTATTCCTCGCCCGGTGACGGCCACGGTCACGAGGAAGCCGATGAAGATGAGGGCGAACAGCGGGGTGAAGACTCGGGTCAAAACCGGAGCGATGTTCTCGATGGCGCCTTGCTTGATCTCGACCAGCCAGACGGCAATGACAGCGGCAGCCGCCGCTCCACCGGGCATAAGCACCTCAAATATCAACGTCTCGGGGTCGAGGTCGATCGCTGCGAACACGCCTCCGGTCACCGCTAGGAGAACACCGCCTCCTAACGCCATCAACGTGTAGTAGACGAAGACTTCGCCGGTGAAGCGAATGAAGTCCATCCGTTTGGCGTGGTCTTGCCAGTCACCTTCGACGTAGATCAAACCGATCACGAACCACAACATTATGGGCAGGTGGATGGCGGTCAGTGCGGCAGTGTGGCCGTCGACGAAGCTGAACGGATACAGGTTGGTGGCGGCGAAAGCAGCGGCGAACGCGCCGACGGTGGCCAACACCGGCCACCCGGTCACCTGTCGTTTGGCTACCAGGAAAATGGCAACGAAGGCCATCACCACTAACACGATATTGCGAGGGATCAGCCCGTCGGGGTCGGCATCAGAGATGATCCCGACGTTGTTGAACAGCGCGATGGTGGCCAGCCCGGCGGCGACAGCGGTGGTGACCGCGATCAACAATCCTCGACGATCACTGTCTGAACCAGAGGCGTGGCCGGAGGGGAGTACGAGCTGCTCCCACAGTCGATCCGAGTGTTCGCTGGCGAACTCGCGCCACATGTCATCCATGCGGCCCATGCGTTTCACGGCGACCAGAAAGGCTTCGCCGTCGTCCAAGCCGACGCTGCGCAGATCGTCGATCTGGGATCGAAGGTGATCTTCCAGCTCTTCGACGTCGGCGCCGGCCACAGTGGGGTGTGCGCTCACGTATCGCCGCCACTGAGTGATCTGGCTCTCGACTTCACCATCGAGCGTTTGCACCTCATCGCTCATATCAACATGTTCCACCGCGTCCACCTCTGACATTTGTGTTCTCTCCCTTGCACCTGCGTTGACGGCTCACCGTGCTCGACGGCTCACCGTGCTTGACGGCTACGCCCATCCCGGGGTCGGGCCGTCACCCAACTTGGCCATGCCGTCCCACACCGAAGCCAACGCCTCGGTTACCGCCGCCCACTGTTGATGTTGATCGCTGAGCGCCCTCTGGCCTTCGGCCGTGAGCCGGTAGTACTTGCGTCGGCGGCCACCGTCTTCAGGTTTGCGCCACTCGGCTTCGATGTAGTCAAGGCGTTCGAGGCGATGCAGCAGCGGATACATCATCCCGTCGGCCCAATCGAGGCGACCGGCGGACAGTTCGCTGACTCGTTTGGAGATGGCGTAGCCGTAGCTTTCGCCTTCAGCCAGGATCCCCAGGACGAGGGGGACCGCCGAGGCAGCCACCAGGTCTTTGCCGATGGCGGTCTGTTCGGTTTCTGGGGACCCACGAGCCATAGAAGTACGATACATAGAAGTTCAATACATAGCACCTCTAGGTATAGAAACGGCCGCGCATGTAAGACCACTTCAGCGGTGGCGCAAGGAACTTGAGGTCAGCTACTGGTCGAGAAGAGCCCGAACCGATGAGTGAGCCGAGATCTCGCCGTCAGCCAAATACAAGTGGTGATTGCGGGCGATGTCGTCCGGTACGTAGCGGTAGTTGACCATGATTCCCAACGACCGGTCGAGGCCGACCGGCGTGGGGTTGGCCATCCAGTTCAACCGCTCAACTCTGGAACCGTTCGACAAGTGAAAGTTGGCCACCCGGTCTTGAGCGTGCTGACCACGTTTCGCCGTGAGAAGATAGTGGGCCGCCAACTCCAACAGAGGCTGCTCAAGTGCTTCAACCCTCAGCGGGTCGTCCACCCAGGTCTCATCGCTCATGGCCGAAGCAACTGCGGCCGGCAACACCTCGGTGCGTTCGTCCAACCACGATCGCAGCCCGGGTATGGGCGACAACGTCGAGAACATCTTCAAGTGCGGCAGCTCAGCCAGCAGCGCCGACACCACCTGCTTGATCAACAAGTTGCCGAGATTGACACCGGCCAAGCCGGGTTGACAGTTGGAAATCGAATAGAAGATGGCGGTGTCGGCTTCGGTGGGGGAACCGGTCGGTGACTCGGTGTCGAGCAGCTCGACCAGATTGCCGGCCAAACCTTCAACCAACGCCACCTCGACAAAGATCAG
>CALJMD010000387.1 GCA_937981915.1 uncultured Acidimicrobiales bacterium
CCGCAGATCCGGACTGCTCGGCGGTACGGCCACCATGTGTCCTTGACCGGGTGGAATGTCACGGCCACAACCCGGACAGATGTAAGGCTTTGTCGCTTCGTACGGCTGAATGAAGCGGATCTCGGCATCAGGAACGTCGGACGGATCGACCGCTGGCTTTGCCGTCCGGCGCTTCTTCTTCGACTTGGCCTTACTTTTCGGCGCCGCTGCCGATGCTGATGATGCACCGGGCGACACCGCCTTCTTTGCCTCTCGATTTCGATTGCGCGACGGCATCAGCCGGCCGCCGCCCAAGCCAGGAGACAGATGACCACCACAAAGGCACTGGCCACGAAGAAATAGTCGAAGCGTGACGCTCTATGCTTGCGATGCGGATCGAAACCCATAGGAGAAGTATGGCCGAGGAGCGGGGCCTGACAACACATTCACGTCTAGTTCGACGGGCGTTGACGCCTGCGGTCTCCACGGTCTCTGCCGTCGTCTTGGCGTTGACCTTGACGGCTTGCGTAGGAGATGCCCCCGCTGTTGACGGCAGCGATCCGGTTCTCGTGCAAGGACGCCAGCTGTACATCGGCAACTGCATTGGCTGTCACGGTGCCGACGGTGGCGGCGGGACAGGTTCGAAGCTGAACGAAGGCACGGTGGTGGCCAACTACCCCGACATCGCCGATCAGATCCGCTTTGTTGCTGAAGGCAAGAATCAAATGCCGGCCTTCGCCGGCAAGCTGAGCGACGCCGAGCTGGAAGCCGTCACCCGTTACACCCGCGAGGGCCTGTAGACCTCACAGGCATCCACGTGTGCCGCTGTGCGGCCTTGCGGTTCTAGACGTCGATGTCGCGGTTGTTGAAGGCGATGATGGCCACCACGAAGAAGGCCAACGACACTGCGGCCGACAGGGCCAACCAGGACCAGGCGAAGCCGTTAGCCAGCGGGTTGGGTTCCTGTAGCCAGTAGTAGGGCGAAAGCTGTTGTGCCCAGCTCAACTCCTCCACCAACGGGGCCAGCCCGTTGATGAAGAACGCGGCAGCGGAGAGCGCTGCAGCCAGGCCGAGTGCCATGGACCGCCGCCCGGTGGCGGCGCCGAGCGCCAACGCCAAAGCAGCGAAGACCATGCCCAGCAGTACGAGACCAAGGTTGGCGGCGATCATGTTTTCGACGGGAAAGCCCAAGTCGAGGAGATAGCTTCCTGCCGCAACCGTGGCCAGCAGGACTAGGCCGACGATCAGTAGCGAGAGGGCACAGGCGGCCATCTTCTCGACGATGAGGCGTGTGCGGCTGACCGGTTGTGACGCCAGCAGGTTCAATGTGCCACGTTCCTCCTCGCCGACCAGGGCTCCGATCCCCACCGAGATGGCAAGAACAGAGATGAGGGCCGGACCGAATCCGCTGTACAGGCGGCTGTTGACCAGCCCAACGCCGGTGCCCAGTGCGGCGGCGTCTTCGATGCCAAAGACAGCCAGTAGCCCTTCAGGGAGGTTCTCGAACAGTTGCTGAAAGGACTCGGTGTCCTCGGTGATCGTGGGCACGAAGGCGATGGTGAGTCCACCTAAAACAGCGAACCCCAGCGCCCACCAGAATGTCGATCGGCGGATCTGCCAGAATGCCATTTTGAAGATTGCCAGCGATGTCACTGTGATTCTCCCGTCTGCTCGATGGCCGCTGAGGCATCCGAGATTCCTTCGAGGGATACAGAGCCGGGCTCGACCACAAGAGCTTCGGCTATGGCACCGTCGGGTGGTGGGTCGTCGCGAACGATGGCCTTCAGCTCCATCGTGTCGTCCCGCCGACGGGGAACAGCAGCGGCATCGACGGTTATGCGTTTTTGGATGGCCCCGGGCGGTCGTCGGTAGTAGCGAAGAA
This sequence comes from uncultured Acidimicrobiales bacterium, assembly GCA_937981915.1. Taxonomy (GTDB): domain Bacteria; phylum Actinomycetota; class Acidimicrobiia; order Acidimicrobiales; family SZUA-35; genus JAHELU01. Next base: position 1,862 of record CALJMD010000387.1, read on the forward strand.
ATATCTCTTCCAGGTCACCGTCGTGGCTTACCACATTCACGGTGGGGTATTTCGCCGCCGCCTTGATGACGTCGTCGATTGGGCCCTCAACCTGCAACGACAAAATCGTGCTGTCTGCGTTGGCCGTTGCCGCTCGGACCGGGAACAGACGCCGGAAAGCGGCGACGGGGACCGGGGTAGAGAAGTGAAGTTCGAGACGGCGGCGAGCGCGGGCTTTGAGTGTATGGATGTCCTCAACGACGCGGAGTTGGCCATCAGCGATGATGCCGACCCGATCGGCTACCCGCTCGACCTCTGGCAGTACGTGCGACGACAGGAAGATCGTGCGGTCCTTGGACTTTCGCTCCTCGACCAGCGAGTAGAACTCGTTCTGCATGAGTGGATCGAGTCCTGAGGTTGGCTCATCGAGAATCAACAGCTCAGGGTCGTGCATGAAGGCCTGCACCAGGCCGACTTTCTGACGGTTACCGGTCGAGTACTCGCCAATCTTTCGGCTCATATCGAGGCGGAATCGACCGGCCAGTGCGTTGACGGCCCTCATCGACTTCATTCCTCTGAGCGAGGCGTAGTACTGCAGCAGGAGCTCGGCCGTCATTGACTCGTTGAGGGCGAGGTCGCCAGGCAGGTAGCCGATGCGGCGGCGTAGTTCGGGGCCGGCCTTTCTCGGAGACTGGCCGAGAACCAAGGCTGTTCCCCCCGTTGGGCGTAGGAGGTCGAGCAGTACGCGGATTGTTGTGCTTTTCCCGGAGCCGTTGGGGCCTAGAAAGCCGAACACTTCGCCGGCCTCGACGGTCAGGCTGATTCCTTCGATTCCCCGGTGTCGTCCGTAGAATTTTGTCAGCCCATCGGTCTCGATGGCAGGGGGTGGGCCGTCGTGTCGCTCAGGCAGTTGCGCCGCGTCCTGACCCGACTCCGCTAGTAGGTCGTTGTCTAGTACTGCGGTGCTGGCTGTCTGGACCCGCTCGGTGGTGGCGTGGCCGGTCTCGTCCATGGGACAGAGGGTAGACACGAGCCGAAGCTGCTTGCACATTGTTGCATCGAGATGCATGTGGTCGATGGCCGACTCGTCGATGGTCGAAAATCTGGGAGTGTCACTGCAGCTTCGTAGTGTTCTGGCCAGCGTCGTTTGCGATCTGTTCGTGCAACGTCGAAACAATCTGGGTGCGTGTTGCTTGCTATCGCCCACTCCCGCTTCCCCCGCTGACGTCAAGTTCTCCCGTAATGGGGGAGTAGTGGAAGAGGAGCAACACAATGCTCGCACGAGTTCCCACCGCCGTTGTCCAGGGCGTGGATGGACATCCGGTTACCGTCGAAGTTCACGTCAGTCGGGGTCTGCCGGGCTACACGCTGGTCGGACTTCCCGATGCCTCGTGTCGCGAATCCCGTGACCGCGTCCGGGCGGCGATTATGTCCAGCGGTGCATCGTGGCCGCAACAGCGAATAACCATCAATCTGGCGCCAACCGGGCTACGTAAGCAGGGGGCGGGTCTTGACCTGCCGATCGCGCTTGGTGTTCTACTGGCTTCAGGTCAACTTCCAGCCGGGAGCATGGATCACTGCGGTGCCGTAGGAGAGCTGGGCCTCGACGGGTCGGTGCGCACCGTGGCCGGTCTGCTGTCGCTCGCCGACGCCGTGGCTGCCGACGAGGTGCTTGTGCCTGCCGAGGGTGTCGCCCAGGCAGCCTCAGTGCGGCCCGAGCAGGTCAGGGGCGTAGACAGCCTTGCCCAGGTCATCGCAGCGCTGAACGGGACCGGCGAGGTCCCGGCCCTCGTACCACCGCCGCGAACGACCCGAAGCATGGCCCCTCAGGCTCCGGATTTGGCTGACGTACGGGGCCAGCCGCTGGCCCGCTTCGCCTTGGAGTTGGCAGCGGCCGGGGGCCATCATCTCCTGATGGTTGGGCCTCCGGGGTCCGGCAAGACCATGTTGGCGGCCAGACTGGTCGGGCTGTTGCCTAACCTCGAGCCGTCGGATGCCGTAGCCGCCACTCGGGTTCATTCGGCTGCAGGCTTGGCGCTGCCGCCCAACGGGCTGCTTGCCCGCCCGGCCTTTCGGGCTCCCCACCAGAGCGCATCATCGGTGGCCATGATCGGTGGCGGGACTGCAGCCATGCGTCCCGGCGAGATCAGCTGTGCCCACAGCGGTGTACTTTTCCTTGACGAAATGGGCGAGTTCCCCGTTCCCGTTCTCGACGCCCTTCGCCAGCCATTGGAAGAAGGAGTGATCCGGGTTTCGAGAGCGGCCCGGGCGGTGACGCTCCCGGCTCGCTTCTTGTTGGTTGCAGCCATGAACCCGTGTCCGTGCGGGGAGGGCGGCTCCGACGGTCTCTGTCGCTGTACCGATGCCGCTAGGGCACGCTATAGCCGCAGACTCTCAGGGCCCCTGTTGGACCGATTCGACATTCGAGTGTCGGTTCGTCCGCCGGCACCAGACGTCCTGCTCGGAGGCGACGATGAGGAAAGTTCAGCGCCGGTCGCCCAGCGGGTGGCAGCGGTCCGTCAATTGGCGGCCGAACGGGGTGCACGGTGTAACGCCGAGCTGACCGATGCTCAACTCGACCGCCACGGACCGCTCTCCCCGGAGGCCCACGCCGTGCTCCGTCATGTTTTGGAGCAGGGGACTTTGACCGGACGCGGTTTGCGTCGGGTGCGAGCATTGGCCCGCACGGTGGCCGATCTCAAGCACCAGGGAGACGAGCCTCCGACAACCATCTCGGCCGAGGTGATCCATACCGCCCTGGCACTGAGGGCCATGCCATCACATGTTCTTGGGGTGGTCCCGCCACCGTCGGCGATGTCGTCGGCCGGAGAGGAGGTTCGCTGATGTCGGATTCGTCTCCAGGGCACTCCGGTTCGCCCGATCGCACGCCGTCGAGTTCAACTCGGACCGGCATTGACGAGCTCAACCCTGATCTAGTTGCAAGGATTGTGCTTGCGTGCCTTCCCGCCATGGGTCCTGCTCGCTCGCGTTGGTTAGTCTCCGAGCAACCGCCGGCTGCCGTTGTGCCCGCTCTGGCCGCAGGAAAGTTCTCCACCAAGAACCAGGCTCCCAGAGGCGTGACCGATGTGGTGCTCTCCACCTGGGGTAGCGCCATTCGTGACGGGAACCTAGCCCAGTTGGTGTCCGCTCAGTTTGAAGACGGAGCATTTGTTATCGGCCCGGACCAGGAGTTCTGGCCGTTCGCCGAGGACCCTGAGCCACCCTTGGTTTTGTTCTGCCGGGGCAACGCTCAACTGCTCAACAGTCCTCAGCAGGTGGCTGTGGTGGGAACGCGTCGGTGTACGTCGGTGGGACGACGCGTTGCCTACCGGCTCGGGTTTGACCTTGGAAGCGCCGGCTTGCCGGTCGTGAGTGGACTGGCGCTCGGCGTTGACGCCGCTGCGCACCGCGGGTGTCTCGACGGCGGTGGTCGGCCAATTGCCGTCGTGGCCTCCGGCGTTGATGTTGTGTATCCCAAGGTCAACAGGTCGCTCTGGGACGCCGTTGTCGACAGTGGCGTTGTCATCTCCGAAGCTCCGGCCGGATCGAAGCCTCAACGTTGGCGATTTCCAGCCCGAAATCGACTGATAGCGGCGCTTGGCCAGGGCACCGTGATTGTCGAATCGCATCGGAGGGGCGGTGCGTTGATCACTGCCGAAGAGGCCGCTGACCGGGGTCGAACGGTAATGGCGGTGCCCGGATCGGTTCTCAGCCCCTCAGCTGAGGGTTGCAACAACCTTCTGGTCGACGGCGCCACACCGGTTCGCGACTCGGACGATGTGGTTGGCACCCTTGGTCTGTCGTCCGCTACGCCGGAGACCGGTCTTGGTTGGGGCCGTGGTGACATCGCCATCGTGGAGTCGAGTAATCGGGAGGTCGTTGGGCCGACGGGCGATGGAAGCGACGAGCTCGCCGCGCCCGATGATCTCGACGCACTTGGCGGGGTAATCATGGCGGAGCTGGCCAACGGTCCAGTCTCAGTGGATCAATTGATCGCTGCCTCGAGGTCGACGGCCCAAGAGGTGATAAGCGCCCTGGGGGCACTCGTGGCGGCAGAACGGGCGATGTTCGATGGCGTCACGGCATCGCTGCCATGACGGCCGAGCTGGCCGCGTGACCTTGGAGCCTCTGCGGTTGAGGTGAACGAGCGCGCCGGAGATGCGGCAAGATGCGGGTGCAGCGACGAGCACGTAGAGTGAGCAACAGTCACGGAGAGTGTTTGCAGTCCGATAGAGTGTCGGGCTGTGACCACCGCCGCTAAGTCGCGATACCTCCACCTGCTGTCAACGTCGAGCCCCCGCATCGATGAGGACTCGTATTCCAGCGCGCTCGTAACCGACGACGAAGGCACGGGCCAACAGGCCCTGACTCCTAGGTCTCCGGGGACGGACCCTCATGTTCAAGACTGGGCCGAACAACCTCATAGGTCTACTCCGAACGACCCTTTGCCGCCCGATTCCGCTCAAGAACATCACCGCCGTGCTCCCCGCGCCGACCGGGTTGGGGAGCGAGAACTGGCGGTGGTGAACACCGTCACCCCTCGCTCGCCAATTCGTGCAGGCGAGGAAACGGCGGACAGAGTGCCTATCGATAATGACACCCAGCTGGATGCAACCTGGGACCGGTTCAAGCAGAAGCCGAACCAAACAGACCGAGACGAACTGATCGTCTTTTACGCACCTCTGGTTAAGTATGTGGCTAGTCGTATCGCCGCTGGCTTGCCAAGGACGGTGGACCAGGCCGATCTGATGAGCTACGGCATGTTCGGCTTGATTGATGCCATCACCAAGTTCGAGCCCGACCGTGGCTTCAAGTTCGAGACCTATGCGGTCTCACGGATCAAGGGCTCGATCCTTGACGAACTTCGCTCCATCGATTGGGTGCCACGATCGGTGCGTTCGAAGGCCAAATCGGTTGAGCGCGCCATCTCCAAGCTCGAGGCCCAAAACCACCGTCCACCTTCGGACGAGGAGATCGCCGACGAGCTCGACCTGTCGATGGGCCAGCTTCACAACGTGTATAAACAGATCGGCGCCCTGTCGGTCGTGGCGTTGGACGAGATCTTGTCGTCGGGCACCAGTGAGACATTGACCTTTGGTGACACGCTGGCAGATCGCCGGGAGGGCCCCGGCTCCACGGTGGAAAAGGCGGAAACCCGCCAACTCTTGGCCGAAGCCTTGAACCACATGTCGGAGCGAGAAAAGATCGTTCTGACGCTCTACTACTACGAGAACATGACGTTGGCCGAGATCGGCGGCGTACTGGGGGTAACGGAGAGTCGGGTGTGTCAGATCCACACCAAGGCCATCCTTCGACTCCGATCCCGATTTGAGTCTTCGCAGCGCGAGCCCGTGTCGTAGTACTACGGTTAGCGTTCGAATCGTGATTCGTTCGCTGTCCACGATCGTTGTGCCTCGGGCACCTTGGTTCCTTTATGGCGTCACCGTTGTGGCGTCGCCGAACGATAGGTGTATCGATGCTCACATCCCTTGCTGTCCACGTCACCGCGATCGCGGTTGTCGTTGCAAGCGTTGTTCCCGTGCCCTCCCTGTTGCCTGCTGTGGACCCTCCGCCGATGGTGGATCCTCCGGCCGCTGTGTCAGACTTCGAAGGTGGGCGTTGGCGTCTGCCGGTCCAAGGCGAGATCTCCGACTTCTTCCGCCCGCCGTCCACACCTTACGGACCGGGCAACCGGGGCCTTGAATTTGCGGTGGCCGATGGTTCACCAATAGTGGCGGTAGCGGCAGGCACCGTTTCCTTTGCCGGGCAGGTCGGGGCCTCATTCCACGTCGTTGTGGATCACAGCGACGGCTTGCGATCCGGCTACAGCTACCTATCCCAAGTGGATGTGATGGCAGGTGACCTGGTTGATAGCGGTGAGGTGCTCGGAGCGAGCTCCAATCGCTTTCATCTTTCGGCACGACTCGCCGACGGCTACGCGGGTGAGCCCATTCCGTCGTGGGGTGCCCGCCGCTACGTCGACCCTCTGCCGCTGCTAGGACTTGTCCTGATCGTACGGTTGGTGGCCAACCCTTGATGTAGCGGTTCCCAGGCTCGATATACTCAGTAGCCGACCGACACCCGTTGGTCGGCGATTGAGTCACAGCAATGTTGGGTCTCGATCTGAACCGTTCCCGGTCAACCGTCCGGGAAACCAATTTGAAACTCACTTCTGAAACCACGGTCTTGCCCGGTCACCCGGCCGGCGAGCGGGGAGTGAGAGCAACAACCGGAGGTAAACGTGACCGCAGTAGTCACCATGAAGCAGATGCTTGAAGCCGGAGTGCACTTCGGCCATCAGACCCGCCGTTGGAACCCGAAGATGAAGCGGTTCATCCACGGAGACCGCAACGGCGTCTACATCATTGATCTTGAAGAGACCCTCCGTCGGGTCGAGTCGGCCTATACCTATGTCCGCGACGAAGTGGCCAACGGCGGCACCGTACTGTTTGTTGGTACGAAGAAGCAGGCTCAAGAGTCGATCCGCCGTCATGCTCTGTCGGTAGGTATGCCCTACGTCGATCAGCGTTGGCTGGGCGGAATGCTCACCAACTACCAGACGATCTCCAAGCGCGTCGGCAAGATGCTCGAGTACGAGCGAATGAAGTCAGCTGGTGACTTCGAGGAGATGCCTAAGAAAGAGGCTCTTCGCTACGGTCGCGAGCTTGAGAAGCTGAACCGCAACATCGGCGGTATCAAGACCATGGGCAAGATGCCCAGCGTCGTGTTCATCGTTGACACGCTTATCGAGCACATCGCCGTCACCGAGGCCCGCAAGTTGAACATTCCGATCGTGGCCGTGGTTGACACCAACTGCGATCCTGACTTGGTCAACTTCCCGATTCCAGGCAACGATGACGCCATTCGGTCCGCTGAACTGATGACCCGCGTTATCGCTGAGGCCGTTGCTGAGGGCAAGATCATTGCCGCTCGTCGCACCGGCGCTCCGACCAAGAACGCTGCCCGAACTGCGGAGCAAGAAGCCGCTATCGCTGCCGAGCAGGAAGAGGCTCGTGCCGCAGCAGCGGCCGCTGCCGCCGACCGCGAGGCCCGTGTCGCTGCCGCTTTGGCCGAAGCAGAGCAAGCTCCGGCCGCCGACGCCGATGTTGCCGCTGACGCACCGGCTGCTGAAGCCCCAGTCGCTGAGGCTGACACCGCAGGCGCTGAGGTTGTTGCCGACACCCCGGCTCCTGAGGCCCCCGCTGCTGAGGCTGAGACCGCACCCACCGACTCGGCCGACAACGCCTGAGTCCGGCGTCGAACAAGTCAACGCATAAGTCAAGGAACGCAGAAGTGAGCATTTCCGCAAAAGACGTACAGAAACTTCGCCAGGCAACCGGCGCTGGCATGATGGACGCCAAGAAGGCTTTAACTGAAGCCGATGGCGACTTCGATGGTGCCGTGCAGATCCTTCGGGAGAAAGGCCTGGCCAAGGCTGCCTCTCGGACTGACCGAGACAACAGCGAGGGACTGATCACGGTCGCCAGCGATGACAGTGGCGCCGCACTGGTGCACCTCAAGTCGGAGACCGACTTCGCTGCCAAGTCCGACGACTTCGTGAAGATGGCCCAAGAGCTGGCTCAACTGGTGCTGGCCAAAGGACCGGAAGCCGTCTCAGAACGAGAAGCGGAGATCGAAAATCTCAAGCTGACCGTCAAGGAGAACATTGACTTTGGTCAAGTTGTCCGGATGGATGTGGCCGATGGTGATGTCATCGACGCCTATCTCCACGGTGGAGGCAAAACCGGTGTCCTGATTCAGGCAACTGGCATGTCCGCCGAGGCGCTGCACGAGATCGCGATGCATATCGCCTTTGCCTCGCCTACCTATCTGAGTCGTGACGAGGTACCCGCCGACGAGGTCGAACGGGAGCGCGCTGCGCTGTTGGAAATCACCAAGAACGAGGGCAAGCCCGAGGCGGCGTGGGACAAAATCGTCGACGGCCGCCTGAACGCCTGGTTCGGCGAGCGGGTTCTGCTTGAGCAGGGCGTCTTTGGTGAGAAGGAAACAGTCGCCACCCGTATCGGCGAAGGCACCATCGCAAAGTTTGTGCTGGCCAAGGTCGGCTAGCAAGACCCAGCGCACCGCCAGTCTTGTTTGTCGCGCCCTGGCAGCCCGGTGGGTTGCCAGGACCGACGGTGGCGTGCAGAGCGTTAAGTCGCCCGAATGCGGAGCCGGGGCAATGCTCCGGCAAGCATGGCGCGATGATTGATGGTCCGGAGCCACTAGCCTATGGCCGAGCCGCTTCGGCGGTCATTCCCACCAGGAGGCAAGCCATTGAGCCCTACGTCGCTCACATCCGAGAAATCTGAATTCGGCGAGGCCAAGTGGCAGCGCGTTCTTCTCAAACTGTCGGGTGAGGCGTTGGCCGGCGAGCGTGGTTTTGGCATCGACAACGATGTCATCAATCGCATCGCCGACGACGTCATCGAGGTGTGGAAGAACCTTCGTATCGAAGTTGCCATCGTCGTTGGAGGCGGCAACTTCTGGCGTGGCATGACTGGTGTCGAGGGTGGACTGGATCGAGCCCAGGCCGACTACATGGGCATGTTGGCCACCGTCATGAATGCGCTGGCCCTGCAGGATGTCCTTGAACAAAAGCAGGTTCCCACTCGCCTGCAATCAGCTATCCGAATGCCCCAGGTAGCGGAGGAATACATTCGTCGACGGGCAATCCGCCATCTAGAGAAGCACCGCGTGGTTATTTTCGCCGGCGGCACCGGAAGCCCGTTCTTCACCACCGACACGACGGCAGCTCTTCGAGCGGTTGAGATCGACGCCGAGGCATTGCTGTCGGCCAAGAACGGCGTTGACGGAATCTATACCGCTGACCCGAAGCTCGATCCTGATGCCGAAAAGCTGGAAGAAGTCTCCTATCTGGACATGTTGAATCGTGATCTGCGGGTCATGGATCCGACCGCGGTGACGCACGCCAAAGAGAACAACATGCCCATCGTCGTATTCGATTTGCTCGGTGAAGGCAATCTGCGACGTCTGCTCTGCGGTGAGTCCGTAGGTACTATTGTCCGATGAGCGAATTTGCGGATCTCGTCTTGTCGGATGCCCAGGAGCGTATGGAGAAGGCGGTCGCTCACTCGCGGACAGAGTTTGCCTCGGTGCGCAGCGGTCGCGCCACCCCTCATCTTGTTGAGCGGATGAGCGTGGAAGCCTATGGGGTGGACATGCGATTGCTGGAGGTGGCGTCAGTGTCAGTTCCTGAAGCCCGCCAGCTCCTGATCACTCCGCACGACCCGGCAAACCTGGAGTCGATCGAGAAGGCCATTCGCTCATCCGATCTGGGAATCTCACCCTCGAACGATGGTCGCGCCATCCGATTGAACTTCCCACCGCTTACTGAAGAGCGGCGAAAAGAGCTGGTGAGAGTGGTCAAGCAGATGGCCGAGGACGGTCGAGTGGCTATTCGAAACATCCGGCGTGACGCCCGCAAGGACCTCGACGGCGCCGAAAAAGACAATCAATTGAGCGGCGATGAAGTAAAACGGGCCGAAGAAAATTTGGACAAACTGACGAAGTCCAATGAGTCGGCCGTCGACGACGCGCTGGCTTCTAAAGAAGAAGAACTACTCGAGGTATAGCCGTCGTTGAGCGACACGTGAGGTAATCTCAGATTGCCCCGTCCGTCGCATGGCTACAGGGTGCATAACTCATGTCCAACGAAGACAAAGACGAAGCCGATGAAGGTTCGCAGAGCATCTTCGATCTCTTCGAACCGCCGCCCGAAGGCGGCCCAAGCTCCTTCGGGAAGGTCCCGGTTGTCCGCGGCGAAGAAGGCTCGGACTCCGAGAATGCTGAGCTCTCGCAGAAGATGGCTGACGCCGAAGCCGAGGCTGCGGGTCTGCAACATTGGACCGAACCTGCGACCGGAAAGATGCCGGCGGCATTTGAAGCCACGCGGAGCCAGCGCATCGAGCGTGAAGCGCTAAGGCCCTCTTGGCAAGGCGATGACGGCGGTTGGGATGGCCCTGACCTCACCGAGGCGCTGGAGTCGATCGATGAGATGGACGACGACCTCGACCTTATTGCCGACCCGGTGGTGGAAACACCGGAGGCGGTAACGACTTCCGATTCGCTGGACACCGTGCAGGAACTTGGGTGGGACCGTGACGAGCCTTCGCCGGTTGTCGAGCCGGCCGAATCTGCGGTTGTCGACCCGTCTGAGGGTCGCTTGGCGCCGTCGCCCGAGCCCCATACTGCTCCCGCTCCCACAGCCGCCACCACCGAACGAGTAGCCGGTGGCGAGTCTGCTGTCGGGTCTGAATCTCCTACCGGTGGCGTTGCATCCACGACTAGCCGTGTACCGGTGACTGGTGTTGAATCAGCTTCGACGCGAAACGGCGGGTTGTCCTCTCGATCCTTTGAGCCGGCCCGATCCGAACGGGACTCTGATGCTCTAGCGACTCCGACGTCGGCTCCCACACCGGAGCCGGTCGGCCGTGACCTCAGCTCGGACGCCACCCGGGTGCTGCAGGGCACGTCGGTAGGCGAAGACGCTTTACTACGAGAGAAGACAGATGATCGGCTGGAATCACGCCGTGTAGACGAGACCGAGAAAGGCCGGGCGGCCGGTGCTCCGAGTCCTCCGGCTCTGCGGTCCCGCGGTGACTCGTCATCTGACGCACCTACCGCACCTGGCTTGTTCAGCGACAGCTCTGACGATGTAGGGGTGTTTGCGGCCGATCCGCCAGCCCTCGACTTGACCGAACCGAAGGAGGAGTCGCCGTCGGCCGCTCCGTCGCCGGTTCGCAACGAAGAGTATGGTCGCCTGGTGGCCGAGGACAAGCCCGGGCGAAACATCCCGCAGGCCATTGCCGTCGGCGTGGCGTTGGGTGCCGTGGTCTTGGTGTCGATGGCGCTCGGCCCGGTCTACATCCTTGGTGTCGTCGCTCTGGTGGCGTTGCTTGCCGTTGTTGAGCTGTATAACGCCATGCGAATTGCTGGTCTCCGGCCGGCCAATCTTCTTGGGATCTTCGGTGCCGTCGCCCTTCCTTTGGCTGCGTATTACCGGGGCGATTCGGCATTCACGTTGGTGTTTGCTCTCTCCCTTGTTTTCGGGATGTTGTGGTACATCGTGGGCGCCGACTCTGAGCGACCGGTTCTGAACCTGAGCCTGACGTTGCTTGGTGTCGCCTGGATTGGTGGCCTCGGCGCCTTTGCCGGACTTATCTTGCGAAATGATCGAGGCGTGCAGTACCTGGCCTCGACGATCTTGATGGTGGTGGTCTTTGATACGTTGGCTTACTTCGGTGGCCGGGCGTTCGGATCGCGACCGTTTCACCGAGCCAGCCCCAACAAAACCTGGGAGGGCACGCTTGCCGGTTTCATCGGTTCGGTGTTCACCGGAGCAGCCCTATGGGCCACGCCACTGTCATTTATCGACATGTGGAGCAACGAACTTGTGGCTGCGCTTGCGTTGGGAGCTGCCGTCGGTCTGGCCGCCCCGATTGGCGATCTGGCCGAGTCGTTGGTCAAGCGAGACCTTGGCATCAAGGACATGGGCACGATCCTGCCGGGACATGGAGGCGTGTTGGACCGCATCGACGGCTTGTTGTTTGCGCTGCCCACGGCCTACTACCTGGCGCTTAGCCTCCGGTTCGTCTGGCAGTAAACCAGCGTTGTCTTCACCGCCCAGTGCTTGGCTGGCGGCCTGAACCGCCGACGGAGAAGGGCCAGGCGTTCATCGCCCAGCTGGGTCAGTCGCCACAACTGAATGTTGTCTCCCGAGCCTGCCCACTAGGATGGAGCGCATTACAAGTGGGGCCGACGACGTTGTTCGGCTACACGGCGGGTCAGCTGACCGGCCGCCAACCACCTTCATCTCTCCCGGGGTCGATCGCAATATGACACCATCCGCACATGACTCTGCCGGCCAACCACTCGACGTAGCGGTTGTTTCCGGCGCCGACGGAGGTCGCTCCTCGGCGACGGCCGTCAGTAACGGCACCGAGGCTGACGGTTCCGTGCCGTGGGTGCTGGCCGAACCGAAGGACACCGACGACGACTTCAAGGGTCAGACCAATCCGGTCGGACTTATCTTGATCGCCGGTCTGTTTTTCTTGTTGTGGAATCAGGCGGGTCCACGATCGTTTTTCGTGGTGCTGGGCCTTGTCCTGATGATCTTCCTCCATGAGCTTGGGCACTACGCCACCGCCAAGTGGACGGGAATGAAGGTTACGCAGTTCTTCTTGTTCATGGGCCCGCGGTTGTGGTCGTTTAAACGCGGTGAGACCGAGTACGGGATTCGTTTGTTGCCGTTGGGGGCCTTTGTCCGCATCGTCGGCATGAGCAATCTCGATCCGTTCCCGCCTGAAGACGCTCCCCGGGCGTATATGAACAAGAGCTACCCGAAGCGAATGTTGGTCATCACCGCCGGGTCGATGATGCACTTCATTCAGGCTGTTGTTTTGTTCTTCATTGTGTTTTCAGTCATTGGCCAGAACGACTGGACCAAGTCGTCGGTCGGCTACATCGAGGCCCTGACCGATGGGCAGGATACGCCTTCGGTGGTGGCCGAGATCGCGCCCGGTGATGACATCGTCGCCATCGACGGAAACGACACCACCGATTGGCGTGATTTGGTTGACTACATCAAAGAACGCCCGGGCGAAGAGGTGACGTTGACGGTTACTCGAGACGATTCCTCGTTTGACCGAACGGTCACGTTGGCGGAGATCCCCGACGAGGAGAGCGGTGGTACCAGGGGCTACCTCGGCATTGGGCCCTCCTTTGAGCGAACCCGTGTCTCCCCGGTCAATGCCATGACCACGTTCGGTGAGACGATCTGGGCGGCGACAACGTCGATCCCCAGGTTCTTGTCGCCTGCGACCCTGAGCGAGCTGTTCACGTTGATGTTCCAGGGCCAGGCTGAGGTCGATATCGAAAGCGAAGAGGCTCAGCGCCCGGTTTCGCTGGTGGGCGCAGTCCGAATCGCCGGCGAGGAACGGTTCGATGTGACGGTTCCGCTCATGCTGCTTGGCATTTTCAACGTCTTTATCGGGGTGCTGAACCTGATGCCGCTGCTGCCGCTTGACGGCGGACATGCCGCCATCGCCACCTATGAGCGCCTTCGTTCTCGTAAGGGCCGGCCGTATCACGCCGATGTGGCCAAGATGCTGCCTGTGGCCTACGCCGTGGTCGCTTTGCTTGGCTTCATCATGATCTCCACGGTCTATCTCGATATCGTCCGCCCCATCGGCTGACATCAAGTCAGAGCACACAAGAAAGCGACGGTAGTCATGGACGCCGGGTCAGTGACATTTCCTAGAGCTGAGACGCGTCAGATCATGGTTGGCGATGTTCCGGTTGGCGGAGGTGCGCCAATAACGGTCCAGTCGATGACCATCACCAAGACCGCTGATGTAGAAGGCACGCTTCAGCAGATCTATGCGTTGGCCGCCGCTGGAGCCGACATCGTTCGATGCACCTGCAATGAGCCTGAGGCGGCTGAAGGCTTGGCCCGAATTGTTCCTCGGAGCCCGGTGCCGATCGTGGCTGACATCCATCACCAATACCTTCGGGCGCTCGAGGCGTTGGAGGCCGGTGTTGATTGCCTTCGGTTGAACCCTGGCAACATCCGCAAGCCGGCTCACATTAAGGCTGTGGCGCAAGAGGCGAAGGATCGAAATGTTCCGATTCGCATTGGCGTCAACGGCGGCAGCCTCGACCCTGCGCTGTACGAGAAGTACGGCGGTCGGGTGACGCCTGAAGCCATGGTCGAGTCGGCGCTACAAGAGATCGCGTACTTCGAAGAAGTCGATTTTGATTTGATCAAGATCTCAGTCAAGGCCTCAAACGTGCCGCTTATGATCGAGGCCTATCGGCAGTTGAGTGAGGTAACCGACTACCCGCTGCACTTGGGTGTCACCGAGGCTGGTCCGCCACCTCAGGGCATCGTCAAAGCCACAGCCGGTATCGCCACGTTGTTGGCGGAAGGCATCGGCGACACCATTCGCTACTCACTGACGTCCGATCCGGTCGACGAAGCCCGGATGGGGCGTACCCTGCTTGAGTCGTTTGGTCTTCGGGAGCGCAAAAACGTTGACCTCATCGCCTGCCCGTCGTGCGGCCGAGCGGAAATCGACGTGTACGAGGTGGCCCAACAAGCCCAAGAAGCGTTCGCCGACCGGGAAATCCCGCTGCAGGTGGCGGTCATGGGTTGTGTTGTAAATGGGCCGGGGGAGGCCCGTGATGCCGACTTGGGGATTGCGGCCGGTAACAAGCGAGGTCACCTGTTCGTCCGCGGAACCAATGTCGCCGTCGTCCCGGAGGACGAGATGGTTCCGACACTGGTCGAATGGGCCGAGTACATCAACGACAATGGATTCGACGCTGCTATGGAGCGGGCCAAAGCGACCCGAGATCAGGCCCGCCGTGCCGCCGAGGAAGATCGCGACCGCAACCTCGAAGCGCTCGGTGACGACGCAAACGCGTCAGAGCAAGTGGTCGAGCTGCTCCGCAAACGTCGCTGAACGGCGTTGGTTCAGCCGCCTGCTTCGGTTGAGCCGTCCCCGTCGATCTGGGGGATAGGTCCGGTTTCAGCCATACGCGCCCGGAGCTCACCGAAGAACGATGAGTTCTGATCGATGCGATCCTGTAGGGAGTCGATCTTCTCTTGAGGTGTGGCCTGGAGTTCGGCTTCCTTGCGATCGAGATCGGCCGACCACGAGCGTTCAAGGTCCTCTTTCAGCTCGCCAGCGGCTTCCACCTCACCGGTTAGAAGCTGTTTGAGCGAATCCATGAGCCCCATGGGCTCAGCATATACGACTGCTCGATCTTCATCCATTCGCATCGATACCTGTCTCGCTTCGCCAGTTCGGCGAGCGGGACGCACAAACTGGCGCTAGCATCTCATCTAGGCGTGGGTTTCGACCCACGCCTTTGACTTACCGGTCACGCGCCCACCGTCATCCAGCGAACCTATTTGGTTCCGGGTCGAGGTGGTCGCCGGTAGTCCGGCTCTCCGCTGAGCGTCGAGCTGGAACGTAACTCTTCCAGCCCGCCACTGCGAAGAGGTGGACTTGGTCATGTAATTCATGCCCGGATTCGACGATGTGACGAGAGGAGTGCCCAATGAGTGAAGAGTCACCCGCTTCGGCGTCCTCTTCCGGTGGTTCTTCGGTCGACGAGACCGTTTCCGATCTGTTGTCACCCGTTATTGCCACCACGGGCGCCGAGCTGCTCGATGTCGAGTGGGCCGGGGGCACGTTGCGGGTCGTAGTCGACGAGCCTTCCGGAACCGAAGGCCGTATAACGGCCGACCGGCTTGCCGAGGTGAACCGGTTGATCTCGCCGATTCTTGATCAGCATGATCCGGTTCCCGGAAAGTATCTACTTGAGGTCTCAAGCCCCGGTGTCGAGCGAGCGCTTCGTCGTGACGAACACTACGAGCGGGCGGTGGGCGAGGATGTCATCGTCAAGATGAACCCTGGGTCGGACCCGAGACGGCTTCGAGGCCGCTTGATCGGCTTTGCCGAGAACTCCCTCGAGATCGACGTTGTCGAGGCCGACGGTGTCGAACTTTCCGAGCCTGAGCGGCATCGCGTGAACGTCGACGACGTGGCCAAGGCGAAGACCTATTTCGACTGGGGCCCGACCTCTCCAGGTGGCAAGAAGAAGTCCAAGTCAAACAATTCCAAGTCAAACAATTCCGGCGGCAAGAACAACTCGGGCGGCAAGAAAAACTCGGGCGGCAAGAAGAAGCCCCAAAACAACAAGACTCAGAAGAAGAAGCCCCAGAACAAGAAGAGTCAGAACACGCCCAAGAGCAAGGGCAACAGGTAATCGCCGTCCGGTGATCGAGCATGTGTGACATGCCGGTACCGGAAGTAGACGGTCACGTCGTAGTTGGAAGAAGAGGTAACCAATGAGCAACGAGATGACAGAGGCACTGCAAGCCCTGGCCGAAGATCGGGGTATCTCGATTGATCGGCTTTTCGGCATCATGGCCAATGCCCTCGAGTCCGCCTACAAGCGGATGCCCGAGTCCTACGAATACGCTTGGGTGACCATCGACCCGTCATCGTTCGACATTCGCGTCTTCGCTCAGGACTTGGATGAAGACGGCGAGCCTTTCGGGCCGGAGATGGACGTCACCCCCGATACCTTCGGCCGCATCGCCGCCCAGACCACCAAGCAGATCCTCACCCAGGGGATTCGCGAGGTCGAGCGAGAAATGAAGTACGAGGAATACGCCGGCCGGGAGGGCGACATCGTCACCGGTATCGTGCAGCAGACCGACTCCCGCTACACCTTGTTGGATCTTGGTCGAGTCGAAGCCCTACTGCCGCAGGCCGAACAGGTCTCGATGGGTCCCCGCAACGAGGGTGGCAACCGGGTGAAGGCGTACATCGTCGAGGTTCGACGAACCGCCAAGGGGCCACAGATTGTCGTCAGCCGCACTCACCCCGGCCTTATCAAGCGTTTGTTCGAGCTTGAGGTTCCGGAGATCGCCGATGGAATCGTCGAGATAAAGGCCTGCGCCCGTGAGCCGGGTCACCGAACCAAGATCGCCGTGTTCTCCAACGATCAGAATGTCGACCCGGTTGGTGCCTGCGTTGGCGCCCGTGGTTCACGTGTCCGTATGGTTGTAAACGAGTTGAACGGCGAAAAGGTCGACATCATCCCCTTCAGCGATGATCCCTACGACTTTGTAGCGAAAGCCCTTTCGCCGGCCAAGGTCAAAGATGTTCGCATCGACTTCGACACAGGAACGGCTGAGGTCATCGTCCCCGACTTCCAGCTTTCCCTAGCCATTGGCAAAGAGGGGCAGAACGCTCGATTGGCGCACCGGCTTACCGGTTGGCGCATCGACATCAAGAGCGAAACGCAGTTGGCCGAGGAAGCCGCCTACCAGGGCGAAGAGTGGGCTGAAGGCGAATGGATTGTGGATGACGAGACCGGCGCCCAGATGTGGCAGCCGGCTGATGGAAGTCCGGCCATGTCTCTCGATGAGTGGAACGCTCAGCAAGCAGCCGCCGAGGGCGCTGACTCTGATGCTGCCGATTCTGAAGACGCTGCTGATTCTGAAGACGCTGCTGATTCTGATGCCGCTGCTGATTCTGAAGACGCTGACACCCCGAGCGACGATGGCTCCGGCTCCGACGAGTCCGAGACAGACGCCGATTCTGGCGAGTCCGAATCCAGTGATTCTGATTCCAGCGATTCTGATTCCAGCGATGAGTCCGACGCTGCTGAGCAAGCCTCAGCTGGCGATGATAATGATCTAACCGATGAGGTCGACGATTCCGAGGAGTAGTCGACCGAAAGGAGCCAGGTCAAGACTTAAGCCGGGAAGAACGGTGGCGGATGGGTATGAGTACTCCCGCCGATAGGCTTGACAATCGCCACTCTCCATTGGCGCGTGGCTTCTTTTTTGTTTATTGAGGTGAAACCAGCAGGTGCCTTCCAAAGTACGCGTATACGAGCTTGCCAGAGAGCTGAATCTGTCCAACAAGGAGATTATTGATCTCTGCAACGACTTGGGTATCGGGGTCAAGAGCCACTCATCGAGTGTGGTCGAGGCCCAAGCTGATCGCGTCCGTCGGAAGGCCGAGCGAGAGGGGCTGCTAAAGCCCGCCGCCGAGCCGGAACCCGATAGTGCCGAAGACACAGCATCGACCAACGGTTCTCAGGTGATCTCGACCAAGAAGCCGCCGCCCAAGAAAGCGGCGAACGCAGAACAATCTGAGGCTGACGCCTCTGGATCAGATGATGCGACCCAGGCTGGGTCTGGCGACGCCGCCACGGCCCCTGAGGCACCACCGGTCGCCCCGGTGTCCTCCAAACCTCAGGTGGTGTCCTCCAGCGGTAAAGGCGACCCCGGCAAGCCGGCCATCCCGCCGCCACCGGCTTCGATCCGTCCCGCCACACCGACCCGAACAGCCGAACCGACTCCCCGCCCGGCTGCGGCAGCGCCTGCCCCTGCCCCTACGCCTGCACCCCCGGTGGCCGAGCCACCTGCACAGGTTGCACCGACTGCACCAGCTGCCGAGGCCACCCCGGCCCCGGTCGAGCCACCGGCACCTGTGGCCGAGACGGCGCCAACTCCTGCCCCCGCTGCATCTGCTCCGACGCCGGCTCCGGTTGTCGAGCCCGCTGCAGAGCAGCCTGCAAGCCCTTCACCGGCGGCTTCTACTGCCGAAGCACCTCCGTCGGCTCCGGCCGCACCCGAGGGCGCTGCTGATACCAAGCCGTCTGATGAAGCGTCGGCTACTCCTCGTGGCAAGACCGGCAAGCCGATTCCTCCGCCTCCGGGTCCACCTCGAAGTCGGGCTGGTAAGCCGATTCCTCCTCCCCCCGGCGGTGGTCGCCCGAAGCCTTCGGGCCCAAGTGGCGGCGGACGTCCCGGTGGTGGTGGCGGAGGCCGCAGCGGTTTCCGCAGCGGCCCGCGCCCGGCTGGCGTTGGCGGCGGGCCTCCTCCAGGTGGAGGCGGCGGTCGTGGTGGTCCTCCCGGACGCGGTGGACCCAACAACCGTGGCCCGGCAAACCGAGGGCGACAGCGGCGCAAGACAAGGCGTCGTCGCAATCGCGAAGAACTCACTCCGATGGACGTGCCGACGTACACCTCGGAAGACGCGCCGATTCCCAAGGGCGTTATTGTCGTCGAGCGGGCGTCAACCGCACAAGACCTTGGTCCGAAATTGAATCGTACGGCAGCCGACGTTGTCAGGTTCCTGCTGACCAACGGTGAGATGGTTACGGCCACCCAATCGTTGTCCGATGAGATGATCGATCTGTTCGCCGGTGATGTCGGTGCGGAGATTCGCCTCGTCGATCCGGGCGAAGAGCAAGAAGTTGAGCTCCGCAAACTGCTCGACTTCGATGACGAGGTCGAAGAAGAGGAACGACTTTCCTGGCCGACGAGGCCACCGGTGGTCACCATTATGGGCCACGTCGATCACGGCAAGACCTTGTTGCTGGACCGTATTCGGTCGGCCAATGTCGTGGAAGGCGAAGCTGGCGGTATCACCCAGCACATCGGTGCTTATCAAGTTGAGCACGAAGGCAATCTGATCACGTTCCTCGATACTCCTGGTCACGAGGCGTTCACCGCCATGCGTGCCCGAGGGGCGGACGCCACCGACATTGTTGTATTGGTTGTGGCTGCTGACGACGGCGTAATGCCGCAGACACTGGAGGCCCTGGATCATGCCAAGGCCGCTGATGTGCCGATTATCGTCGCCATCAACAAGATGGACCGTGAGGGCGCAGACCCCAATCGTGTGATGACACAACTGGCTGAGCGCGACCTTGTCCCCGAGGACTGGGGCGGAGACGCCATCATGATTCCGTTGTCGGCTATGACCGGCGATGGTGTTGGCGACCTGCTGGAGAGCCTCAGCCTTGTGGCCGAGGTCGAAGACTATCGGGCCTCGCCTGAGGGTCGAGCCAGCGGCTCGGTTCTAGAGTCGAATCTTGATATCGGACGTGGTCCGGTTGCCACGGTTCTGGTCGAGCACGGAACGCTGAGCGTAGGTGACCCGATGGTTGCCGGCGCCGCATGGGGACGGGTTCGAGCCCTGGTAAACGATCGAGGCGAGCGAGTCAAGGTCGCCCCGCCTGCCACCCCTGTTCAGGTACTTGGATTGAGTGACGTTGCCGAGGCTGGCGACACGTTCATCATCGCCCCTGACGAAAAAGTGGCTGGCAAGGTCGCCGACACCCGCGAGCACTGGCAACGTCTTACCTCGTTGGGTCGTGATGCATCGGCCACAAGCGGTGGTGCAAGACTCGAAGACATTTTCAAGCAGATTCAGGCTGGCGAGACCGCCACCTTGAACTTGATCGTCAAGGCCGACGTGAGTGGTTCACTCGAAGCGGTCTGTGACAGTCTCAAGCGCCGGGAGCGCGACGACGTCAAGTTGGCCTTTGTCCATCGAGGTGTCGGTGGAATCACCGAAAACGATGTGCAGTTGGCCAGTGCGTCCAATGCCACAATCTTGGGCTTCAACGTCCGACCTGACCGTAAGGCCCGCGACATGGCCGAGCATGAGGGTGTGGAGATCCGCAATTACGAGATCATCTACAAGCTTCTTGAAGACGTCGAGAACGCCATGCTCGGTCTGCTGGAGCCGGAGTACGAAGAGGTTGTTACCGGTGATGCTGAAGTTCGCGAGATCTTCAGAGTCCCCAGGATCGGTGCCATCGCCGGTTGTATGGTCACGAACGGTGCAATCACCCGAGGCTCCAAGGTTCGCTTCCTGCGAGAAGGAACGATCATTTGGAAGGGCTCTATTCAGTCGCTTAGAAGGTTCAAAGAGGACGCCCAAGAGGTTGCCGCCGGATTTGAGTGCGGTATCGGCTTGTCGGACTTCCAAGACCTCAAAGAAGGCGACGTCATCGAGACCTTTGAGGAGCGGGAGATTCCCCGCCAATAGCCAGTTCGAGCCCCTAGATCGCCGCCCGACGAGGTCGGGTAGATTCAATGTTTGTTCTTGTTGCCTCGGTGGACCTGCGTCTACCGGCCTCTCAGTCGCTGAAGGAGAAGCGCTCCGTCGTGCAATCACTGGTGACGAAGCTCGATCAACGTAGCGGTGTGGCGGCCTCCGAGGTGGACTTCCAGGATCTCACCCAGCGCACGATGCTTGGAGTGGTGGCCATAAGTGGGTCGAGTCGTCAGGTGGCCGAAATGATGGATGACGCTGAGCGGCTAATTTGGTCTCGGCACGAGATCGAGGTGCTGGCGTTCGATAGAAGCTGGTGGGAGGAGTCCTGATGGCGCGAGGCTCGCGTTCGAATCGAAATCAAGGCCGGTCCAACTCGAAGAGTCGATCAGGCCAAGGGCGTTCTCGACGTCCGCCGACCAACCGTCAGTTTCCCAGGACGGCCCGCCTCAACTCGCTGTTGCATCAGATTGTTGCGGACTTCTTCGAGCGGGTGGATGACGACCGGTTCGATCTCGTCACCATTGCCGGGGTTGAAGTGGACAGCGATCTGAACAAGGCCAGGGTCTACATAAGCGACCCCGATTTGATGTCTGGGTACGGAGAGGGTGACGAAGCGGGCGAACCCGAGCGGTCGGGTGGCGACGAGTACATCTTGGAGGCACTGGGGGAGTACCGACGGGCGATCCAAGCCAAGATCGGTCGTGAAACCCGGATACGCAAGACTCCCGAGGTCGTCTTTGAGGTGGACCCAGGGACTCGGACCGGTGCCCGTATCGACGCCATCTTGTCCACCCTGGACACCGATGACACCGATGACACCGGCGACGCTAGCGATACCGACGATGCCGGCGATACGAACGAGACGGAGGCAGCCTACCTAGCGGAGAGCGCGCCGGTAGTCGAGGAAGACGATGAGTCGTCGTCGACGTTCTGACTCCGGGGTGTCGGGCTGTGTCGTCATCGACAAGCCGAGCGGATGCACAAGCCACGATGTGGTCGACCAGGTGCGAAAGCGCCTTGGAACCAGAAAGGTCGGCCATTCGGGAACTCTCGATCCTGACGCCACCGGCGTACTGATTCTTGGTATCGGGGCTGGTACGAAGCTCCTTCAATTCGTCACCGGTGCAGACAAGACCTACAGCGCCGAGATCGTCTTGGGAACCGAAACCGACACGCTTGACTCGAGCGGACAGGTAACGGCCACACACGACATGGGTTCGGTGGAGCTGACGGCGGTTCAAAAGGCTGCAGCTGAACTGACCGGTCCGATCGAACAAGTCCCGCCTATGGTTTCGGCCCTAAAGGTTGACGGCCGCCGGCTGCATGAGTTGGCCCGCGAGGGGATTGAGGTCGAACGAAAGCCGCGGCCGGTGACCGTGCACCGGTTTGACGTCGAAGCGACATCCGATCCAATGGTGTTTCGAGCGGAGGTCGAGTGTTCGTCGGGAACCTACATTCGAACCCTGGCGGCAGATGTAGGTACCGCGCTTGGCGGCGGAGCACATCTTCGAAACCTGCGCCGGTCCGCGGTCGGCACCGTCACCGAGACCGAGGCTGAGCCTCTTGATGACTTCATGCTGCGGCCCGTTCGGGATCTCCTGCCCGGCATTCCGGTATTGACGGCCGATGTCGCAATGGCTACCGACGTCGGTCATGGCCGCTCACTGGGGCCGGCCGCCGGATCGGGCATGGTCGCCGTTGTCGACACCGATGGTGAGCTCATTGCGGTGTACGAGAGCCGCGACGGCGAACTGCGGGCGGTCAAAGTTCTGCGTCCGGCATGATCGGGCGTCAACAGTCTGACAGCGATCCCGCGGCACAGTCTGTCGAACCGTCGGTCGGCTTTGGCGTTGATCGAGCGATGAGATACGGTGCCTGAACAGTGGATGTAGTCGCCGATGTAGATGTGCGGTCCGACCCGTCGCAGTGGCCATTGTTCGGGCGTCGTCATGCGGTTGCCCTTGGTGTCTTCGACGGCATTCACCTTGGACATCAGGCGATCATCGAGCGAGCCAGACTGGCGGCCGACACCGACTCGGCCGCGTTGGCAGTGGTGACTTTTGATCCGCATCCTGCGGCCATTCTCCGCCCGGAGAAGACTCCGGCGACGTTGACTGACTTCGAGCACAAGCTGGAGCTCCTCGACGAGTTGAAAGTCGACACCGTGGTCGTCGTCAAGTTTGATCGCGAGCGTTCCGAGGAGGCTGCCGAAGACTTCGTCTCCACGATTCTGGTAGGTGCGCTGGGGGCAAATCATGTGGTTGTCGGCAACGATTTTCACTTCGGCCGCGGCCGAAAGGGTGATGTTGGACTGCTGGAGCGCCTCGGGCGGGATCACGACTTTGCCGTCGAGGGTCGCCCGTTGTCGCGTCACCGCGACCTGGGCACTGATGAGGACGAGCCGATTTCGTCAACCGCAGTGCGCCATGCGGTGGCAGGCGGTGACGTGGAACTGGCAGCCAAGCTGCTGGGCCGCCCTCACGAGATTCGTGGGTCGGTCGTGCAAGGCGATCAGCGAGGCCGAACGATTGGCTTTCCGACCGCCAACATCGCGGTGCCCGGAGGCGTAGCTCTACCCGCCGATGGCGTGTACGCCGGCTGGTGGGTGTCGGCGGCTGAAACCGGCGGTTCTTCTTCGACCGCGACGGTTCCGCAACGGTGGCCGTGCGCGGTGAATGTTGGCAAGCGGCCGACGTTCTACGAAAACGCCGAGCATTCGGTAGTCGAGGCGCACCTGATCGACTGGCACGGTGATCTGTACGGCGTTCGTGGAGGCATCCAGTTCGTGTCCCGCCTTCGATCGGAGCGGAAGTTCGATGGACTCGAGGCGTTGACCGAGCAGCTTCAACGTGACATCGACGCCGCTCGGAATTGCCTTCACCCCTGAAGGGTTTCCGATCTATGGATCGGCTGCGTCGCATACGACTCGACAGTGGTCCCACGTCGTGGCGTCGACGTCTCGTTGTCGTCATGGCAACGGCCCTAATCACGTCGGCTTGTACCGCGTCGCCAGGCGATGAAGCTCTAGCCGGCGATGCGGCGAGAACGACAGTCTCCTCGACGCCTGCCGTGCAATCGCGCCTCGATGAGGCGTTGGCGTTGGCCGATCCGGGTTCAGTGGTTGACTACGGGGTCTCACCTCCGATTCCCTCAGGCGCCCTGTCGCCCGAGCTTCGTGCTGCGGTCGAGGCCCTTGCCGGGGACGATTTCGACGGTTCCATCCGAGCGGAGGAAATCGAAGCGCTTGAGGTGATCGCCGAGTCGGTGGATGTTCGGTTGGCCTGGGTCATCAGTGACGTCTTGCGACTGGCCGGTGATGTCGGCATCGTCATTCGCTTGAACGGGGTGGCCGAGCAGCTTCTTGATCGAGACTTTCCCGACACCACCTCGTGGGCGGAAATCAACAACCATTTACTGGCCTGGGAGGTGCCAGCCCCTCCGGGCTACCTGGAAGCTAAAGCCAACGTCTTCACCGCCGTGGTCCCTCAGTGGGATGCGTTCTTCCAGCCGGAGACCGAGATCGACTGGAGGATGGTGTCGTGGGGCGGAGTTGGCATTGACGACCGCCCGTTTGGAAGCACCGAGGTGTGTAACTGCATCGCTGCGGTGGACACGCCGACGGTCACTGACGCCGAAGGTGCGAGTTGGCTGGACGAAGACGACGTCGTCTTCGGCGTCGTCATTGACGGGGAGACCCGGGCGTATCCGCGTCAGGTCATGGAGGTCCGCGAGATGGTTAATGACACGCTCGGGGGTCGGCACTTCGGTTTGCCGTATTGCACGTTGTGCGGTTCCGCCCAATTGTTCTTTACTGACAACGTTTCACCGGAGGGCGAACGGCCGGTGTTGCGCACCTCGGGCTTGTTGAATCGATCGAACAAGGTGATGTTTGATGTCAACACGTTCTCGCTGTTCGACACGTTCACGGGCGCCGCGGTTTCCGGCCCGTTGCTGGATCGAGGGGTTGTGCTTGATCAGCACGGCGTCGTGACCACGACCTGGGGTCAATGGCGTTCCACCCACCCCGATACAACGGTCCTCACCGAGGATCTCGCTCTCGGTCGGAAACCTGACTTTCGATCGAACCGGGATGCCGATGGTCCGATCTTTCCGGTCGGGACGGTTGACGAGCGGTTGGCGGTCCAAGCCGACGTAGTGGGTGTTGTCTCCAATTCAGGCCGGCCGGTGGCTTTTCACGTCGACGCCGCGACCGCCGTAATAGCGGCCGGGGCTCCCGTCGTTATCGAGATTCCCGGTGGGACCGGGGCAGACCGACTAGTTGAGCTTGTGGCTGACGGCGGAGGCCTTCGGGCCGTCGACGGCGATGGAGAAGATCTGGCTTCTCATCAAGCGTTCTGGTTTGCCTGGTCGCAGTTCCATCCCGACACCTTGCTGTGGCCCGATCACAGCTGAGTGCAACAGCTGAACACGACAGTTGAATCAGG
>CALJMD010000388.1 GCA_937981915.1 uncultured Acidimicrobiales bacterium
ATCACTTCAGCAGGTGAACGCCACGGGTAGTGTCGGGACTAGCCGTCCGTCGTTAGTTGGTGATGCGATGAAAATCCTGATCGTCGAAGATGATTCGGCGACTGCGACGTTCATGCAGATGGCCTTCGGCGCCAACGGCGACGACGTCGAAACCGCCTCGTCGGTAGCCGACGCCATTCGGCAACTGGACGCTAACCCGCCAGACGTCGTCCTCACCGACCTTACATTCGGGCGCGACGGCCAAACTGATGCCGACGGGTTCTCACTTGTTGATTGGGTGAGAAACGCGCCGCAACTGGCTCACATCGGCGTGCTGGCAGTCAGCGGCGCCGGGTCACCCGACGTCCTGCGGGCCGTGGACGTACGAGGCTTCGACGGATTCGTGGCCAAGCCGGTTGACGTTGCGCTGCTAGTTGAGCGCGTCCAAAGGTTGGGAGCCGCTGTCGACCAGCGACGCCACCGTGGGCTCGGCGTCGTCGACGACATCACATCCGACCGGGGCCGGGCCGACTGAGCGGGGAAGGTCCAGCCAAAAGCAGCTCCCGACACCAATGGTGCTGCGAACTCCAATGGAGCCTCCCATCTCCTGCATCAGCCGAACGCACAGCGCCAACCCAAGCCCCGTGCCACCGGCCTCGTGTTCGCTTACTCGGCTGCGCTCACCGACCGCTCCGCCGAGCCGGTGGAACGGCTCAAAGATGGTTTGCAGCGAGCCCGCCGGAATCCCTGGTCCGGAGTCGGACACAAAAATGCGAGTTGAGCTGTTGGGCCCCTTCGCCACTGACACCTCAACCAGTCCGCCTTCAGCCGTGTACTTAACCGCATTGTCGACCAGGTTGATCAGCACCTGCCGCAGACACCGGCGATCCGCCAGAACAGATCTTGGCGGCCCGGACTTCGTTCCATCAACCAACCGGATGGCACGCGATGACGCCAACGGGCGGACCAGGTCAAGGGTTTCACCGATGACCTCGCCGGCCTCCAACTGCTCAGCGGTAATCCGCAACTCGCCGGATTCGATGTGGGACAAGTCGAGCAATCCGTCGATCACTCCGCGAAGATGGCGACCGGCCTTGACGATCTGGTCGACACTGTCACGTTGCTGCGAGCCGTCCAATTCGACGAGTTGCATCACCTGAGCGAAACCCAAGATCACGTTGAGCGGTGTTCGAAGCTCGTGACTCACGAGCGCCAAGAAGTCACTCTTGGCCTGGTTGGCCGCTTCGGCTGCTTCCCGAGCTCGGCGAGCTCCGAAGAGTCGATGATGTTCAACGGCCACCGCGGCCAAATAGGTGAACCGATCGACCAGGCGAACCGCAGACTGATCCGGCGCCCACACCATCGGGGTGTACACCGCAAACGTTCCGAGGACCTCGCCGTCTTCGGCGGCCACGATCGGCGTTGACCAACACGACCGCAGCCCGTGGGCAGTAGCGAGATCCCGAAAGTCGACCCAGTTGTGGTCAACCGTGACATCGCTGGCCACAACCGGCTGACCGATGTGGGCCGCCGTCCCGCACGACCCCTGACCCGGGCCGATTGCCACACCGTCGATGGCGTCCCGGTAGGCCTCCGGCAGTCGAGCCCCGGCGATGTGACGCAACGTCTGATCGGGGTCGAGGAGAAGCACCGAGCAGATCGCCTCGGGCAACTGATGCTCGATAGCGGCGACAACGGCTTCCATCGACTCGTCCAACGGGGCGTGCCTTACCACCCCTTCGAGAATGTCGGCCTGCGCCGCCGCCTGGTCAACAGTTGAAACCTGGGCGACGGCCACAGCGGACCGACTATCGAGACCCGGTAGCGACAGAACAACCGTTGTCCGTCGATCGGGTCCGCCGCAATCGGCCACCGTCAAGCTCCCACCGATCTCCGAGACGTACTCGGCGATAGTGGCCAAACCCAAGCCAAGGCGATCTGACTTCGCAGAGGTGTTGAACGGCGTCCCGACCGCTGCTTCGTGCCGAGGATCCATGCCCTCGCCGTTGTCAGACACGGCCACCTCGACGTGGCCGTCAACGACCGACAAGGCGACCGCCACCTGTACCCAATCGGCGCCTGCCTGTTCGGCATTGCCGATCAGTTCACTAATGGCGGCGACAAGCTGCTGCTCGTCAGCCAACACCAGAATCTCGTCGTCGGGTACGACGACGTCAATCGCCGCCCGCCCTGTACTGGTGTTGAAGTCGGCTTCGAGGACAAGCCGTCGCAATTCGACGCCCGAGACAACACGAGACGAGGAGCGACAGGCATGACCGGACCGCCAGGTGTCGGCACCTGCTGTTCGGGCCAACCCGGCAACCTGCTCCAAGGCCAACTGTGGATCGACTTGCCGATGGGCACCTGCGTCCGCCGCCAGAGCGATTACATTCAGCGCGTCAGCGAGGTCATGGCTGACACGCCCCGACGTTGCCGCCACCGCGGCCCGCCGCCGGGCAAGGACACAGGCAGCCTGCACCGCCAAGTCGAGACCCGGCGGATCAAGACCCGGATCATCGGCCACCGAGTCATCGCTCACCGGGTCATCGCCCACCGTGTCATCGCTCACTGAGTCATCGCTCACCGGGTCATCGCCCGGAGCGTCGTCGCCACGCAACTCCGCCATCCGAACAGCGAGGACAACATCGGCACCGGCCACTTGGGCCATCACCGACTCGGTGGGAGATGCCTCATCAACCAACGCAACGATGGGAACCGCAGGGCTATGTGCCCGCAGCGACTGCACGGCAGCCGCGCCCACAACCAC
>CALJMD010000389.1 GCA_937981915.1 uncultured Acidimicrobiales bacterium
ACTACCACCGATGCCCCGGAGGATGCGCCCTGGGCGATGTAGTCGGCCACTCGATCACGGTGCTCAGCGGTGATCAACGGACCCATTTCCGAGTCGGCGGCGGTTCCGTCGCCCACCTTGAGCTTGGCCATGCGATCGCCAATAGCCGACAGCAGTGGTTCGGCTACATCACCGACCGTTACCAGAACAGAGATTGCCATACAGCGTTCTCCGGCTGAGCCGAACGCGGCGGACACGGCGGCGTCAGCAGCTACGTTGATGTCGGCGTCGGGCAGTACCACCATGTGGTTCTTTGCCCCGGCCAGTGCTTGGACCCGTTTGCCATTGGCGGTCCCCGTTTCGTACACGTATTTGGCGATCGGGGTTGAGCCCACGAACGAAACAGCCTGCACGTCGGGGTGATCGAGCAAGCGGTCGACCGAGACCTTGTCGCCGTGTAGGACGTTGAGCACACCGTCAGGGAAACCGGCCTCATGGAACAGCTCGGCCAGGAACATCGGTGCCGACGGGTCACGTTCGGACGGCTTG
The DNA here is from genome assembly GCA_937981915.1 of uncultured Acidimicrobiales bacterium. Taxonomy (GTDB): domain Bacteria; phylum Actinomycetota; class Acidimicrobiia; order Acidimicrobiales; family SZUA-35; genus JAHELU01. Next base: position 529 of record CALJMD010000389.1, read on the forward strand.
AGAATGTACGTGTTGCCTGAGGCGATGGCGTTGGGAATGGTCCATAGCGGAACCATCACCGGGAAGTTGAACGGCGTGATACCGGCCACCACGCCGAGCGGTTGACGGATGGTGTACACGTCAACGCCGGTCGAAGCGCTTTCGCTGTAGGAGCCTTTCATCGTTTCGGCAAACCCGCAGGCGAACTCGATATTTTCCAAACCTCGGGCCACTTCGCCGGCAGCGTCGCTCAGCACCTTGCCGTGTTCGGCGGTCAGCCGGCGGGCCAGTTCGTCAGTGTTGGCTTCCACCAGGTTGCGGAAGTTGTACATCAGCTTCGTGCGCCGGGCGATACTCACCTGGCTCCACTCGCTAAAGGCCGCCTTGGCGGCGGCAACGGTAGCGTCGACGTCGGCAACAGAGGCAAGGCCGAGTTCGGCCGTCTGCTGGCCGGTGGCCGGGTTAAACACCGCCTTCGATTGACCGGAAGTCGCTGCCACATCGATGCCGTTGATGAGATGATTTATCTGCTTCATAAGACCTGCTCGCTTACATCAAGTACTGGCTCAGGCCCCGCTTGAGGTAGCGGCCATCGCCTTTGTCGCCAAGGTACTGCCCTCCGCGGATGATGATGCTACCGCGGCTGATTACGGTGTCGACCTTGCCGTTGATCTCGATCCCTTCGAACGCCGAGTAGTCCATGTTCATGTGGTGGTTGTCAACGCTGATCGTCCACGTGGAGTTCGGGTCGTAGAGCACGATGTCGGCGTCGGCTCCCGGTTGGATAGCCCCTTTGCGGGGGTAGAGACCGAACATTCGGGCCGGGGTGGTGGAACACAACTCCACCCATCGGGGAAGCGAGATTTCGCCTTGCACCACGCCTTGATAGATCAAGTCCATCCGGTGTTCCACCCCGCCGATCCCGTTCGGAATTGAACGGAAGTCGTCGACTCCGAGGTCTTTCTGGTCTTTCATGCAGAACGGACAGTGGTCGGTGGCCACTACCGATAGATCGTCGGTCCGCAGCCCGCGCCACAAGTCGGCTTGATGGTGTTCATGTTTGCTCCGCAGCGGCGTGGAGCAAACGTATTTGGCCCCCTCGAACCCTTCGGATCCCAGGTGGTCTTCGAGGTTGAGATACAGGTATTGGGGACAGGTCTCGGCGAAGACGTTGGCACCGTTGTTGCGGGCTCTGGTGACTTCCTCCAGCGCCCCGGACGCTGACAGGTGGACAATGTACAGAGGGGCCGCTCCCACTTTGGCCAACTTGATGGCCCGGTGGGTGGCTTCGCTTTCCAGTTCCTGTCGACGAACCAGGCCGTGGGTGATCGGCGACGTTTCGCCTCGGGCGACGGCCTGTTCAGCCAACACATCGATGGCGATGCCATTCTCAGCGTGCATCATGATCATGGCGCCCGTTTCGGCCGCCTGCTGCATGGCCCGCAGGATTTCGCCGTCGTCGGAGTAGTACACGCCGGGGTAGGCCATGAACAGTTTGAAACTAGTGATGCCTTCGTCAACCAGAGTGGCCATGTCTTTGAGCGCGGTGTCGGTCACATCACCGATGACCATGTGGAAGGCGTAGTCGATGGCGCAGTTGCCCTCGGCTTCCGCCATGCGCTCCTCAAGGCCGCTGCGAACTTGTTGACCTTTCATTTGTGCGGCGAAGTCGATGATGGTGGTCGTGCCACCCCACGCCGCGGCCACCGTTCCCGATTCGAACGTGTCGGAGGATGACGTCGGGCCCATCGGAAGCTGCATGTGGGTGTGAACGTCGACCCCTCCGGGAAGAACGTACTTCCCCGAAGCATCAACGACGTTTGCCGCCGAAGATTCCGCCGATTGGGCGAGTTCGGACTGCGGTTGGAGAACAGCAACGACGGTTTCGCCGTCGACGAGAACGTCTGCAGGGTCGGCACCGGTGGCCGACACCACGGTGCCCCCTTTGATGTAGAGCGACGTCATTGGTCAAGCGCTCCTAGTGGTTGAGTCGGCTTAGTCGACCGAGGCCACGGCCTTTTCAATGGCGGCCAAGCCCTCGTCGATCTCGTCCGCGGTTACATTCAACATCGGCGCCATCCGGATGACGTTGCCGTACAGACCGCCCTTGCCAACGAGAAGTGATGCCGCTCGAGCCTCTTCGAGGACTGCGGTGGCCCGGGCCGCCGATGGCTCGATGCCTCCCGGTTCAACGGTCTCGAAGGCCTGCATGAGTCCTGCGCCTCTGACCTCGGCAATCCACGGTGTGCGCTCGGCCAACTGGTCGAGTCCCACTCGGAAGCGGTCGCCCATTACCTTGGCGTTGCCCTGCAAGTCGTTGGACACGACGTAGTCGATGGTGGCGTTGCCGGCGGCCGCGGCCAGCGGCGTTCCGCCGAACGTCGAGAAGTTCACCGCTTCGATGGCGTCCATGATTTCCGCCCTGGCGACGATTCCAGCCAGCGCCAGCCCGTTGCCGACACCTTTAGCGAACGTCAGCATGTCGGGCACAATGTCGTGGGCCTGATAGCCCCAGAAGTTGTCGCCGGTCCG
>CALJMD010000390.1 GCA_937981915.1 uncultured Acidimicrobiales bacterium
CGCCGAAACCGAATCGCGAGTCTTGGACGCCTACCGAGATGCGTTCGATCGAACCCACCTTATGGCTCGATACCCGTATCGGGGTCTCATGGTCGAAGCCGATGACCTTGGCTATCACAACGACTATTTCCGGCCCAACAATGGCCATAGCGCTGAGTTCGACGAGGCGATCGCCGCGGGTCGAAAGTGGCTTGATGGTCCGATTGGAGGTGAAATCCCACCGGGGCTCAGCTCCGATGAATTCCACCACCTGTACGCAACATCGCAGGGAGGGGAGATGATCGAGACCGGTCGGTATTCAACGATGAAGCCGACGTCAGTTGACGGCCGCTACCAAGACCAGCACATGGAGCTGCACAAGCGGTTTGGCTACAACTTCCGAATCGAGGAGGCCCGGTTTGATTCCAGCACGTCGGTCTCCGGGCAAGTGGGAGTCGAATTGGCGGTTTCCAACGTGGGTGTAGCTCCGTTCTACTACCAGTGGGAGGTGGAGTTCGCCTTGCTTGGCAACGGGGGCGAGGCGCTCGTCGTGACACCGGCTCAGGGGTATGACCTGCCGGCGGTCACGCCTGGTAGCACCACGTCGGTTGTCGGCAGTGTGCCCGCCGACGGGCTGGCCCGAGGCGACTACCGGTTGGCGGTACGCATTCGCCAGCCGGGGACGGAAAAGGCCAAGGCAGCGCCCTGGGGGCTGGAGGCCAGGAACACCTACATTCTGTTCGCCAACGACGTTCCCGTGATCGACGGCCGTTGGGACTCAAACAACCGATTGGTCGGCGGGTGGACGGTTCTCGGGACGACGTCGGTGGGCTAGGGCGGGCCGACACCGTTGAGGGTCCCTGTCGGTCGGCTCCATTCAGGAGCCGACCGCTGGGACCACTCGCTGGGCGGAACTGAGTTCGGCCCTCGCCTCGGTTGCCCGCAGTCGAGCTTGTTCGAGGTCGACGGCTTGGGCATTGACCAGTTCACCTTTGGACATCAGTTGCCGCTGCAGCGGGCGGCCCGGGCCGGAAATGGTGTGGATCGCCGAATCGTGGTCGACCGTGACATGGTCGATTGGGCCTTCGTCGCCCAGGTGGCGGAACACTGCTTTGCGCCCACCGATACCAACTTTCCCGGTCGACCGTTTAGTCACCGGGACCAGCCGGCCCTCAGCGTCTTCCATTGCCACCGGCTTGTACACCATTGATGCTGTTGGGAAACCCGACCCGGTCACCAGGCTGGTGCCGACCAGATAGCCGTCGATGGGGGCATCGACCAACCCGGCGATGCTCCACTCGTCCAAGTCGCCGGACACGATGATGCCCGCTTGATGGGCGCCGAGTTCGTCGAGAAGCGCTCTGGCTTTGTACGCCTCGGTTCCCAGGTCGCCTGAGTCGATGCGGATGGCGGCCAGTTGACCGTCGGTCAGCTCAACCGCGGTCCTGATGCCATCGCCGATGTCGAAGGTGTCGACGAGGAAGACGGTGCTAGAACCGAGCAGATCGCGTTGCGCTGCGAAGGCAGCTTGATCGCTGCCGTGGGCCAGAACGAAGGCATGACCGATGGTGCCCACCGTAGGAATGTTGTAACGGCGGCCGGCTTCGAGATTGGATGTTGAGGTCGCGCCGGCCACGTAGGCGGCCCGAGCCGCAGCTACCGCGGCCTGCTCGTGAGCCCGTCTGGCTCCGCCTTCGTAAATGGCTCGCCCATCTGCGGCGTCAACCATGCGGGTCACAGCTGACGCCACGGCACAGTCGTAGTTGTAGATCGACAACAGCACTGTTTCCAGAATGACGGCGTCAACGAACGACGCTTCGACCGTGAGTACCGGTGAATTGGCGAAGTAGATTTCCCCTTCGGGGAACCCCCAAACGTCGCCGGCGAATCGGTAGTCGGCCAAGTAGCGGAGCGCTTCGGGCGACACGATGCGGTTTCGGTTGAGCCAGTCGAGCTCATCTCGACTGAACCGGAACGCGGTGATGGCCTCCAGGGCACGGCCGGTTCCGGCCACCATTCCGTAGGTTCGCGCCCCGGGCAGCGAGCGGGTGAAGATTTCAAAGACGGCTTTGCGGCGCCCGACGTTTGACCGAAGTGCCCCGTCCAACATCGTCAGCTCGTAGCGGTCGGTCAGAAGCGCCGATGTGGACTGATTTGATATGGGCTGATTTGATATGGACTGATTCGTGGTGTTCGGGCTCATGGCTGGTCCATCTGTCGCATTGGGCCGACTCACCGGTCAACCGTCGCGTCTCGCTCAGGCGCCGCCAAGGGGTGGAAGGACGCGTCCAGCAGAGCGGCTAGGTCGTCGGGTTTGAGCACGATCTCCACTCCTCGTCGACCGGCGCTGACCAGCATCTCATCGAGCCCCCGGCTTGCAACATCAAGGAAGGTTCGCAACCGACGTCGCTGGCCGAGCGGGGATATCCCACCGACCACGTAGCCGGTTAGCCGCTGGGCGTCCGCCGGGTCGGCCATTGCCGCCTTCTTCGCTCCGGCCGCTTTGGCTAACGACTTCAGATGCAGCATTTGTCCAACCGGAACTATGGCCACGACCGTCTCATCAGTGTCGACGGTGGCCAGCAGTGTCTTGAAGACCAGCTTCGGGTCGAGCCCAAGGGAGTCGACCGCCTCCTGACCGTAGGAATCGGTTGCCGGATCGTGGTCGTAAGTGAGAACACGATGGTCTGTCCCTGTGCTCTCCAGAAGGCGAATTGCTGGTGTCATCACGTTCCCATCGCGAGCTGTTCCAACCGACCGGCAGCGTCGTGAGGCGCAGCGTAAGTGTCGTCGCCAACGGTACACTTCTGCTCAACAAAACAACATGTCGCCAACACCGTGTCGAACGGTGAACGTGACACCGGGGAGCCCCACCCAAAGGGCTGAGAGGATGGCACACAGCCATCGACCCGACGAACCTGATCTGGGTAATGCCAGCGGAAGGGAGTACAAGAATGACTGCTACTACGACGATGGTCGACAACGGCGAATCGCTACACCTGAGGGGTGGCCAACGATCGTTGCCACTTATTGTCGCCCTGATCCTTGCCCTGGTGGGGACACTGGCGGCTTGTAGCTCAGACGATGGCGATGATGCGACCGCCACCGGTGACACCGTTGACCTGAGCGGGGATGAGGCCGACGACACTGACGACTCGGATTCGGACGGGGCCGCTATGGACGATACCGATGATGGCACTACCGACGATTCCGCAGATGCCGAAGCCGCGGCCGAAGAGACCGAGGACACTCCCGAAGCCGTCGAGGTAACCGGCTCCGTTCGGTTGATCACTCACGATTCGTTCCTGGTCACCGAGGGGCTATTCGACAATTTCACCTTGGAGACCGGCTACGAAGTTGAGGTTGTTTCCGGCGGCGATGCTGGGGAACTGGTGTCGCGGGCGATCCTTACCGCCGGCCAACCGGAAGCCGACGTGCTGTTCGGTGTCGACAACACCTTCCTTCAGAGAGCGCTGGACGCAGAGATCTTCGAGTCGTACGCCTCGGCCGGTCTGGCCACCATTCCGTCCGAACTGCAACTTGATCCGGAGAACCGGGTCACCCCGATCGACTTCGGTGACGTGTGTGTCAACTACTGGACCGATGCCCTGGACGGACCTGCCCCCGCCGGGCTCGATGATCTCACCGACCCGTCTTACGCCTCGTCGTTCGTGACCGAAGATCCCGAAACGTCCTCGCCGGGCTTCGCCTTCCTTCTAGCCACTATCGCCACCTACGGCGAGGACGGGTGGCAGGACTACTGGCAGCAGCTCACCGACGGTGGCGTGACAGTCGAGCCAGGGTGGAGCGAGGCCTACTACGGCCAGTTCGTAGCCGGGGGCGGCGACAAAGCCATCGTGACCTCATATGCCACCAGCCCAGTCGCTGAGGTCATCTTCGCCGAGGTCGACTACGAGGAGCCCCCGACCGGTGTCCTGACCGACAGCTGCTTCCGCCAAATTGAATTCGCCGGAATCCTGGCCGGAACCGAAAACCGTGACGGAGCGGAGAAGCTGGTTGACTTCATGACCGACACGCTGTTCCAGGAGGACATGCCGCTCAACATGTTTGTGTACCCCGCCAACAGCGAGGCCGCCATCCCGAGCTCATTTGAACAGTGGGCCACCGTAGTGGACTCGCCGCTGACCCTGGAGCCGGCGGAGATTGAAGCCAATCGCAGTCGGTGGACGCAAGAGTGGGCGGAGATTGTTCTCCGCTAGAACATCAAGGCCGTCTGGCCCCTCCGGCCGCCTTGGACTGGTGGCCGGGGGAGCGGCCGGTCTGTTTCTGATTGCGCTTGTGGTCTGGCCGCTGGTGGCGGTCCTCAACCGAAGCTTGGCATCAGTAGGCCCAGGCGAGGTCTGGTCGGTGCTTGGTCGCGGCTCAACTCGTTCGGTGGTGGCCTTCACCGCTATCCAGGCGTTGGCTTCCACCGCGGCGACCGTGGTGTTGGGGTTGCCGCTGGCCTACTGCCTGGCCCGGCTGCGTTTCCCCGGTCGGCAACTGTTGAGAGCAGCCGTGGTCGTGCCGTTTGTGTTGCCTACCGTTGTCGTTGCCGCCGCGGTGGACAACACCTTTGACGCCATCGGCTTGGACATGCCGCTGCTGGCCATTGTCTACGCCCACGTGTTCTTCAACCTGGCGGTGGTGGTGCGGGTGGTGTCGAGTGCCTGGGCCACGATCGATTCCCGCCAACACGAAGCCGCCCGAATGCTCGGAGCGTCGCCGTGGACGGCATGGCGAACAGTTACCTTCCGCCAGCTCACTCCGGCCCTGCTGGCGTCGGCGTCGATCGTCTTTCTGTTCAGCTTCACCAGCTTTGGCGTGATCCGCATACTCGGCGGTCTACGGCGGGCCACGTTGGAAACGGAGATTTACCGGTTCGCCGTGACCCGAGCCGAGTTTGATGTAGCCGCCGTCCTAGCGCTCCTGCAACTGGTGGTCGTTGTGGCGTTGGCTGTTTCCTCCGCGTTGTTGCAACGCCGGGCATCGAAAGGCACATGGCGACCGGGCCGACCCGGTCCCGTAAACTCTGTCGCCCGCAAGCTGGTGTTGACCCTGGCAGTGGCAATCGTGGTTGCTATCCAAGCAGTGCCTGCGGTTCTGATGGTGGCCCAGAGCGTGCGGGTAGGGGACGGCTTCGGTGTTGATCACTATCTCAACTTGTTCGACCGCGCTGATGTGCTTCCGGTGTCGGCCGCGGAGGCAATCGTCAACTCGCTGCTGTTTGCCTCTGCCGCAGCCTTGGTGGCAACGGTGGTAGGAGTAGCTGCGTCTTCGGCCATTGTCGCCGGGGGACCGCTGGGGCGATGGCTGGAGACACTGAACCTGGTACCGCTCGGCGTGTCGGCGGTGACATTGGGCTTCGGCTACTTGGTTGGCTTCGCCGCTTTTGATCTTCGCCAGTCAATTTGGCTGGTGCCGCTGGCGCACGCTGTGATTGGCGTGCCTTTTGTCGTAGCGGCCGTCGTACCGGCGATGCGGTCGGTGGGGCTGCGAGTTCGTCAGGCTGCCGCCGTGTTGGGAGCGTCGCCTGGGGTTGTGTGGCGAACCGTCGACTGGCCGGTCACCCGGCGCGCTGCGTTGACCGGGGCCGGGTTCGCCGCAGCGGTGAGCCTCGGTGAGTTCGGGGCCACGTCGTTCCTTGCTCGCGGGCAGGAGTCATTCACCGCGCCGCTGGCCATTTTCAGGCTGTTGTCTACTCCCGGTCAGTCGCTGCGGGGTCAGGCTCTGGCCTTGAGCGTCGTCATCGGGGTGTTGGTGGCAGTGGTGGCTGCGGTGCTGGAGCGTGCCCGCCCGAGGTCGTCGGACAGTGTTGGGGGTTTGCTGTGAGCTTGTCGATCGATTCGGTGACCGTTCGCTATGAGGGCGCCGGCCGAACGCCAGCGGTGGCGGCGGTGACCGATGTGACGTTGGAGTTGGCGGCCGGGGAGGTGGTTGCCCTGGTTGGACCGAGCGGCTCCGGGAAATCGACGTTGCTGCGAGCGGTGGCTGGCCTGGAGCCGCTGTCGTCCGGTGTCGTGTCGGTGAACGGGCGGGACCTGACCGGGGTACCCGCTCACGCTCGGGGCATCGGCATGATGTTTCAAGACAATGCTCTGTTCGCTCACCGTTCGGTGGCGGCCAACGTTGGCTACGGGCTGGAGATCGCTGGTTGGAAGCCTCGTGATCAGCAACATCGAGTAGCGGAGCTGTTGGAACTTGTCGGCATGAGCGGTTTCGAGGACCGTGCAGTCGATCAGTTGTCGGGTGGGGAAAGTCAGCGGGTGGCGTTGGCTCGCTCGCTTGCCCCGCGACCGTCGGTGTTGCTGTTGGATGAGCCTCTGGGTTCACTCGATCGGTTGCTGCGAGATCAGCTGGTTGAGGATCTCAGCCACCTGTTGCGTGAGGTGAAGCAGACAGCGCTGTACGTGACCCACGATCAAGATGAAGCATTCGCTCTGGCCGATCGGATTGCG
>CALJMD010000391.1 GCA_937981915.1 uncultured Acidimicrobiales bacterium
TCTCGGCCACGTGGCCAAACAGCTCTTCGGCGCGGCCATGTTGAACGGTCATGGCGGTAGCGGCCGCCAGTCCGACGTGGACGTGGTCGTAGGTTGATTTGCGCCCGACCGTGCCGGGCTCGGAGATCCAGCCGCCGTTTATGGTGTCGAGGTGTAAGCCCAGTAGTGAGTCCACAGCATGGTCGAGGAGCTCACCTGACCCCGGTATACCGGCGCCGACGCCCAGGGCAGCGGTGTGCGCCATCCGGGCGGTCAGGAACAACTGCGGGTCGTGGCCAGGGAGCGGACTGCCGTCAACGTCTTGATAGTGAAAGCCTCCACCGGGGCGGATTGACGGCAGAGCGAAGCGGATGATTCGGGCGAAGCCATCTTGGAGCCACTGCCGGTGGGACGGGGTATCAAGCCAAGAGACTGGCGGCACGTTACCCATTTATCGCATCAGCGTTCTGTTGGCTGCCGTGCTGGCTACTGTGCGGGACACCCCGTATCCGCTCGGGCCTGAGCTGGTCACTCAGCGCCGAGTTCGATTCTCCCGCAACGTGATCAGCCACGATTGCGGCCGCCGCCGGAGCAGTTTGAATCCCGGTTCCCCCTTGCCCCACACACCAGACGAACTCGGGACGAGACGGCTCCGGACCAAGTACGATTTCGCCATCGGGGGAGAAGGTTCGCAGCCCGGCCCAGGAAGCCGTAACGGACCGAGCAGGAAGCGTCGTCGCCGCTGCCACCCGTTCGAGAGCTAGGGCGACGTCAATCTCCTCCGCCCGGGCGTCCATCGGTGCCGATGGCGTAGTGTCGGCAGGCGAGTACAGGAAGTGGCCTGACTCAGGTTTCACATAGAACTTCTCGTCGATATCGACCAGTAGAGGCAGGTCAGTTGTGTCGATGTCGCCGGAGGCAACAGTACAGGCCGTTCGTCGGCGTGGCTCAAGACCGATCGGCTCTACACCAGCCATGTCAGCTACGACATCTCCCCATGCTCCGGCAGCGTTCACGAGCACACCGGCCTGTATGGTGCCGTCCACGTCGGTGGCGTGTACCGTCCACGTTGCGCTGCTCCCCTCCACACGCCAGATGTCGTGAGTCAGGTGAAACTCGGCGCCCGCTCGGCGGGCTGTGCGATAGAACATCTGGAGCGAGCGTTCGACGTCGATCTCAAACGACGCTTCGTCAGCCACAGCAGCATCGACATAGCCGATTCGAAGATGAGGGTGCATGATCCGAGCCTGGTCTTCGCCAAGTATGCTCACCGCATTGCCAACCGTTTCGCAGGCTGCCACCTGACGGTCGATGCCCTGGCGTTGGTCGGCCCGGCCGATTGACAGCATTGTTCGCTGGCGAAGTAGCGGGCCGCCGATCAGATCATCGTCGGCTCCCCAATCGTCGAACCATGAGCGGGAGGCCTTCGTCAACAAGCGAAGGTTGTGCGTTCCGTAGCCTTCGAGGAACATGGCCGCCGACCGCCCAGTTGTCTGGGTGCCGAGTTGGCCGTGGCGCTCGCAGACCGCGACGGTGGCACCGCGTTCCGCCAACGCTGATGCCACAGACGTTCCAGCTATTCCTCCGCCTATGACGCACACGTCCACCTTTGACATATCAGGTGCCTCCGACCAGCGTCTTGACTACCGGGTGGGGCTCGATTGAATCGAGCGTGCCGCCAACGACACCGAAGGCCCGATCGGCGGCCGCGAGAGCGAAGTCGATGTCTTCGGACGTCATAGCGTCGCAGAAGAACATGTTGTGCCACGGGTGCACGTAGACCCGCTCGGCTGACATCGCTTCGGCCCAGGCGAATCCCAATCGAAAGTCATCGTCGCCTTGGAAGAAGATCTGCGGCATTTGAACCGGGCCGCTTTGGTGCAAAGAGAACCCATAGCGACCTGCCGCATCGTCGAGCCCGATCCGCAGCTGTTTACCGAGAGCGACGGTGTGTTCCAAGTAGTCGGTTTCTCGAACGAGACGAAGCGTTTCGAGCGCGGCGGCCATCGGCCCGGCTGAGAACCAGTAGGAGCCGGTGGCGTAGATGTCACCGGCGCCTCGTCGACATGACTCTGATCCGAGCAGCGCCGAGATCGGGTGTCCGTTGCCGATCGTCTTACCCCACGTGCTCATGTCCGGGCGCACGCCCAGGCTCTCCCAGCTGCAGTCCTTCGACACCCGCAGCCCGGCCCGTACGTCGTCGACGATCAACATGGCGCCGCTGACATCGCACAATTCCCGCGCTCGGCGGGCGTAGTCGGGATCGGGTAGCGCCTGGTCTTGAAAGGCGTCGTGTTTAAACGGCGCGACCACGACGGCCGCCAAGTCGTCGCCTGCAGCGGCAACCGCCTCGTCGAGACTGTCAACGTCGTTGTAGACACAACTCGAAATATGGGCCCGCTGTTCGGGCACCACACCGGCTGGGATCGGAGTGCACCACGGCGCCGACCCGTGATAGGCGTACTCGGCGACGATGACGTGGCGTCGCTTAGTCTCCGCTCTGGCCACCGTCACGGCCATGGTGGTGGCGTCGGTGCCGTTCTTGCAGAACATGGCCCACTCGGCGTGCGACACCATGGACACGAACTGTTCGGCCAGATCCACCATCAGCGGCGACGGTCCGGTCATGTTGTCGGCGACCGCCAGCTGCGTCGCAACGGCTTCATCGACCCGTTCGTCTCGGTAGCCGAACAGATTGGTCCCGTACCCGCACATGAGATCCAGGTAGCGGTTGCCGTCAACGTCCCAGAGATACGCGCCCTCGGCTCGGCTGAACCATTGCGGGAAGTTGGCTGGCAACAGTCGCGTCGACTGATGACCATACATTCCGTTTGGAATGACCTTCTTGGCTCGTTCCCGTAGTTGAGCGTCGTTGGGCCCACTGACCATCGAGCCAGCCTACGTGGATACCTCTCCGTGGGCCAGACGGGAACCCAGGCGCGCCTGCAGCGC
>CALJMD010000392.1 GCA_937981915.1 uncultured Acidimicrobiales bacterium
TCGTCAAAGAGATTCTGTAGTTCCGCCAACCCGCTCATCGCCACAGGATACACGGCGACCACCGGCCGGAACGGCTACAGATAGAGAGGTGACATTCGGTCAAGAATTAGCAGGGCGCTTCTACCAGACAGCGGTCAAGGCGATCGTTGAAGAGGTGCTGTCCGGCGAAGGCTATGTGGCGGGGCGGCTCGGCTCCGGGTCCGACGTGCTGGGCTTTGACGATGGACGATCGCACGACCATGACTTCGGGTGCAGGCTGACCGTGCTGGTCGATGATGTTTCGCAAGCCAGGCTGCCGGCTTTGAATCAGGCGTTGGAGGACGGGCTACCTGATGAAGTCGACGGCTGGCCGACCCGATTTGCGGTGAGCTGGGACGACACCGTCGTGCACAACGTGGACCTCCACACGGTGCACGACTTCGCTGCCGAACGGTTGGGCTTTGATCTGCGGACTCCGCTCACGGCAACTCAATGGATGTGTGTGACCGGCCAATCTGTTCTCGAAGTAGCGGGAGGCGCGGTGTTTCACGACACCAGCGTTTCCTACTCGAATGTGTGCGACGCGTTGCGCTGGTACCCGGACGATGTTTGGCTCACCGCATTGGCTGCCGGTTGGACTCGACTAGAGCAGGAACTGCCTTTTGTTTCCCGAACCGGCGAGTGTTCCGACGACGTTGGCTCCCGCATCATCGCTTCCCGACTGTGTCGCGACATCATGCAGCTGGCGTTCCTCATTGAACGAACGTGGATGCCGTACCCGAAGTGGCAGGGCACGGCGCTGCGCCAACTGGCATGTGGGCCTGAGCTGGAGGATGCGCTGGCCTCGGTGCTGGCTGCCAACGATTGGCAGACCCGTCAGCAACACTTGCAAACGTCAATCGAGAATGTGGCTCAGCGCCATGGTGCCGCGGGGTTTGAGCTGCCAACGCCGGTCGTTCATCAGTTCTATGATCGACCAGCCTTGACCACGAACCGTGAGATCCCAGCGATCTTTCGCGATCGAATTGTCGACGAGACGGTTCGATCCCTACCCCCGATCGGGTCGATCGAACAGTGGAGCGACAATGCCGATCTGCTGTCCACGCCCGCCCGGCGTGCGTCGGCGACCGCCCTGTATACAACCGGATAGCTGTGTACCACCGGTAGCCGTATACAGCCTGGGAGCCATGAATTAGGGTCGGGGTATGAGCGAAGTCGTTCGGGTCATGGTTGAGCACGGCAAGAAGAAGCGCGTGGTGGCGAGCGCCTTCGACTGGCCCGGGTGGGACCGCAGCACCAAACTGGGCGGCGACGTGCTGGCGGTGCTCGACACCTATCGTCCCCGCTTCGCCAAGGTGGCCGAGCTCGCCGGTTACGGTGACGAGTTCGCAGACCTAGGTGATTTGGAGATGGTCGAAGAGGTCGAAGGCATCGGCATGACCGACTTCTACGGCGTGTCGGGACGGGCGGCCACGGTCGAACACGATCCGATGACCGAGGCCGACTTCGAACGGAAGCTCGCTTTGCTCCGGGCTTCGTGGACCACCTTCGATGACACCGCGGCCAGAGTGTCAACCGATCTCCGCAAAGGTCCGCGAGGCGGCGGCCGGGAGAAAGAGAAGATAATCCGGCACGTCAACGGTGCGGAAATCGACGAGTTCGCACCGAAAGTGGGCGTGAAAGTACCGATGGAAACCCGGGACGACCCCAAGGCTCTCCTGGCCTACCGAGACGACTTCGCCGACGCCATTCGGGACCATCACGCCCGGGGTGAATCGGCCCGCTCGTGGGCGCTGCAATTCCTGATTCGACGCTGCGCCTGGCACATGCTCGACCACGCCTGGGAGCTAGAGGACCGGGACCTAACAGGCGAATAATAGCGACCGCCTACGGCTTGAGTCGTCACGGGACAGTAAGGTCGAAGGCGCGCGTCAGAGCTGTACGGTAGCTGGCTTCGTCAGCGCGGTCAGAGGTGATGATACGCAGTTGCTTTCCGCCCGTCACCACGGCGGCCAGTGCTTCGGCTTCTGACGCTAGTCGACGTCTTCGGTGCTGGCCGATTCCAATTGGTCGATAGCCGTCATCAGATTCGTTCGGGACTCGACGTCCACGCGCTGATCGAGGAGGTTGATGAAGTCACTCTCTCCAAGCGAGGCCCTAGCCGTACGTAGCGCTGTCAGGTCGACTATGGCGTTCTTTCCGCCCGTCTGCATGCGGAGATTTAGGGCGGAAAGGGATGGATCAATTGACTACTCGGGCGAACCTTCCATCAGGGCCAGCGATGCGAGCCCACTGAGACCGGCAGCTCGGGCATCAGCTGCGGTGACCGAACCGCCTGCGGCTTCCACTGCCTTCTCGTAGTGAGACCGCGCCAACTCCAAATCACCAACCGCCCGAGCGAAATCACCAAGCTTGCTATGCGAGACCGACAAATCACGCTGCCACTCACTATTCGACGGATCAGCCACCGCCAACCGCTCCCTAATCGCCAGCGCCTTCTCGTAGTGAGACCGCGCCAACTCCAAATCACCAACCGCCCGAGCGAAATCACCAAGCTTGCTATGAGAGACCGACAAATCACGCTGCCACTCACTATTCGACC
>CALJMD010000393.1 GCA_937981915.1 uncultured Acidimicrobiales bacterium
ACAGAACTCGCTGAAGGCTGGGCCGTATGGCTCAGCTTTTGGCTTTTTGGGTCGAAGGGATCAGGTGAAGTTCGGTCTGACCCTGTTGATGGTCGTCGCCTCATGGTTTGTGTACGACCATCGTGATCTGGTTCTCGACGCTTATCGAGACTCGGAGTCCGACGTTGACATCCGCCTGACCGGCATCGATCTCGACGTCGAAAAGACGCCGCTGCCGCCGTCCCCGTTCCAGATTCGCGGCGGCGAAGACACCCGACGCCGGCCACTCGACCTGGCGTTCGTGGATGCCGCCGGTGAGCTCGAGGCAGTGGCCATGAACGGTGGCACGGTCACCCTGTCCGGCTCGGCGTTCATCGGCTCCCGTCCGGCTGCCGGGGCCACGGTTCGCATCGAACGCCACACCGCTCAAGGCATCGGATCGGTTGATGTGAGAGCCAACAGCCAGGGGGCATGGTCGGCCGGTGAACTGCCAGGAGGCCGATACCGGCTGCGATCGTGGCTACCCGGTGAAGCCGTCGATCGGGCGGGAACCGTTTTCTTCGTCGAAGCCGGTGAACGCTATTCACACAGCTTTCGCCTGGAGGAAGTTGACGACAAGGTCTCGATCCAGCTGAACAACAGCGGCGTTATGTTTGACGGGCTGACCGGTTCGGTTGGTGTGTCGGTGAGCCAGCGTCGGGTTGACGCCGACGGCATGATCGCCAACGCTGCGGTCACCGGTGCCCGGGTGACGCTGACGGTTACCGGGGCGGCAACGTTGGAGTCGACAAGCCCGATCAAGGTGGACGACTCGGGCCACGCCACGTTCAAGCTGCGCTGCACCCGTCCGGGTTCGGTGTCACTTGCAGCCTCGGTGTCGATTCCCGGGTTGACCCGGTCTGCTTCGGCCTCGTCCACTGGTGACACTTCATCTGCCGGTTCAGGCTCTGCCGGTTCAGGCTCTGCCGATTCGGGCTCTGCTGGATCGGTCTCGTCCGCTAGGACGCCGGGCGACAGCGGGGCGGTTCGCTCCGTCGGGCGACACCCGGGCTGTCGGGAGATCCCGCCTCCTCCGCCGACGACCGTGCCGCCCAAAGGGGGCGACGGCTCGACGGTGACCACAACCGCCAACACCGGCGATGGCTCGGGCCCGACGACCACCACGGCATCAGCCGGGTCGTCGTCAACGTCGACGCCTGAAACATCAACCGGCTCAGCCGACAATGAAGGCCACAACGATGGCTGAGCGCTCGTCCGCCCCGTTTCGAGCATTGCGGGCCGGCCTTCGGCTGTTGGCAGCGGTGGCTGTCGCCGTGTTCGTGGTCCCTCCGGTGGCCGGAGCCGTCGCTGTTTCGACCTTGTTGAACGCTCCGCTGCCGGTCGGTGAGCTTCCGGACAAACGGCCGACGATCGAAGCCGTGCCCTCCATGGTCTATGACGCTTCAGGCAATCGAATCGGGATCTTCCGAGGGTTCGACGAGACCGTGGCGGTCGAACCCGATGACGTTCCACAACTGTTGAAAGACGCGGTGGTGGCCATCGAAGACAAACGGTTCTGGGAGCACAACGGAATCGACTATGAAGGCATCGCTCGGGCGGCCCAGGTCAACCTTGCCGCCGGTGGCATCGCCCAAGGTGGGTCGACGCTCACTCAGCAGTACGTGAAAAACGTTTACCTTTCGCAAGACCAAACGTTGGAACGCAAAGTGGACGAAGCACTCTTGGCCCGCGAGGTCGAACAGCTGCTGGACAAAGATGAAATTCTGTTCGGCTACTTGACCAGCTCGTACTACGGGTCGGGGGCCTACGGGGTTGGTGCGGCGGCCAAGATCTACTTCAACAAGCGCATCGACGAACTCGACGCCTCCGAGGCGGCGACGCTGGCGGGTGTGGTCAAGGCTCCGACGAGGCTGTCACCGTTTGTCGACATCGAAGCGGCCGACGAACGACGCCGACTGGTGCTGACGGCAATGTACGAACAGGGCTACCTCGACGAATCCGACTACGAGCGGAACATGGCTCGCACGCTATGGGCCGCCGATGACGACAGTCCGCCCCCGGCATCGGTGACGCTATTGGTGCCTCGACCCAAGAAGGGGGCGTCCCGGTTCCCGTTTTTTGTGGATCTGGTGGAGGCCGAACTAACCGATCAACTGGGGCCGGACCTTGTCTACACCGGTGGACTGACGATCGAGACCACCATTGAACCTGACCTCCAGGCCAAGGCGGAGACGGCGGTCGCCGCTCGACTGGAGAACACCGAATCACCGATCGAGATGGCGCTGGTCTCGGTTGACCCCGGCGACGGGCACATCAAAGCCATGGTCAGTGGCCGGGACTACAGCGTGTCGCAGGTGAATCTGGCCACCGGTGGCTCAACCGGGTTCCAACCGGGAAGCTCGTTCAAACCGTTGGTGCTGGCGGCGGCCATCAACGAGGGGCTGGCCCCCGAAACCCGCTACCCGGCGCCGGCGCAATGGTCGGTCCCGAACTGTCAGGGAGGCGAGTGTTCGGTGTCCAACTACGACTTCCGTGACTACGGCGATATCACGCTTCGAGAGGCGATGCGGGCGTCGGTCAACACGGTGTTCGCTCAGCTGGTGCTCGACGTCGGCTTGTCGAACACGGTGACGTTGGCCCGCAACTTGGGCTTGGACTACTCACCCGACAAGACCTACGGACCGAGCGTGGCGTTGGGAGCGGTGGAAACGTCGCCATTGGCGATGGCCTCGGCGTACGGAACATTCGCTAACCGGGGGCTCCGAGTCGAGCCGACCGCGGTGTCGCGGGTGATCGACGCCGATGGCAACGTGTTGATCGACAACCGGGCCCGACCGGGCCGAAAGATCCTATCCCCGACCACGGCTGACAACGTCACCAGCGTGCTGGCCGACGTGGTCACCTCCGGCACCGGGCAACGGGCCGACATCGGCCGCCCGGCAGCGGGCAAAACGGGAACCGCTCAGGCCTACCGGGCGGCATGGTTTGTGGGCTACACCCCGCAACTG
>CALJMD010000394.1 GCA_937981915.1 uncultured Acidimicrobiales bacterium
CTGGTGTGGACTGACGAATCGGGAAGTCCGTATGGACAGCTGGAGGCGGCTCGCCGAGCGGTAGAAGCGACCGGGGCGACCGTTCTCGCAATTGCCAACGGCGGCATCTATGACACATCGCTGGCACCGCTGGGCCTGCACATCGAAGATGGACGGGAACAGGTCCCGCTCAATCGTGCCTCAGGAGGTGGCAACTTTTTCTTGCAGCCAAACGGCGTGTTTGTCGTTACCGACTCGGGTTTTCACGTGCTAACAACCGACCGCTTCGCCGAACGCTATGTTGCCGAGCCCTCCGCTTTGTTGCTTGCCTCAACGGGGGAGACCGCTCCCATCGTCCACGCTCTGCAGTCGGGTCCCATCCTGCTGGAAGCCTCAACGATCAATTCACTGTTTACGGCAGGCTCGCAGTCACGGACAACGCGAACCGCGGTTGGGGTTGACGGAAACGGGAGAGCAGTACTGGTCTTCGCCCGGCGTCCGGTCAACATGTGGGAGCTTGCCAACCACGGGCTGGAACTTGGTCTCACCGACATGTTGTATCTGGACGGGAGTATCGCTCGCCTCGATGTCGTCGACCGCGGCCGACGGGTCTTTCCTAATGTTCCGTTGGCGGCAATGATCGTCGTCACTGGCGTCACTGGCGTCACTGACGGCGAGTCGACGAACTGATCACCGACAACTCGACAAGCGGGTCAGCTCTTGGCTTGTTCGTCCAGGCTGGCTAGCGCCTCGGAGAAGCTCTTCGAGAACGAAGCCACGCCTTCGCCTTCGAGCTTGACCGCCACCTCTTCAAGGTCGATGCCCAACTCGTTCAGGTCAGCGACCACGCCTCGGGCCCAGTCAGGGTCGGCGTCGACGGTACGCCCAAGCGTTCCGTGATCATCGAAGGCCAACAACGTTTGATCGGGCAGGGTGTTCACCGTGTTGGGGCCGATCAGCGAATCGACATAAAGGGTGTCGGGGTATGACGGGTCTTTAGTGGAGGTCGAGGCCCATAGCGGCCGTTGCAGGCGTGCGCCTCGTTCGGCCAACGCCTCCCAGCGGGGGCCGCTAAAGGTCTCGAGGAACTGTTGGTACGCCAACTGGCCCTGGGCGACCGCAGCCTTGCCCCGCAGATCAAGCGCCTTCTCGGACCCGATCTCGTTGAGCCGTCGATCGACTTCGACGTCGACTCGGCTAATAAAGAACGACGCCACCGACGAAATGTCCCCAAGCGGCCCGTCCGCTGTCTCCAGGCCGCGGAGGTAGGCGTCCATGACAGCCTGATAGCGGGTGAGGCTGAAGATCAATGTGACGTTGATGGATCGTTTCTCTCCGATCAACGTGGCGATGGCGGGCACTCCTGCGGCCGTCGCCGGAACCTTGATGTAGAGGTTGGGGGCCGACAGGTTGTTGTCCAAGACACGGGCGGCGTCCACTGTGCCGGATTCATCGTTGGCCAAGCCGGGATCGACTTCAACCGACACGTAGCCGTCTTCGCCGTCTGAGCTGTGGTGAATGGGGGCGAGAAGCTCCAAGGCCTGAGCGATGTCCGCCGATACCAACCGCCAGTAGACGTCTTCAATCGCCATGCCTTCACCGGCAAAGCGTTCGACATCGCTGTCGTAATCATCGGTTTCCGTCATCGCTTTGGCGAAGATCGAAGGGTTGGATGTCAGGCCGCGGACACCGCGGTCGATCCATTCCTGCAGTTCACCACTTGCCATCCATCCCCGTCGGAGATTGTCCAGCCACGGGCTCTGCCCATGGTCGTTGTAAAGGTCATGTAGTCGGCCCATGCGACGCCTCCTCGGCGTAATGAAGTTCAGTGGGGGTGGGGAGAGAGTGCTTAAGTAGCGGAGGCTACGACGTGGTGGCAGCCTGTCGGGCTGTTTCAACGACGTTGTCGACATTCATGCCCAGACGCTCCATTACCAGTGGGCCCGGAGCCGAAGCGCCGAACCGGTCGATCCCTATGCTAGCCGTGGCGTAGCGGGCCCAGCCGAGCGTGGTGCCGGCCTCAACTGAGACGATTGTCCGGTCCGACGGCAGCAAACTTTGCCGGTAGTCCAGCGGTTGTTTGTCGAATAGATCCCAGCTGGGCATTGAGACGACAGCGGCGGTCATCGAGGACTGATTTAGCTGCTCGGCTGCCTGGACGCACAATCCGACCTCGCTGCCGGTTGCGACCAGAATTACCTCGGCATCGGCGTCACCAGCTACCCGATAAGCACCGCGCTGGACCGAGCCTGCGTCAGAGTTTTCGAGGACTGGAAGTCCCTGGCGACTGAGGATCAAACCGGTCGGACCGTCGTAGGACAACGCAGCGGCCCATGCCCCGGCAGCCTCCTTGGCGTCAGCGGGGCGAATGACCTGCAGGTTCGGGATCGCCCGAAGACTCATTAGCTGCTCGACAGGCTGATGTGTGGGTCCGTCTTCACCGACGCCCACCGAATCATGACTCCAGATAAAGACACACTTGGCCCCCGACATTGCCGCCAGCCGTACAGACGGACGCATGTAGTCGGAGAACACCAGGAAGGTGCCACCCACGGGTACAACTCCGCCGTGATGGGCTGCTCCCACCATCGAGGCTCCCATGGCGTGCTCGCGGACACCGAAGAAGATCTGTCGACCTTCGGGTGAGTCGACGCTGTGGGCCTCGGCGGCGACTTTGGCACCGTTGCTTCCAGTTAGGTCAGCCGAGCCGCCGACTACGGTCGGCTCTGCCTCGGCGACGGCGGTCAGGACCTGCTGGGAAGCCTTGCGGGTCGCAATGGACGCACCGGTTTCGAAGTCGTCCGCTGCCTGTAGCGCCGCTGAAACGCCTGCATCGGAATTCTGACCCCAGGCTGTGGCCCACTGGTCTGCTTTGGGAGATGCGGCGAGGCGCTCGGTCCACGCCTGACGCTGCTCGGCTCCACCGTTTCCGGCGGCCCGATACATGGCGAGCACGTCATCGGGGACCCAGAAGCCTTGGTCGGATGGGAGGCCCATCACTTCCTTGGTGGCGGCCGTTTCGGCGTCGTCGAACGGATTGCCGTGGGCGCTGTGGTGATCGGTCAGGTTTGGAGAAGGAAATCCAATGTGGCTACGAACGATGATCATCGTCGGAGCGTCGGTTTGGGACTTGGCTTGTTCGAGGGCCTCGGTCAAGGCATCAAGATCGGTGGCGGCGTCGCCCACATTGATCACGTGCCAGCCGTAGCTGGCAAAGCGCGCAGCGGGATCATCGGAAAGGGCGAGGTCGGTCGACCCGTCGATTGTTATCCGGTTGTCGTCGTACATGGCGATGAGACGGCCAAGCTTCTGGTGGCCGGCCAACGAGGCGGCCTCGTGACTTATCCCTTCGGACATGTCCCCGTCACCGCACATGACGTAGACGAAGTGGTCACAAAGTTCAGGGCCGAAGCGGGCTCGCAGCATTCGTTCGGCCATGGCCATACCAACGGCATTGCCGAAGCCCTGGCCCAGCGGGCCGGTTGTGACTTCCACACCGGGGGTGTGGCCGACCTCGGGATGGCCCGGGGTTCGAGAGTTCCACTGCCGGAAGTCTTTCAGCTCGTCGAGTTCGAGGCCGAAGCCGGTCAAGTGCAACATTGAGTAGAGCAGAATCGACGCGTGGCCCCCGGAGAGGACGAAACGATCCCGATCCGGCCACTCCGGGTTCGAGGAGTCGTAGTTCATGACCCGGGTGAACAGCACGTGCGCCAGCGGGGCGAGAGCCATCGCCGTTCCCTGATGGCCTGAGTTTGCTTGCAGCGGGCCATCCATGGCCAAGCCACGGATCACGTTGATGCCTTTTAGCTCAAGCTCTGGTGTCACGTTGGTCGGTGTTGTTGATGTTCCAGCTGACATGGGCGTGATGTGCTTCCTTTTCAGGAGTTGAGGCGAGACTGAATGAGCCGGTTCGTCGGTCGTTCAATGCTCACGGTACCGATCTCGTACCGTTGGGTTGTGGATCCGTGGGTCGCCTATTCGACAGGCGGCATGAGGGTGTACGGCACGACGAGGTCGTCGCCGCCGTCAATACGGCAACGAGCGACGATGGTCGTGTATTCCTCGAATTCGATTTCGGCACGGACAAGTCGGTAGTTGAACTTGCCCGGTTCGATCTGAAGCGGCTGCACATTGCGAGCCAGAGGCTCAAGCTCATCGGCGTCGGGCGCCGCTTCGAAATCGGCGTGATTGTGGAACGTGACCTCAAGTGCGGCCAATTCCTTGCCGCTGGGCGGGTTCCAAATCAACACCACGAGATGTGGAGCGACGGTGACCGGGCACGGGGCCGGAGCCGGGGCCGAGAACTGAATGCCGGCCAGGTCGATCCTGGTCGACGGCCCAGGCACTTGCCGAAGCTCAAGGTCATCCATGAAAAGCGCCGCGATGATCTTCATATTGTTGACCATACCGCCACTGGGGCGGGCGGAGGCCGACGAATTCTTGGGGACCAAAAAGGTGTCCTGACGCACCCCCTTGCCATGGTTCCAACAGTAGGTTGGTGGCTAGTGGCCGACTCATCGACCAAAGACCTCATTGTTCGAGAAGCTCGCATTTGCTTTGCCAATCAGGGCTTTGACGGCACGTCGTTGAACGACATTGCGGCCGGAGTCGGGATTCGTCGTCCGAGCCTGCTCTATTACTTCCCGTCCAAGGATGCGATCTACCAGCACATTCTCGAGCTAGCACTTACGGAATGGGGCCGCAAGATCGACGAACGTCCAACCGGCGACACTGATCCGTGGGCCCAAGTCGACTCGATTCTCGAGGTCAGTTTCGAATTCTTTCGAACCAATCCTGAAATCGTTCGAATCGTTCGCCGCGAAGCACTCACCGACAAAGGTCATCTTGACTTCGATCTGGGTACGGCGCTGCGCCCGTACTTTCTCCGAGCGGTCCGCTTCTTCGAAAATGAGATGGAAGCAGGTCGATTTCGGCGACATGATGCTGAGCATCTCGTCCTGACGGGGTACGGGGCGTTGCTAACCTACTTCTCCGATCATCGCATGCTCATCGGGCTTCTTGACCAGGATCCGTTCGCTCCGAAGGCACTCGACGCTCGATTCGCTCACATCAGAGACTTCGTGCGCTCGGCACTGGAGCCACTGGTGACTGAACCGCCCTCTTCTGGCCGCTAGTCTGGTTCGTTCATGTCGCCCGCGGTTATTTTCCGTCAGCTTTTCCTGCCTCTTCTTCTCGCAGCGATCTCGCTTGGACTTTGGCAAACAGCGGAGCAGATGGACTTTGCCCCGGTAACTGTTGACGACATTGAGTTTGAGGCCGAGCCTCAGACTCCGGCGTTTGCCGCCCGACGCATTCCGAGGACGTTGCTCGCTCCAATCCGCGAGGCCGAGATCAGCACCGAGATTACTGCCGTCGTCGATCTCGCTCCGCCCGATACCTGCCTGGCCGTAACCGTCCCCGGCGGGCCGGTGGAGCCGGCGCTGGCGGTGCCCGGTGGCGTTGTGCCGGCATCGAATATGAAGGTGCTGACGACATTCGCTGCACTCGAAGTGCTCGGTCCCGATTTCACCTACCGGACGACCGTGGTTACCGATGTCCCGCCGGCCGGCGGGGTCATCGACGGCGACTTGTTTTTTGTCGGCGCCGGCGATCCGTTCTTAGCCACCGACGATTGGGTGGCCCAATACGAGCCGTCCGAAGCGCGGACGTTCACCCGGCTTGAGGATTTGGCCGATGCCATCGCGGCGGCGGGGGTAACGACGATTACTGGCAGCGTGATCGGTGACGAGTCGTTGCTTGACACCGTTCGGTTCGGCGACTGGCCGTCGGTCGACATCACGAACAATCAGACTGGCCCGATGTCCGCACTTAGCGTCAACGAGGGCTTTGTCGGCTGGCCCGAAGTTTTTGGAGGCTCAGTCCGTCCCCGGCAACAGGCCGAGGATCCGGCGATACACGCCGCCGAGATATTGGAGGGGCTGCTGAGCGAGCGGGGCATCGCCACCAACGGCGCCGACCGTGGAACGGCCCCGGCGTCAGGCACCGAATTAGCGTTTGTGGAGTCGCCTCCGATGACCGCCATCGCAACCCACGTAAACAGCTTCAGTTCGAACATCGGCGCTGAACTGGCGTTAAAGCGAATCGGACTTGAGCAGTTCAACGAGGGAAGTACCGCAGCCGGTGCCGAGGCGGTTCGCGCTCTCCTGGGGGAGCGCGGCGTTCAGCTCAACAACGTTGTTATTGCCGACGGTTCGGGCCTCTCGCAGAACAATCGGTTGACCTGCCAGGCCTTAGTGGAACTGTTAACCGTGGCGGGAGGAGACTCCGCCCTCGCCGACACCATGGCCGTTGGCGGCGAACGCGGCACTCTCTTGGACCGGTTTACCTCTCCGCCGCTGGTAGGTCAGGTTGAAGCCAAGACTGGGACGCTGAACAACTCGCGAGCTCTGGCCGGGTATGTGACTTCGTCTGTCGATGGCTCGTCGTCGCAATTCGCGGTGATTACCAACCAGGAGCGGATAGTTGACGGTGATGTTTTCGAGCTGCACGACGCCCTGGCGGAAACGTTGGTTCGTCGTCCGAGCGGCCCGGCCCTCGATCGATTGTCCCCGTTGGAGCCGATACCGGTAGATGGGACTGACGGTTGAACGAAGACCACCTGATCCTGCGCAACGATAGTGAGATGATGTGAGTGACGCTGGAACGGCTGAATCTGTCGTGTTGCCGCAGTTTCCGCTCGAGTCGGTTGTACTTCCGTCTCAGGTTTTGTCGCTCCATATTTTCGAGCCTCGGTACCGCCAGCTGATTCAAGATCTCGTTGATGGCAACAGCCGGTTCGGCGTCATCTTGATCACCCGCGGATCCGAAGTTGGAGGTGACGACCAGCGGGCTGAAATGGGAACCGTCGTGGATCTCCAAGAAGCCGTCCAGCTTGACGACGGCCGATGGTTGATCACGGTGGCCGGAACCCAACGATTCCGGATCGAGCGATGGCTCGATGACGATCCCTACCCGCAGGCCGAAGTGGTCGTCGTTGGCGAGAAGCTGCTTGACATGGATGACGCGGTGACAGGTCGGTTCGCGGCGTTGCAGAAGGACTTTCGGCGGGCCATGGCAATGGTGGCCGAACTCGGCGGCCCGGGAACGCTGAACGATTTGTCGCCCGACATTGATGTCGCCCTTTATCAGATGTCCGTTCTCCTGCCCGTCGGTCCGCTGGACAAGTACCAGCTGCTCGAGGCCGATTCGTCGCTCGACCGGCTGACCAAGTTGGAGCAGTTCGTCTCGGAGGCGAATGACCTGCTGCGGTTCCAGCTGTCGCAACCCGACGAGTAGGCGAAGCCGCTTAACCTTCGACCGCGATTGAGGCGGCGAAGTGCACAACACCTCAGGAGTGGTTGGCTAGACTGGCGGTGTTGGTCCACCTGTCCGTGTCATGTAGCCGCGGGCGTCCGGTGACCTCAATCCACTGTTCGACGACGAGAAAGAACTAGATGGCGACACCCAACCCTGTGCGCGGCATTCAGGAGGTCCAAGAGACCCTGATTGCCTACGCCAAGCAGGAAACCGTGCAGCCCTTGAAGACGCTGGGCCGCTACCTGGGTTTCGGCGTTGCCGGATCGGTCCTGGTATTCCTGGGCTTCTTCTTCGTCATGTTGGCCACGTTGAGGCTTCTACAAAGCCTTGACACGTTCGGCGGTTCGTCGTGGGCCTCTCTGGGACCCTACGGAATCGCCATCGTATTCCTGCTGCTGGCAATGGTGATCATCTACAGCGCCTTGAGCCGTGCCCGAAAGAAGGTTTTTGAATGACCGAAACAACCGGAATCACTCCGGCAGACATCGAGGCCAAGTTCCGCGACATCCAAGGACAGGTTGACGTTGTCGCCGAAGACTCCAAGAAGCGGCTGGCGTTGGCCGGTGGCGCGGCCAGTGTCATCATCTTCTTGATCATCTATGTTCTTGGCCGTCGGGCCGGTAAGCGCTCAAGCTCGGTCGTTGAAATTCGGCGTATCTGAGATCGTGGCACGCTTCAAGCAATGTTCACGTTCAGGCGACTCACAGGTCGGCGTTGACCTAGTTCGCGGACCGGTCTAGCCATGTTGCAGCGAGTCGTACAGATGGCCATCCGTTCCTATGTCGGCGGGCCCTCCCGATCGTGGCTGTACACATCGGCCGCTCTGTGGCTATTGCGGAAAGTCCAGTCCACTGTTGGTCGCCAAGAGTTGGTGGATATGTCGTCGCTGAAACCGGGCGAGACCATCGTCATCAAGAATCTCGACGTCTCCCATCGACGTCAGATTCGTGAGCTACGTCGCGAAGCAAAATCCGAACGCAAGAGTGGTCGTCGGCGTCGAGCCATCCGGCGGTAGGGGCGTGACTGAACCAACGAGTTCAGAGGCGATCACTGTTGTCCTCAGAAATCCGAGCCGCACGATGGAATTCGACGGCCCGATCTCCATCCCAAAGCTCTTGAAGAGGCTGAAGCTGAGTCGAGAGGCCGTGCTGGTGATCCGCAACGGTGCATTGGTGCCGGGTGACGCGGTGTTGGCTGCGGGTGACGACGTCGAAATTCGCCCCGTTATAAGCGGAGGTTGAATCTAATGAAGTGCCGGGTTTGCCGGGGCGCGGCCGTAATCGACGTCCGCCGCCACAATGCCTATTTCTGCGGTGAGCACTTTGTGCGTCACTGCCATAGACAGGTTGAACGGGCGATCTCCGACCACAAGATGTTCACGACCGACGACCGGTTGCTGGTTGCTGTGTCGGGTGGCAAAGACAGCCTCGCATTGTGGGAGATCTTGCTCAAACTGGGCTACGAAGCCGATGGACTGTTCATCGGACTCGGCATCGACGGCTACTCAACAGACTCGGCCGGGTATGTCGAGCGGTTCGTCGAAAAGGTAGCAACCCCGGCCGGAGCAACGTTGCTACGAGTCGATCTGCAAAGCGATTTTGGTTACGACGTTGAGCAAGCCGCCGCATCCACCGGGCGAGCACCCTGTTCGGCATGTGGCCTGTCAAAGAGGCACCTGTTTAACACCGCTGCTCTCGACGGGGGCTACGACGCCGTTGCAACCGGTCACAATCTCGACGACGAAGCCGCAGTACTGTTCGGCAACACACTCAGATGGCAGACCGACTTCATGCGACGTCAGCGGCCGGTTCTACCTGAGGGCAATGGCTTTCCGCGAAAGGTGAAGCCGATGATCCGTTTGTCCGAACGAGAGTCGGCGGCCTACTGCGTCGTGAGCGGCATCGACTATCAGGTTGACGAGTGCCCTATGTCAGCCGGCAACAGCCATATTCGCTACAAAGAGATGCTCAACATGTTGGAAGAATCTTCGCCCGGAGCAAAAGCTGAGTTTTACAACGGCTTTCTTCGGAATCTGACCCCCATCTTGGACGCCGAAACCTCGGCGATGTCAGATGATGCCCAGGCGCCCGCCATCGGGCCCTGTGGGCGTTGCGGATCTCCGACCGATAACGAGGTCTGTTCGTTCTGTCGCCTTCTGCAACGGGTGGCTCAGCCAGCCTCAAACGTTGGAGACAGCATCAGTGGCTGAACTGGATAAAACAGCATCAGTGGCTGAACTGGATAAAGACGCATCAAACAAGCCTGAAGATGCGACGGCCAGCAAGTATCCGGCAGCGAACCCGCTCGCCGAAGGCGAGCTTGTCATGTTGATCGACACCAAGAATCGAAAGTACGTCTTTCGATTAGAAGAAGACGGTGACTTCCAGACTCATGCTGGCCAACTCCCTCATGATCAACTGATCGGCACCGCCGAAGGGGCGAAGGTTTCCACTACGAAAGGCCAGCGGTTCCGGCTCTACCGTCCGACGTTGAGCGATTTCATCGTGGCGATGCCGCGGGGAGCCCAGGTCATCTACCCGAAAGACATCGGGGCCATGCTGTTGATGGCCGACATCGGTCCGGACATGCGTGTGTTCGAAACCGGTGTCGGATCCGGTGCGCTGTCGATGGCGATGCTCCGTGCCGGGGCAACCATTCACGGTCTGGAGATCCGCGAGGACTTCGCCGCCCGTGCCCAAAAGAATGTTGCCACCTTCCTGGCCTCCGAAGCCGACGGTCGCTACCTGGTGGAACTCGGCGACAGCTACTCGGCCGACAGCTACGTCGGGCATTGCAGCGGTCCGTTTGATCGTGCCGTCCTTGACCTGCCCGAACCATGGCAAGCCATTCCCCATGTCGCCACTCACCTCAAACGAGGTGCAATACTGGTGTCATACAGTCCGTCGGTGATGCAAGTGTCGAAAGTACATCAAGCGCTTGATCGAAACGGCTTTGGTGACTTGTCGACGACCGAGGTTCTACATCGGGGATGGCATGTCGCCGGGGAAGCCGTAAGGCCCGAGCATCGCATGGTCGGTCACACAGGTTTTCTCACCAGGGCGAGGCTTCTGGCCGACGAGGAATAGGTAGTGGGCAAGATCCCCAGGCGAACTCGTCTCTTCGCTGGGTTCTGAGAGTGTCGGAGCGAGAACGATGATGGTTTGGAGAAAGGAGCAACACCGATGAAGCGAATAGAGATACATGACTTGGTGAACGCTGCTTTCCTCATACTGGCTCTTGGTATTTGCGGCTACTTCGTCCTGCAGTGGACGGGCTCGGCAGGAGACATCTGGGAGGAGGGCTTCTTCAACTCCGAGAAAGTCGACACCATCGATGATGAGGAGTTGGCTGAGCGAGCGGCCGAAATCGACGTGGTCGGCAGTCGGCCACCGAACGAGGTGAGCGTTATCGTCGGCAACGGCTCTGATGGCCGCGACGGGCTGGCCGGTAGAGCGTCCGAACGCCTGGCCCTCATCGGCTACGGAATGATCGCCCCGGCGAACAAGGACGGCGAACCTGAGGACGAGAGCTTGGTGTACTACGCCGACGGGTACCGCCTCGACGCGGTTCGGATAGCGCTACTTCTCGGTTTCGAGGAAGATTTGGTGCAGCCCTTGCTGGACCGGAGCCCCGGGATACCCACCGACGGCGCTGACGTGGTGGTCATATTGGGGAACAACGCTCCCATCTAGTGGGTGTTGCCGCTTCGGCGGCCACTCCTTCGGCGGCGGGTGGCACAGAGACTGGCTGGTGACAGTACAGTGGCGCTGTGGCGAGATGGGTACTCAAACGCCAGGCTTCGCGGGTAGTCGTTATCAACGATGCCAAAGAGGTGTTTCTCATCCAGTCCCGGGATCCGGCTGACTCGGAAAAGGGAATGTGGTGGGAGATTCCAGGCGGCGGAATCGACCCCGGCGAGACGTCGGCTGACGCTGCCCGTCGCGAGCTCGAAGAGGAAGCTGGCATTACCCCGGCGCAGATCGGACCGGTGGTGTGGACTCAGCATGTGGAATTCGATTTCGGCGGTTACCACTTCGACCAAGACGAGGTTGTCCACGTCGCATGGACCGAGCAGCGAGAGATTCGAGCGGCGACAGGCCTGGAAGCACTTGAGGCGCTTGCGTTTCAAAGCGCGAGGTGGTGGCCATGGGAGGAGCTTGCTGCATCGACCGAGAGCTTCCTGCCACCAGAACTTCCTTCTCTGATCGAGCAGTTGGTTGAGGGGCCGCTGCCGGACGCCGCCATCGACCTCAACGCTCTACGATCGCCTTAGGACGCTATGAGTAACAGCGACCGTCGAGCGGTCTCGGACTTCGAGTCGCCGTATGTCACCTTCTCAGCCGATGATTGGGCGGCCCTCAGGGCGTCCACACCGCTATCACTCACCGAAGATGACCTGGAAGCACTGCGCGGTCTGAACGTTTCTCTTAGCTTGGCTGAGGTTGTGCGGTTCTTCCTGCCGTTGTCGCGGCTACTGAACCTGCATGTTCGGGCCTCCCAAGAGCTCTACCGGGCCACCGACACGTTCTTGGGAAAGCTCCCGGCCAAGACGCCGTTTGTCATCGGCGTCGCCGGTTCGGTGGCAGTAGGCAAGTCGACGACGTCTCGTGTCCTTCGCCAAGTGCTCGCCCGCTGGCCGAATCACCCTCGGGTGGAGCTTGTCACCACCGATGGGTTTCTCTACCCCAACCGAATCCTTGAAGAGCGCGGCTTGATGGATCGCAAAGGCTTCCCCGAGAGCTACGACCGGCGCCGACTCCTTCACTTTCTCGACGCGGTCAAGTCAGGGCGTCCCCACGTTGATGCCCCGGTCTACTCACATCTTGTTTATGACGTGGAGCCGGATCGGGTGGTGACGGTCCAACAACCCGACATTCTGATCGTCGAGGGTCTTAACGTTCTTCAAACCGGGCCCGCGGAGTCAACGTCGCCGACCTTCGTATCGGACTACTTCGACTTCTCGGTGTACGTCGACGCGCCGGTTGAGTACATCCGTCGGTGGTACGTCGAGCGTTTCCTTACCTTGAGAGAGACAGCGTTTCAAGACCCCCGATCGTACTTCCGTCGCTACGGCGAGCTAAGCGACGAAGAGGCGGTGGCGACGGCCACCGACATCTGGGTTCGGATAAACGAACGCAATCTTGTCGAGAACATTCTCCCCACCCGCGATCGAGCAGACCTCGTCTTGGTGAAAGACCTCGATCACAACGTCGATGAGGTGCGGCTGCGGCGCCTGTAGACGTCGCGTTCGGCTCTGAGTAGCGGGCGACGTTACAGTGCTCAACGTGGTTGAACTGTCTGCCCGAAGCGACGTGCCGCCCTTCTATGTGATGGAGGTGATGCGCGAGGCCGAACGGCTCGAATCGTTGGGAAGGGAAATTCTCCACCTGGAAGTCGGTCAACCCTCGACGGCAGCCCCTGATGGCGCGCTGCAAGTGGTGCAAAGCCTTCTGGGCACCGACCGTATGGGCTACACGGGAGCAGCGGGACTACCCGCCCTCCGCAGCCGCATCGCCGACTGGTACCGGACCCGCTACAACACCGCAGTCGACACCGATCAGATTGTCGTTACCACCGGGGCGTCGGGAAGTTTCGTGCTGACCTTTCTCGCCCTCTTTGATGCCGGCCAACGGGTGGCCGTGCTGGAACCGGGATATCCGTGCTACCGAAACGATCTGGACGCCCTTGGCGCGACCGCGGTATCGGTTCCACTTCGGCCGGAGAACAACTATCGCCCCTCGCTCGATGACCTCGACGGGTACCTGCCACTTGACGGTCTGATTGTGGCCAGTCCAAGCAATCCGACGGGGACGATCATTCCGGAGTCCCAGATGCGAGCGCTGATCGACTGGTGCCAGGCGAACAAGGTGGCGTTGATCGTCGACGAGATCTACCACGGCATCACTTTCGGCGATCCACCACCCAGCGCTCTCGGATTGATTGACGATCCGGGCGAAAGCCCAAATCCGCCTGTTGTTGTCATCAACAGCTTCTCCAAGTTCTTCTCGATGACCGGTTGGCGGGTCGGTTGGGTGGCTACCCAACCGACGGTTGCGGCCAGGATCGAACGTCTGGCCCAGAGCTTGACGATCGCCCCGCCAACCGTCAGTCAGCACTGCGCACTGGCATCTTTTGACTGTTTGGACGAGCTTGAGTCAAATGTCGACCGCTACCGGGACAATCGAGACGTCATCCTGCGCGGCTTGGCGTCGGCCGGGTTGACCAAGACGGCACCGGCCGACGGAGCATTTTACGTGTGGTGTGACGTTTCCCAGTTCGGGCTGGACAGCCAACTGTTAGCGGCCCGATGGCTGGAAGAGATCGGCGTCGCATCAACCCCGGGAGTCGACTTTGATCAAAGGCGGGGCAGCGACTTCATTCGCTTCTCCTACGCCGGTGATGCTGCAGATCTGGACCAGGCGTGCCAGGCAATAGCGGAGTGGATGACAACCGTTGATTGAACGGATCGAGAACACGGCTGGAAGGCAGTGGTGTGAAACCTGAACAGCTGTCACCGCCTGGGGGACCAGGCAGCCTGTTGATGCGAGGAGTTCGGCGACGATGCCCGGCTTGTGGCAGCGGCGGCCTATTTCGACGGTGGTTCACAATGGCTACAGACTGCCCACGCTGCGAGCTTCATTTCGAGCGCATCGAGGGTCACTGGTTGGGGGCCATTGGCATCAACACCGTCTTGAGTTTCGGGCTGCTTCTCATCGCCCTCGTCGCTGGCTTGATCGTGACGTTCCCGGACTTTCCACTCGCCACGCTGGTGACGATCAACGTGAGCGTTGCCGTCTTCGCCCCGTTGCTTCTCTGGCCTGTGAGTCGAACCCTGTGGACCGCTATCGACATCGCAATGCGACCATTGCAGCCAGGGGAGTGCCGCCTAGCGCCCACCGAGGACGGCGGTCACTTGTAGGATCGTCAGTCGCGAACCACACAGGAGACCTCAATCGATGAGCATCGACTCAACGTATGACTTGGCCATCATCGGCAGTGGATCTGGCAACGCCATCCCGGCCGAGCTGGCGGAGAAATGGAAGATCGCCATCATCGAACGAGGAACGTTTGGTGGGACGTGTCTGAACGTTGGCTGCATTCCTTCAAAAATGTTCGTTCTGCCAGCAGACCTCGTCCTGTCGGCTCAGTCGTCGCAGCGACTCGGCGTTTCGCTTCGAGTCGACTCTGTTGACTGGCCGGCGATCCGAGACCGTGTATTCGGCCGAATCGACCCGATTGCCGAAGGCGGCAGGCGCTACCGAGCTGAAGGGCACCCCAATATCACCCTGATCGAGGGCACGGCCCGATTCACCGGCCCGAATCGCCTCGATGTTGATGGCCAATCCATCAGCGCCGAACGCGTTTTGGTTGCCTGTGGGGCGAGACCCACTGCGCCAGCCATAGAAGGATTGGATTCAGTGCCGTTCCACACCTCCGACACGGTGATGCGGCTTGAACAGTTTCCGGAGACCATGGCCGTCATCGGAGGCGGATTTATCGCCGCCGAAATGGCTCATGTGTTCGCATCACTCGGTTGCGACGTCACGATGTTTAATCGCTCAGGGTCGCTGCTGCGAGCCCACGACCCTGACTTGGCAGCAAGGTTCACCGAACTTTTCAGCCAGCGAGTTGATGTTCGACTGGAGCAGCTGCCGACAGCGGTTCGACAAGCCGGCGCCGGGGTTGAGCTCGACGTTGCCGGTCAGACGGAACGCTTCGACGCACTACTGGTGGCTACCGGACGAACCCCGAACAGTGATCTCGTCGACGCAGTCACCGGTGGACTCGAAGTTGACGACGCCGGCAGGATCGCCGTCGACTCCTCTATGGCGACGTCGATGCCAGGGGTGTGGGCTATTGGCGATGTGGCCAATTCCTACCAGTTGAAGCACTTGGCCAACCGTGAGGCCGAAGCAGCTTTTCACAACATGGCACACCCCAATGCGCCGATCACGGTCGACTACAGCGCGGTTCCACAAGCGGTGTTCTCGAACCCTCAGATCGCTTCGGTTGGACTCACCGAGCCCCAGGCGATCGAGGCCGGTCTGGACTTCGTTGTCGGGCGGCGTGACTACGGCGGGACCGCCTACGGTTGGGCGCTAGAGGATGAGACGTCTTTCGCCAAGGTGCTGATTGAGCGCAAGACGAAACGAATTGTCGGTGCCCACATTCTCGGTCCTCAAGCAGCATCGCTGATTCAACCGATCATCCAAGCGATGACACTGGGCACGACGGCCGATGTCGTGGCAAACGAGGTGTTCTACATCCACCCGGCATTGACCGAGGTGGTGGAGAACGCCCTGCTCGACGGACTAGATCAACTCAACCCGACGGCCTAGGCCATCGGGCTCGAATAGTCCCACTGAACCCCCAGCCCTACGACCGTTGGGCAACCCGCCTCTGACCAGTCGTCTCTTGATGCTGTACCAATAGACAACCGTGAGGTGCGACGATGAGTGTTGAGATCGAGCAACTGGCCCAACTGACCGAGCTCGCCCCGGTCGGCTGCCTGATTCTGAAGGATGGTGTGATTCACCATGCCTCTGGGGAAGCAGTGCAGACCATGGGGATTCCGCGAGAGCGACTCATCGATGTGCCACTGGCTGAACTGATGGTTCCCGACTTCGAGGAGACCTGCTGTGACCTGTTGAGCCGGGTCGGCGAGCGTCCCGAGCAAGCCGCCGTGCGGCTAGCGGCCGGACTTGCTCCTGTGGAGCTTCGAGCGCGGTCGTTCGGCAATGCGCTGACCGTTGTAGCGGTGCGGTCCATGGCCAGTGAAGAGCATTACTCGTCGTTGGCCGGGGGGAGTCTGACCCACGACCTTGTCACTGGTCTGCCCAACCACTTCCACGTGCTCTTGCAGCTCAACGAACGCTTTGATCAACCAAGACGAGTCCCGTCAGCCATCATGGCGCTTTGGATCGACGAACTGCCGGGGATGACTGAGGCCTACGGAGCTCGAACTGTGCAGCGGATCGTGAAAGAGGTTGGACGTCGCCTTCAAGACAAGCTCCGAGCCCCCGATCTCCTCGGCCGGTTCGACGAGGCAGGCTTTCTTGTCCTCATGACAACCGATGCGTCGGCCGACCAGCTCACCGAAATCGCCGCCAGGCTGCGCGACGAGGTGGCGTTTCCCGTTGAGTTGAATCAAACCTTGGCGTCGTTCACCGCCAGCGTTGTTGTCGGACCAGTATCGGAGACCCGACCGTCGGTTGAGCGAATTCTGGCTCAGCTGGAAGCAGCGGCCAACCGGGCGGCGAATACCGGAGGCAACCGAACCGACGTTCTGGCTCTGTAGCTAGACACGCTGCCGATGCCGCCTACTAGGTCCGACCAATAGGTCTAGGCCACGTCGATGAGTTTGGCGTAACGTTCCACCGTCTCTCGCACGACAGCGGGTTCGGCTGATGGGAGCTCAAACAAGATCCGGTCGACGCCGTTGGCGGCATGCTCCTGGACGGCTTCGGGGGACGGCTCGGCGCGGAAGATGCCCATGTGTGGCCCCTGGGGATCACGACCGGCCTCGTTCCATGCTGACTGCACGATCTCCATTGCGTCAGCGCTCGGAGCGGCTATCGGCATCCAGCCGTCGCAGAACTCGGCGATGTGAGCCGCCGTTTTCGGTCCGGCCGCTCCGCCCATGATTATTGGAGGGTGTGGGGACTGCGTTGGTTTGGGCCACACCCAACTTGGCTCAATCGAGAGGTGGTCGCCGTTAAACGACGGCTCCTCGCTAGTCCAAAGCTCTTTCATGGCCAGCACACACTCACGGAGACGAGCACGGCGGCTTGTGAAGTCATGACCGTGATTTTGGTACTCTTCGACGTTCCAGCCATACCCGATGCCAAACAGAACTCGTCCCTGAGAAATGGCATCGAGGCTGGCCACGGATTTGGCGGTCCACAGCGGGTCACGTTGAGCTACCAGGCAGATTCCAGTCCCCAGCCGAAGTGTCGTAGTGGTCGCGGCGATAGCGCCCAGGGCCACGAACTGATCGTGGGTACGCCAATACTGTTCCGGTAGTGGGGGAGCGCCTTTGCGACCTCCCCACGGTGACGTCCTCGAAGACGGAATGTGCGAGTGCTCGGGGAACCACAGCGACTCGAATCCGAGATCTTCGACCATTCGGCCGAGCTCGACCACGTCGATGGTCTGGTCAGTAGGGAAAATGAAAACACCGATATCCACCTGGACCGGTGTAGCACACGGCAGACGGTTGGACCTAGGTAGCCGAGATCGGCTACGTCAGCCGCGAAGGGGATAGATGGCCCTGGCCGTGCGAGGATTGCCCCCCAATGCAATGGTGAGCGGCGAAGGAAGCTCATGGGCGAGGACATCCCACATCCGATCGAGCAGCTCGGCCTGCATCAGAAGTTCCTTGGAAACCTGCACCGAACCTTGCCGTCGAACGTTGTCAGCCACCGACCGTATACCGACCAGCGTGGCGGCAACTCCGAGATCAAGTGGGGCAGCACCTGCCGCCCGAGCAGCACGAACCCGCGATTCCACATCGGTTGCCAGGCTGGCCACCAGAACGTCTACCAGTGCGTCATAATCCGTCCGGTTTCCCCGGGCATTGCGGACGAGGAGAGTTTGAGTTGCGCTCCGTCCGGCCTGGTGGGCCAGGCGACTCATTTGCGTCTGTATCCCGGCCACCCAGGCCTGTCGTCTACGGGCGGCCTTCGATTGTGTCGTGGCCTGCGGATGGGCGGAAGCCTGCCAGAACGCTTTGGCAGGGGCCTGGCCAGGCGGACCGACGATCGAACTTCTAAGGTCGGCGTCGTATCGCTTTCGACTGTCGGGGTCCGACAGGACGCGCCATGCCTCGTTGATCTCCGCCATGCTGGAGCCCCCAACTGCACCATCACCGCCCACGTCGGGGTGTGAGGCCCAGGCCAGGCGACGGTATGCGGCGCGAAGATCTTCTGCCTCGCAGTCGCGGGACACACCGAGAACGTCGTAGTGCGTCGCTTCAGGCGATCGGCGTCGTGTGCCCGACATGGTCCCAGTCTGGCAGGTCTGCGGTTGCTCGACTCACCATCGAGACTCCGACTGACTATCGCCGCACCCGACTACCATCCTGGTTGCGATGTCACAGCAGCTCTATCACATCACGACAAGGGCCGCAGCCCAGGCGGGACAGCATGAAGGGCACTACCGGCACGCGTCGCTGGTGACCGAAGGTTTTATTCACTGCTCAACGCTGGAGCAACTGCTCGTGCCCGCCAACGAGCGTTTCCGGCACCAACACGATCTGGTCCTGCTTGTAATCGACTCGAAGGCCGTATCAGCCGATCTCGTATTCGAGGACAGCTACGGATCAGGAATAGAGTTTCCACATATCTACGACACCGTCAACTGGAGCGCAGTTATTGGCGTGGTGGATTTTCCTTGCCGAGACGATGGACAATTCTCCGTACCGGAGTGCCTGCCGCTGTCCAACGGCTAAGTAGCTGAGCTAAGCGCCGTCGAACGTGCGGTGCTTTCTCAGCAGTATCTCTTGGGCGATGGTGGCAATGTGAACACCATCTGAAGAGAACAGATTGCCGACTGTCATGCCGCGGGCGCTTATTAGTCCGTGACAGGTCCAGTCATAGAGATGCCATTCGTCGGCCCGGAACGGACGATGGAACCAAATGGCGTGATCCAGGCTGGCGCCCATGAACGCTTGGCGATATTCGTCGGGGTCCACCTGTAGCGGGTGGATGCTGCGAGCGGATTGAAACTGAAAGGCATCGGACGTGAACGCCAGGCCGCAGTAGTGCATGCGAGGGTCATCTGGAAGATCGTCAACCAGCCGGGCCCAGCCGACGGATCGCCCGGCCCCTGGGTAACTGGGTAGATCGCGTCGTTCCATGATCCAGGGCCAGTTTGTACTTTGCGGGTAGATGTCGCCCGGCGGCGGCACAATCGGCATGCGCGCCGTTTGAACTTCTGCGGCTTCCTCCGGTCGTTGGAACGAACACGAAAGATGCAAGATTGCGCCAGCCGACTGGCGGGCCACCACCGCCCGGGTGCAGAAGCTGCGGCCGTCGCGAAGTCGATCGACACTGAGACGAACCGGCTCCTCTACATCTCCGGGCCGTATGAAGTAGGCATGAAGTGAGTGGGGCAC
>CALJMD010000395.1 GCA_937981915.1 uncultured Acidimicrobiales bacterium
GGGTTCGGGGAGAGTTAACGTGAGCTGGCTGCACTTCATCTCGCAACCTCCGTCGACACCGAAAGGGGTCGACAAACAAAGGGCGACACCGAAAGCTGGTGTTCATTTCGATACGGACTGGGCTTATCGAAGTCCGGCCAAGTTTGTGCGGCGCGCTGGCGTCTGGGGCTTCTTCAAGCCCGCAGTTCGGCTGTACGCCAGCCCACGAGTCGTCGGCGTCGACCGTCTGAGAAACATCAAGGCACCGGTCATCTTCGCCGCCAATCATCACAGCCACGCCGACACCAGTGTCTTGTTGGCCACGCTGCCATCGAAGCTCCGCGAGGACCTCTCGATCGCCGCTGGAGCCGACTACTTCTTCCCCAACCGGGTGGCCGGCACAATATCGGCGTTGTTCATCGGGGCTATCCCGATCGAGCGGCAGCGACTGTCCAAACTGTCGATCCGCAACAGCCTTCGAGCCTTGGAGAAGGGCCGAAGCCTACTGATCTTCCCTGAGGGGGGTCGTAGCCCTGACGGCTACAGCCGTGAGCATCGACCGGGCGCAGCCTATTTGGCCAAGCGAGGCAAAGTGCCGGTTATTCCCGTCTACCTCGACGGCACCGGCTCGATCTTGCCCAAGGGTAAGAACTGGCCCACCAGGGGTCGCAGCGCCGTGGTCTTCGGCGACGCCATGAAGATTGACGACGGCGAGGATCCCCGGGTGTTCGCCAAGCGAATCGAACGCCGTATCGGCGAGCTGGCTGACGAGTTCGGTTCCGGTTGGTGGCAGGCCCGTAAGAACGCCTACGCCGCCGAAACCCCGGAGCCAACTGGCCCCGACGCCGGTGCATGGCGACGACGCTGGGCGCTCGGGCCAAAGCCCAGTGAGCAGCGCACTAGCCCCACTCGAACGAAGTGGCCTGACGTCTAGGTCCCGTTCGCTGACAATTCGGCTCCTGCGGTCGATTGAAACCCATGTTGCAGGGTGCGGGGAAAGTTTCGTTTTGGATTATTGCGGCGGCAACGCTAGCCGCCTGCGGTGAGCGCGACGAAGCGCCATCGATGGCTCGCGCCGACGACGAGCAAACTGAATCGTGGAACGATGATCTGGAAACGAAAGAGCCTGGTGAGGAGACAGCCACCGCTGAAGATCCCCAACAGGTCGAACCGGACTCATCACCAGCGACCGACGAAGACTCGGGTCCTGCGACTTCCACTAATCAGGCACCCGTTGCTTCCACTTTCAGCGGCGCCCCAGCTGGTGCATCCGGTGGTCGCTCCGTCGGGAGCAACGACAGCCAATCGACATCTTCTGGTAACTCCGGCCTGTCCCCCTCGGGCGCCATCGGCCAGCGGGCGGTCGGGTCAACACCATCGCCGGCAGACGAAGGCATAGTCGCCGGCCAACCCGTCACGCCCCAGCAATCCGACTTGGGCTCGACCACGGACACCGCTAGCGACTCCGAGGCGGACACGCCCAGCGGCGAAGACAACAGTGTGGTTGCAGGCGATAGCGCAAACGAAGAAGACGAGGCAAACGACTCGACTGTCGTACTTACCTACGACGACGGATGGGAGGTTGTCTACGACGAGCCGCCACAACCGATAGCC
Source organism: uncultured Acidimicrobiales bacterium (assembly GCA_937981915.1). Lineage (GTDB taxonomy): Bacteria > Actinomycetota > Acidimicrobiia > Acidimicrobiales > SZUA-35 > JAHELU01. Next base: position 1,594 of record CALJMD010000395.1, read on the forward strand.
CTAATCGATGAACTCACCACGCCAGATGATTGGTGGTTATTCGAGCAGGTCATCCCCTTCCGGCCCGAATGCTACGAATTAGACCTCGCTGTCGCCGACATCGTCCAGATCGACGGCGAATCAGCGCTCTCTCTTACCGCAAACGCCAGCGGCTCAACGGCGAGTAATCATGCGTTGCTTGGTCGATTTCTGACGGCCACACCGGTCGCGCTCGGTTCGCAGCGGCTTTCGGTGGATGCTCGACTCGCCCCTGGTTCCAGCGAACAAACCCAGACCGGCCCCGAAGTGAGCGTGCAAATCTCGGCCCGCATGACCGATGGGACCTACCGCACGACCGTGTTCGGGCTGCAATACGTCGCCACCACACACACCTGGCAGGTTCTCACCGGAGGCGAGGAAAAGGGTGCTTGGTCTAAGGTGGCGGCAGCGCCGTTGACCGAGGAAGCGTGGTATCGGATCGAGTTCACCTTCGACCCCGCCCGCAATCGTTACACCCGGCTCACTGTGACCGGGCCGGACGGGTTCCGAATTGATGAACCAATAGCCGGTCTCGGTACCGGCTGGGCCGACAAAGGGGCGACCGGTCCCGCTACGTGGGTCACACTCGACGCCGAGAATCTGTTCACCTGCGACAGGGCTCAAACCGCTACGACGACCGTCTTCTACAAGAATCTCAGCTTGACGACTGTTGGCTAGGTGCGACTGCCGACCGCGCTCCGTTGGCTATCTGCGATCCACGTCTTGATCACCGTCCGGGACCGATGCATCTGAAGTGACTTCGGGATCGTCGAGATCTTGGCAGCGGACCACATCAGGCCGCTGGCCGCAGCTGAGGCCAAACTCCTCGTAGTCGCTGTGCAACGGCGAGCGGTCAAACAGCTCGTCACATGCCGACCCGCTCCCGGCCTCGCACTCATCCCAAAGTGCGTCAAGGTCACCATCGTCGCCATAGCCCACCGGACCGTCAACGAAAGCAATGCCGTCAACCTCCTCTGAGGCGAGGGAGGGCGACTCACCGTCACCTTCGTCGAACGCCACTTGGGCGGCCTGACAGGCAGCGCGAAGTTCTTCCTCCAGAGCGGCGTTGTAATTGTTCCGCTCAATCTCAGACGATCCCAGCCGCAGGACGCAGTCGACGACGTCGGATGAGACTCCCGAGTCAACAAGTGCACTCCGGACTTCCTCTCCGGCGTCAGCCCGCTGCGATGGAGTGTCGGACACCAATCCGCATCCGGCCAACAACGCAACCGATGCGAACGCTGTCGCTCCTGTCGCTTTCACCGCGGGCCGGGACAACAGCGTGCGGCGAATCATCGGAGAAGGCCCTTGCCCTCGCCGACGAGTTCGATCCAGGTGCGCCCGGGCGTGAGCGTGATAACCGACCCGCCGGACATCAACGTCGGAGCCACCGCCAGGGACGGACGATTCCAGCGCCCCTCAATTCGCTTGCCGTCAGTGAAGACGGTGACGTCACCGGCACCGACGAACACAAATTCGGGGACGTTGGAGCCGGTCGAGTCCACCATGCCGGTTCGGACCTCCCGGGCTTCGATGACAACGACGTTGGCGGCACTGACCTGTTCACCGGAACTTGTCAGGTGAGCGGTTCCACCTTGGGAACGCAACCAGGCGGATCCATTCCAGGACCACCCGGCGGGCGATGCTCGGTAGCCGACCGAGAGTCTGTCGGCCGCCACCGCAGTGGGGTGACCAGGATCTACGCCTGCTCCCCGGGCTCGGTAGGAGAACTGGGGTGCAGGCGGACCGGCGGACGCTGAGGCCCAGTGGTCGGCAGTGTCGGTGTAGAGGTTGGACGGTGCGCGACGTCCGCTGCTTCGCCAATAACCCGAAGAGGTACCGGCGTTTCGATTCTGAACAGTTGGCTGAGCCCGGATGAGTCCTTCGGTGACCTCGTTGGCGCCGGAATACATCAGCAGCGGTGAACCAAAGCTATTGATGATGCCGATATCGGTTGTTCGGGCCGACCGAACAGGTCCCACAGTCGACGAAGTCGAATGGAACACCGCAGCGAACCGAGTGACACCACCCTCTACTTCTTCTTCGATCACGATGTCGGCGGCGTTCAGACCGGACTGCGGTCTGGCCGACGGGCTGTTGTCGATCTTGACGATGGCAGCCGGGCGATTCGGGACCGCGCCCACCAGCCCGGTCAACGGCTGGGTGCCGGCAACGGCCGACGGGGGTGGGCCGAGAGGGTCAACGATCCGCTGAGTTCGGCTGAGCGTCCCCAGGTATCCCTTGTAGAGCGAAGCGACCGCTGCGGTAGCACCAGGAACCGTCGTGACAACCGTGGCCGCTCTACCTGTCGGACTCACAGCTTCAGGCGACGGCGTCGCGGCGTTAGCCGACCCCTGAACTGTGGTCGATGTTGACGTCGACGTCGATGCCGACGCTGAGGACGACGTCGATGCCGACCCTGAGGATCCCCCGACAGACGGTTGTTGGATCAACCACGGGATCTCTTCTACCGGCTCGACCTCAAACTTCGAGCGGGCCGACGTTGCCGTACGACCAGCACTCTCCGATGGGCGTTCGGAATCGTCAGCCGATTCGCCAACAGGGGTGTCTGTATCCAAGTCGGCGCGCGTCGTCACCTGTTCTCGGTATGCGGCAGCCGACCCACTGGATTCAAGCGGAGTACCTCCCGCGCATCCGGCCAAAACCACGGCGGCACTTAGGGCGAGGGCATGTCTTCTCACTCGGCGTCTCATTGCAATGCTCCAGATCCCAGTTCGATCAGTTGGATCCAGGTACGTCCCGGTTCCAGCTCGATAACGTTCCCGTCGGCGTCGGTCAGCGTGGCCACACTGGCCATCGTCGGGCGGGTCCACCGACCCTCAATACGTTGGCTGCCGGCGAATACGGTGACCGGGCCCGAACCGACGAATACGGATTCCGGCACCTGACCTCCGGCGGAGTCGACCATTCCGGTGGCAACGCGGTCCAGCTCGACCACGATGACGTTGGCGGCGTTGACGGCCTGGCCGGAGACGAGGTCGTGCCGCTCGCCCCTTTGGTGTCGGATCCAGGCTTCTCCATTCCATTCCCAGCGAACGGGCGAGGCGGGATAGGCAATGGCGAACTCCGACGATGACTCGCCCACCATTTGTGCTGCTTCGGCCCGGTAGGAGAACTGAGGCGGAGGTGGCCCACTGTCGGCTGATGCCCAATGAGCTGCAGTGTCGCTGTAGACGTTCGACGGAGCCGATCGGGCTTCGTCACGCCAGTACCCAGACGACGAGCTGTAGCTTCGGTTGCGGATGGCGGTCTGGCGTCGCACGATCATCTCGGTGATGTCGTTGGCCCCGGAGTAGAGATACAACGGCTCGCCCAGGCTTGAAATCAGGGCGACGTCGGAGGTTCTGCCCGAACGCACCGGCCCGACGATTGACGGTGTTGAGTGAAATATCGCGGCAAAACGGGTGACTCCGCCTTCGACTTCCTCTTCGATGACGATGTCGGCGGCGTTCAAGCCTGTCTGCGGTCCAGCCGCCGGCCCATTGTCCACTTTGACCACGGCGGCAGGCCGCGGAGCAACAGTGCCGGGTAGGCCGGTCAACGGCTGTACGCCCTCAGACGCCTCGGGCGGTTCGGTGACGGACTCGGCGATCTGTTCGTTGAGCCCGAGGCCCCCAAGCACTCCCCTGTAGATGTTGTCCGGGTCGCCCCCGGTGGGGCCCGGAATGGTCGTAACCGGCGGTAGTCCGCTTCCCGCTGTCGTCGGCGGTGTGGCGTCACCGTCCGGCTGGTCGCCACCCTGGCCTAGTCCGGCGCCGCCAGTGTCCGCGTCAGCGGGGTCGTTGCTTTCACCCGAGGTGGTATCGACGGCGGCTGAGGTGGCCGAGGGCTGATCCTCTGACGCCAGGGCGGCGCCGCTGTCGCCATCACTGCAGCTGGCCGCCGTGAAGACGAGCGACATCGCCAAAATGATCGACGCTGGCCACTTCGGGCCGTTCACTTGTCGGGCGAGCCCGCCCGCAGGTACGCAGTTTGTCTTGACTAGGCAGACCATCGGTTACCTCCGACTGCCCAATCGGCCTATCGCGCTGCGACGTGAGCCATTGGCCCTAGCCGGATCTGCCTAACGTTGGGCTACGGGTCGGCGACCAAACGCAACGTGGGTGAGGAACCAGTTGCGGCCTCACCAGATCCGGCCAACTCCACGTTGAACTCGGTGAGGTGGCCGGGGAACACATGCTCAGCCATCAGCATTGGTTGGTTGTCACCGTCGAAGGTGGTCCGTCGCACGACTAATGCCGCAGTACCCACCGGCACCTCCAGCAGTTCGGCGTCGTCGGCCGACACCGGTTCGGCCGAGATCGTCTGTGATGCGGTCGTTGCCTCGACCTGCAACAGGTCATAGAAGCTTGCCTGCGACACGTTCTGAAGAGTCAGGTCCTGAGCAAGCTCTTCAGCACACCACACGGTCACCCGGGCGAACGGTCGGTCGTCGACGCGACTTACCCTTCGCACTTCGAGCACCCGCTGGCCGAGCGCTCCGCCAACGTCGGCTTTGGAATCGACGCCGTCGGCGTCGATGAACCGAAAGTCGAGGATTTGCCGCTCATGGGCTCGGCCGACTCTGGCCAGTTGACTTTCGATTGACTGAAGCGACTCAAGCGATTGGCTTAGTAGCTGACCTGAAACGATCCACCCGAACCCTTGTCTGGATTCGACCAGACCTTCGCCTCGGAGCAGCTCGAGTGCCTTTCGTACAGTGACTCGGCTGGCGTCGTGGTCGCGGCCGAGGCTGGCCTCAGATGGCAACACCTGGCCCGGGCCGTAGGCACCGGCTTCGATTTGCTCACGGATCGCTTCAGCGATCTGTCTGTAGCGGATTGTGCGCACGGCTTGCTCCTTCCAACGGGCCCTACCGGCGATCTAATCAAGTCCGATAGGTTCTATACAACGACTCAGCACACCACCTACTTGTATTGTACTTGTATTTCATGTCGGCTGATGATGTACTATATTTGTATCAGAGTGTTCGCCGGCTTCAAGAGCCCCGAGGAGAGATCAAGATGGCAGACAGCAACCAACCACAAACCACCGTTGGGCCTGAGACACCGATCGAGTTGATCAATGCGGTCTACGGCACCCTCGACGAACGAGTCGGGGCATTCCGTCAGCGCGTGGGGCGCCCCCTGACATTGGCCGAAAAGATCCTGGCCAACCACCTCGATGACGCTGGCGCCGACGTCGAGCGAGGCATCAGCTACGTCGATTTCCGCCCCGACCGCGTCGCCATGCAAGACGCCACCGCACAGATGGCCTGGCTGCAGTTCATGACCGCTGGACTGTCAAGCGTCGCCGTCCCAACCACCACCCACTGCGACCACCTGATTCAGGCCCGTGAGGACGGCAAGAAAGACCTCATGGCCGCCCTGAACAACAACAACGAGGTCTATGACTTCCTGGAGTCCGTCTCGGCCAAGTACGCCGCCGGATTCTGGAAGCCTGGAAGCGGAATCATTCACCAGGTCGTACTCGAAAACTACGCCTTCCCTGGCGGCATGATGATCGGCACCGACAGCCACACCCCCAACGCTGGCGGCCTGGGCATGGTCGCCATCGGTGTCGGCGGCGCCGACGCCGTCGACGTGATGACCGGATTCCCATGGAACGTCAGGTGGCCGAAGATGATCGGCGTCCACCTGACCGGCGAACTGAGCGGCTGGAGCGCATCCAAAGACGTCATTCTCAAGGTGGCGGAGATCCTCACCGTCAAAGGGGGAACCGGCGCCATCGTCGAATACTTCGGTCCGGGAGCCAACAGCATCAGCGCAACCGGCAAGGCCACCATCTGCAACATGGGGGCCGAGATCGGCGCCACTACCAGTATTTTCGGTTACGACGACGCCAGCGCCCGCTACCTCAAGGCCACTGGTCGAGAAGCCACCGCTGACGCCGCCAATGCCGTAGCCCATCACCTCCGATCCGACGACGAAGTGCTTGCCGACCCCGGCAGCTACTACGACCGGGTCATCGAAATCGATCTCTCCGAGCTGCGTCCCCACATCAACGGTCCGCACACCCCAGACCTGGCTCGCGAAGTTTCCGCCCTCGGCGATGAAGCCCGGGACAATGACTGGCCGCTCGAAATCAGCGCCGCCCTGATCGGCAGCTGCACCAATTCGTCCTACGAGGACATCACCCGAGCCGCATCGATCGCCCGTCAAGCTGCGGCCGAAGGCCTCAAGGCCAAGACCAAGCTGATGATCACCCCCGGTTCGGAACAGGTTCGGGCCACCATCGAACGCGACGGACTGCTCGCCGATTTCGAAGCTCTCGGCGCCACCGTGCTGGCCAACGCCTGCGGGCCGTGTATCGGCCAGTGGGACCGTTCCGCTGAACGCGAACCGGGAACCAAGAACTCGATTGTCACCTCGTACAACCGAAACTTCCCCAAACGCAACGACGGCGATGCCGCCACCTTGGCGTTCGTAACCTCGCCAGAAACCGTGATGGCCCTGGCCCTTTCCGGCACGCTCGACTTCGATCCGCTCAACGACACGTTGACCACCGAAGACGGCCGTGAGGTTCAGCTGAACACACCGGAAGGCATCGAGCTCCCGGCTCAGGGATTCGATGAAGGTGAAAGTGGTTTCCTCGCCCCGCCCGAAGATGGATCTGACATCGAAATCAAGGTCAGCCCCGACTCCGACCGCCTCCAGGTTCTCACTGCGTTCCCGGCCTGGGATGGCAACGACTTTGCCGACCTGCCGATCGGCGTCAAAGCCAAAGGCAAGTTCACCACCGACCACATCTCGATGGCGGGCCCGTGGCTCAAGTATCGAGGTCATCTGGAGAACATCTCCGGCAACTTGTACCTCGGGGCCGTCAACGCCTTCCATGACGACGAAGTGGTCGGAATGGGCAAGAATCAGCTCACCGGTGAACGCATGAGCTACCCGGACCTGGCCAAGGCGTACCACGAGGCCGCCCAGCCGTGGGCCGTTATCGGCGATGAAAACATGGGCGAGGGTTCATCGAGGGAGCACGCCGCCATGGAACCTCGGTTCCGGGGTGTCGTTCTTATCATTGCCCGCTCCTTCGCCCGGATCCACGAGACCAATCTCAAGAAGCAGGGAATCATTCCGGTCACCTTCGCTGAACCGGCTGACTACGACAAGATTGGCGAAGACGATCGTCTGGGCACCAGCGGCCTCGGTGACCTTGCGCCGGGTCAGCCCCTGACAATCACCGTCACCACATCTGACGGGGAGACATGGTCATTTGAGGGCAACCACACCTTCAGTCATGACCAGATCGAATGGTTCAAGGCCGGCTCGGCCCTGGCCGTGATCCGCCAACAGGTAGACGCATAACTCGCAGTTGGCCGGGGCTGACGGCGCCTGGCACTCCTTGTGGAGTGGCAGTCGGTTTAGTCAGCCTCGGACGCTGCGTGTCCCGGCGGGAAGGTCAGGGCCAGCTCTGAGGCTGATGGCTCGTGCTCGTGGCGGGCATCGTCAGGCAAGAGCTCGGCGATTCGGGCCATGAGATCGACAGTGGCGGCGTCAACATCTTCATCATCATCGGGAAAGAACGGCTCACCCACAGCGATGGAGACCTTCGGCGGGTCGGCCAGGTTCAGCACATAGGGCACACGAGACGAGCGCGGCCAGGCTTTTTCGGTACCCCAGACACCGACAGGGACCAAGGGAGTCCCGCTGGCCAAGGCTAGGCGCACGGCACCGTACCGGCCTTGCAGCACCGGATCGAAGAACTGTTGGCCTCTTGGGATAGTTCCTTGAGGGAACACGGCGATCAGTTCGCCACCCTTCAGAGCTCGTGCTGCTTCCAGCATCGGGGTTTCGCTGCCGCTGCCACGGTCAACCCGTATTGCCCCCAGCGCGGTAGCCAACGCGCCAACAATGGGCGCGTCGGTTACTTCTTTCTTGGCCAGGAAACGGGCCGGTCGACCCCGCTGGTTCGACAGGAACGAAACCACGAGTGGGTCAAGGTAGCTGCGGTGATTGCTGGCCAGGATCGCCGCGCCGGACTCGGGCAGATTCTCCATGCCCGTGATCTGCATGTTGATCCATGGAAACAGTTCTTCTCGGGCCAGCATGGCCATCGCCCGCTGTGGCTCCAGCCCGACGGGCTTTGGAACGCCGGGCGGAGCGTTGAACCATGACACTGTCCAGCCGCGGGCTTTGGCGTAGGCGAACAATCGGGGGTCAGGGTTTACGGCAACCGGGTTGCCGACTCCAGCGAGCATCGGAATGTCGAAGAAGCTGTCGGAGTAGGCGTAGCTCTGGTCGAGGTCGACCATGTTGGCTCGGGCCCATACTTTCACCGACCGCGCTTTACCTTGCGACCATACGAACTCACCGTCGATCGTGCCGTCGAATCGTTCATCATCTCCGGCCCGGTAGCGGGTTGCGAGCACGTCGTCGAAACCTACGATGTCGGCGAACGGTTTCACCAATTGATACGGGGTCGTGGTAGCTAGTACGACTTTGCGGCCGGCCGCTCGGTGTTCGTCGATGGTGATCTTGGCGAACGGCTCGATCAGGCTAGCCAACGTCGGCGCGAGATCGATGGCGGCGTCATTGACCTTGTCGACCGGCCAGCCTTTGGCCCCCCTCGCCCCCTGGCGCGTCAGCAAAATCGAAGGCAGGTTCTCGCCGAAGACATCAAAGATCTTGAAGGCAATGCCCTCGCCGGGTATCGGGTCATCGGGCAGCAATCCGTGATGACGAAGGGCATTCGACAACGTAGGCCCACTGGCACCGAGCAGGAGTGTGCGGTCGAGATCGAAGAACGCTGCCGACGTTGTCATGGGTGGTCTCTCCAAACGCGGCACGGGCGTCTGTTCTCAGAGACGTTGAACGGCCGCTTCATGATGTAGTGACAGTCTACGTGACGACCTAACACCTCTGTGTTGTCGGGCGGCCACTGAGGCCTTGTTGACAGCGTTGCGATCCTTGTTGACGGTGTTGCGATCCTCCTGCGAAGGCAGGCCCAAAAACCGAGAAACCGACCGCATAGCGGTCGGTTTCATTAGAGATGCTCGGATTTTGAAGGGGGGACACAAATCCGAGCGCCGGACCTGAACTGGAGGGGGAACCAGCAGATTCGGTATGACCTAACTATAAGCGACCGGGCGGTCATCTTTCAAGCATTTGGCTTAGATTCTTGTCATCACAAATACAGATCACGAATTCCAATCTAGCCAGAGATCTGTGCCATCATTGATCGCGATGGATCTACGGCAGCTACAAGCCTTTCTCGCAGTCGTGGAGCACGGCGGGTTCACCGCTGCGGCTCGGGCGACCCACACTGTACAGTCCAATATCTCGACGCACGTTGCCCGTCTCGAACGCGAGCTCGAAACGACCCTGATCGACCGAGCAACCGGCAAGCCAACCGAGGAAGGCGCCGCCGTCCTCACCAGGGTTCGACGAATTCAGACCGAACTAGCCTCCCTACAGGCTGACGTCTCGTCATTACGAGGCTCGCCACGGGGAACCGTTCGGCTCGGCATCATCGGCACAACTGCTCGTTGGCTCACTCCCCTGCTCGTAGACCGAGTGGCCGCAGAATGCCCCGACATCAATCTTGTCATCTCAGACGCCACCACCCGGTCCACTGAGCTGGGCCTTCTCGGCGGCGAGCTGGACCTGGGTGTCGTAGGACTCCCGGTGGACGATCCCGAGATTCGAACCACCACGCTGTTCGACGAAGATCAAATAGTCATCGGGCCGGCCGACCATCCGTTAGCGGAATCGACTGAACCGGTAACGCTGGCCGAGCTTGCCCGCCATCCGCTGCTACTTGCCGCTCCCGGCACATCGTTTCGCCAAGAGATCGACGAGACGTTCAGAGCCCGTGGCCTGCAACCCAAGGCAAAAGTCGAGATAGACGGTCTACGACTCTTGGCCTCCCTCGCCTTTCAAGGCTTTGGCGTCACCATCTTGCCGGCAACGGCTGCCCCCAGCTGGGTTGGCGGCAGCTGGGCCCGGGTGCCAGTGGAAGGTCTGTCTCGCAGAACGGTCGGGCTGGCGGTACGCCGACGAGGCATGCCCACCGTGGCCGCCCAAGCGATCGTCAACACCATTCGCGAAGTCATTCTCGAACGTGCACCCGAGGTTCCCGGGCTCCACGTGGTTGGCAGTTGACCGAGCATCACGCTGCCCTTCCGACCCGGCACCGACGGCGCTAACGTAAGCTGACGATGACCGCAACCGATCTCAGCCAGGCACCTCTGGTAAAGGTGACAACCGAAACGTTGGACCAGCGCCGCGTGGTCGTAGCCCGAACCTCATTTCCCGACGACGAATGTGAGCTCACCGAGGAACTCGGTCGACAACTAACCGACGGCATTCGATTGGCTACAGAGAAGCGAATGCCGTTCATCATGGTCATCTCCACCACTGGAGTGGCGGTGGCCGGGGGAATCGCCGGTTCAATCTCGTGGGCGAAGGCAGCGGCGGAGCTGACATCGGCCAGCGGGGTCATTCCAACCTTCGCTGTAGCAGCGGGACCGGTGCTATCTGGCCCGGCGCTGCTGCTCGGCCTGGTTGATGTTGTCGTGTTCTGCGAAGGCGCCTACTGCTATCTCAGCGGACCCAAGAACGTCGAGACCTACACCGGCGTATCCCTGAGCGCAGACGAGCTAGGTGGCACTGGCGTGCACAGCCAAACCAGTGGCCTGGCGTCACTGGCCGCGAACGACATCGATCATGCACTCGAGCTTGTCAGTGACGTACTCGGATACATGCCAGACAACAACGAGGGCCTCCCACCGACGTGGCCCAGCGCTGACCCGGTTCAACGTTCCACCGACGGGGTCGGAGAGCTACTGCCTGCCACCCCAACTGGGTCCTATGACGTACGAGACGTGATCAGTGAACTCGTCGACGATGGCGAGTTCATCGAGCTGAGATCACGTTGGGCCCCAAACCTGGTCACCGGATTCGCCTCCCTGGGGGGAATGTCGGTTGGCGTGGTTGCCAACCAACCCCGCTCGCTCGCCGGATCCATCGATATTCCGGCGTCTCAAAAAGGCGCTCGCTTCGTGGCAATGTGCGATGCGTTCGCCATTCCTCTTCTCACCTTGGTCGACACCTCCGGCTTTCTTCCCGGTAAGGACCTTGAATGGCGGGGCATGATTCGCCACGGCGCTCAGATGGCGTTTGCCTATGCCCGTGCCACCGTTCCACGTGTCGGCCTCATACTCCGCAAGTCCTACGGTGGCGCTTACATCGTGATGGACTCGGTCAACATGGGCAACGACATCATGTTTGCCTGGCCTTCGGCCGAGGTGGCCGTCATGGGGGCCAAAGGGGCGGTTGAAATCCTCCATCGCAAGGCCGACGACGACGAGCGCGCCCGGCTGGTTGAGGAATACGAAGCCCAATACTTGACGCCATATCCCGCCGCCGAACGGCAATCCATCTCGGCGGTCATCGAGCCCGCTGATTCACGCCGCCAACTCATCGCAGCGTTCACGATGCTGTCAACCAAGCGTGAACGCCTTCGGAGTCGTAAACACGACAATACGCCGCTGTAGCGGCCGTTGGCCTGGATCAGCCGAAGAAGACCACTACGTCCCACCCGCTCGGCGTCAGGTGGCAACTGTTACAGCTGCTATTCAACCAGCCGACTAGATAACCATGTAGTGTCACGACTAGATTCAGGCGTGAGGGACCAACGTCCCGCTTCAGCTTGGAGCTGGCATCACAGCTCGGCGCGGTAACACAAGGAGGTGTTCGCTCCGGGACAATCAAGCCCCAGACTTGTGGGGTCTACGTCTTACAGAGAGGAACGCTGTGCCCGAATCGGTGACTGTTACGGACAACCGGACAGGAGAATCGTTTGAAATGCCCATCACGGATGGTGGGGTGGACGCCACGGCATGGAGGAAGAATCTTCCAGGCATCTGGTTCCTCGATCCGGGATTCAGTGTCACAGCATCCACCGAGAGCTCAATAACAGAGCTCGACGGCGGGAACGGCATCCTGCGGTACCGGGGCTACCCCATCGAGCAGCTGGCGGAACAGTCCACCTTCCTTGAGGTCAGCTACCTCTTGTTGAACGGCGAGCTGCCGAGCGCAGCCGAGTACGACCAGTGGGTGTACGACGTCACCCACCACACCTTCATTCATGAGAACATGCGAAAGCGGTTCTACGAGGGCTTTCATTACGACGCACACCCCATGGGCATGTTGGTTTCCGCCATTGCCGCGCTGTCGACGTTCTACCCCGAAGCCAAGGACATCACCGACCGGGAAAATCGCTTCATTCAGATCAACCGGCTTGTCTCCAAGGTCCCGACCTTGGCCGCCATGGCCTATCGGGCCAGCATCGGCATGCCGTTCGTCTACCCCGACAACTCGCTGAGCTACACCGAGAACTTCCTGTCGATGATGTGGCGGGTCGCCGAGCCTCAATACGACGCCGACCCGGTGCTGGCCAAAGCGCTCGATGTGCTTCTCATCTTGCACGCTGATCACGAGCAGAACTGTTCGACCACGGCGATGCGAGTGGTCGGTTCCTCTCACGCTGATCCGTACTCGGCTGCCGCCGGTGCGACTGCCGCTCTCTACGGTCCACGTCATGGCGGGGCCAACGAAGCGGTGATCCACATGCTGCGCGAGATCGGCAGCTACGACAACATCCCGAGCTTCATCGAGAGCGTCAAGAACGGCGAAGGTCGCCTGATGGGCTTCGGCCACCGGGTGTACAAGGCATACGATCCTCGGGCCCGCATCGTGAAGGCACAAGCCGACGAGGTCTTCAAGGTGACCGGCCGTAACCCGCTGCTGGACATCGCCCTGAAACTGGAAGAAATCGCCCTCGAGGACGACTACTTCAAGAGCCGCAACCTGTACCCGAACGTCGACTTCTACACCGGCCTGATCTATCAGGCCATGAACTTCCCCATGGACATGTTCACGGTGCTGTTCGCAATCGGCCGCATGCCCGGCTGGTTGTCGCACTGGAACGAAGCCATCGAGCAAGATGTTCGCATCAGCCGACCACGCCAGGTGTACGTCGGAGAAGGTGAACGCAAGTACGTTCCCCTGTCCGACCGATAACACCTAGACGGCTGCTGACGGACGTAGCCACCGTCTTCTGACGTCAGCTCACGTCGACAAGGATCTTGCCAAAGTTGGCGTTTGATTCCATGTAGGCGTGAGCTGATGCGATTTCATCCAGGGTGTAGCGAGAGTCGATGATTGGCTTCAGCCGACCCTCGGTGAACAGCGGCAACAGTTCGGCTGCTACCCGCTGAGTGAGCATCGCTTTTTCTTCCAACGGGCGGGCTCGCAAGACGGTGCCGATGAGGGCAACCCGTTTCGGTAACAGCATGCCGAGCGGGAGCTCCACCTTCTGTTTGCCCATGACGCCCACCTGAATGAGTCGGCCTCCGACCCGCAGCGACTTGATGTTATCAATCGTGTACTCGCCGCCGATGACATCAATCACGACGTCGACGCCGTGCCCGTTGGTCAACTCACCGACACGATCGGCGAAGCTCTCGGCTCGATAGTCGATGGCGGCATCGGCGCCCAGCTCGACGCACCGCTCCACTTTGCCGGCTGAAGCGGTGACGGCGATTCGGGCGCCCATGGCCTTCGCTATTTGGATGGCGGCGGTTCCAACTCCTGAACCGCCAGCGTGCACCAGAGCCCAGCGCCCCGATGTCAGGCCGCCTTGGACCACCATGGCATCAAATGCGGTCAGGAAGACTTCGGGAATCGCTGCAGCGTCAGCAAGACTGACCGAAGACGGAACGGCCATCAGTTGACGCTGGTTGACCGCCAGGCGTTCGGCGTACGCTCCCCCGCTTACGATCCCCATGACCTCATCGCCAACCTGCCAATCGGCTACCGCCGAACCGACAGCGGCGACCGTACCCGAGAACTCCATGCCGGGCACCTCGTGGTCGGCGGGAGGACCGGGGTAGAGACCCCGCCGCTGGAGCAGGTCAGCCCGATTGAGGGCCGTGGTCTTGATGTTGACAACGACGTCTTCAGGTCCGTGGCCGGGTTCCGGGATATCGGTCAAGGTCAGGACGCTCGGGTCACCGTATTCGGTCAATACAACAGCACGCATCGGCTCAACCTAGATCGTCAGGCCTCACGATCCCTCTTTTCCGGCGAAGTTTCAGCTACTGCTGGGCGATCTGGCGAAGGAACTCAGCGGCGATCGGGCCGGCGACGGAGCCACCGGCTCCTCCGCCTTCGACCAAGACCGCAAAGGCGACGTCACCTTGAAACCCGGTGAACCAAGCGTGGGTTGCCGGAGGGTCGCCGGTTCCGAACTGGGCGGTGCCTGTTTTGGCCAGTACCCGCTCGCCCGGCACACCGCGGGCCGCTCCACCGGTGCCGTAGTCGACCACGGCACCCATCAGGTCTCGGAGCTGGTTTGCCGCTTGTTCGTCGAGGCGGTCAATGGCTTGAGGCTCGACGATGTCGCCGTCGAGAACGAGTTGAGGGGTGAAGTACACCCCGCTGGCCGCCGTGGCCGACATTACCGCCATGCTCAGTGGGCTGGCCAGCACCTGGCCCTGCCCGAATGCGGTTGCCGCCTGATCAACCGAGTTGCCGGGAGTGGGCACACTGCCGGAGAATGCGGAGGTTCCAAGTCCGTATTCAGCGCTGACTCCAAATCGGCGGGCCGTGGAAGGTAGCTGGTTCCGATCGATGCCGAGGCCGATCTGGATAAACGACGTGTTGCATGAATAGGCGAATGCATCGCGGAACGACACTCGACCAAACCCTTGAAAGTTGGAGTTGCGGAACTCCCGTCCGTCCACCTCAACGGTGGGTGGGCAGTCGATTTCGTTGTCA
>CALJMD010000396.1 GCA_937981915.1 uncultured Acidimicrobiales bacterium
AAGGTGTAGGTGTCGGTGAGGCTTGGGTAGTTGCTTGGTTGATCGTCAACGGGTCCTCCTGGCCGGGCAACGGCCCGGGTGCGGTATTCGGTCATTATCGTTGGTGGGATGCACAGAGACCATCCCGTCAACGATTTCCAGACCGTGCTCACCGATGACGCTCAGTTCATCGACGTTCGAGAGCCCGATGAGGTGGCCGCCGGAACGCTACCGGGCAGCGTCAACATTCCCCTTGGTGATCTTCCGACGAGAGTGGGCGAGTTGGACTCGACTCGCCGGGTTGTTCTGTTGTGTCGCAGCGGTGGTCGGAGCACCCAGGCGGCGGAGTTCTTGACCGCCTCCGGCTTCTCCGACGTCGTCAACCTGGCCGGTGGCATGCTCGCTGTCGAGTAACTCGACAAGTAACTCGTCGACAATGTGCGACTAAACATCCCTCGATGGGTGACGCAGCTGGTGACTCGTGGCACCATATGTGGCCATGACAGAGAACAGATCGTCGTCGACCGGCCCGCAGCCGGCTGAGTCACCAGCTTCCGCTGCCGTTGTCGGCTGCGGTGTTATCGGGGCGGCCTGGGCTGCCCGCTTCCGCCTTCACGGCGTATCGGTGAAGGCATACGACCCCTCACCGGAAGCGGAGCGTATTGTCGACGAGGTGGCTGCCAACGCGGTCGCGGCGTGGGAGGATCTCGGTCTTCCGGCTCGACTGGCCCCAATCGAGTTCTGCGACTCAATCGAGGCTGCAGTGGCAGATGTCGAGTTGGTGCAGGAAAGCGTTCCAGAGGTATTGACCCTCAAGCAGTCGACGCTGGCGACCATCGACAACGCGACGTCAGCTGATGCCTTGATCGGCTCGTCCACCTCTGGCTTGCTTTGCACCGAAATGGCGGCTGATCTGGCACACCCGGAACGCCTGGTGGTCGCTCATCCCTTCAACCCCGTCTACCTGTTGCCGCTGGTAGAGGTGGTTGGTGGCAAAGCCACGGCGGCGGCGACGATCGAGCGGGCCATGTCGGTGTATCGCGGACTTGGTATGAAGCCGCTCCATATCAAGGTCGAGATCGACGCCCACATCGCCGACCGCCTACTGGAGGCGGTGTGGCGGGAATCGTTGTGGCTGGTAAACGACGGTGTCGCCACTACTGAGGAGATCGACGATGCCATTCGCTACGGGTTCGGTCTGCGGTGGGCGCAAATGGGCTTGTTCGAAACGTACCGGATTGCCGGGGGAGAGGGCGGCTTCGGGCACTTCATCCGACAGTTTGGCCCGGCCCTGAGTTGGCCGTGGACGAAACTGATGGATGTCCCGGACTTGACCGACGAGCTTGTCGATCGGTTGGAGTCGCAATCCGATGAGCAGTCGGGGGCCTACTCGGTCCGTGAGCTGGAACGTATCCGGGATCGAAATCTGGCTGCCATGATGCGGGCTCTAGAGGAAAATCAATGGGGAGCCGGTCAAACCGTGGCCGAAATGAGGGACAGGCTTGGGGGGTAGCGCCGAGCAGATCTTCTTGACATAGCAAGATAGTTAGATAACATTCTTGCTATGTTGCAGCATTCGGCCGGGCCGTCTTCAACCGGACTAGCGCCGGTCACCACGGATGACCTTGGCTCAGCCGAGTTGCTCTTCAAAGCCTTGGCCAGCGAGCGACGACTTCAAATACTTGCCTGGTTGAAAGATCCAGTGGCCAACTTTCCGCCACAACAGCATGGCGATCCCACGAAACATGGCGCCTGCAACCTGTTCATCGTCGAGAAACTTGGCGTCAGTCAACCCGCCGCGTCCCGCCATCTCAAAGTCCTGGTCGACGCCGGCCTCGTAATCCCAACCAGACGCAAGGGCTGGACGTACTACCGCCGAAACGAAGACGCACTATCCGCATTGGCCGACGTCGTCGGCTCGATCTAGTCCAAGCTCTGCCCCGTTCACCTGGAGTTAAAGAATGTCACCTGAAGCCCGCCCGCTCGCCCCGGTCACTGATTCGCCGTCCAACGATCACTATGACGTCGTCATCGTCGGCGGGGCGATAATCGGTTCGTCGATCGCCTGGTTCCTGTCTCAGCACTACGACTTTGATGGATCAATTCTCGTCGTCGAGCGGGACATGACGTTCGCCAACTCCTCGACCGCTCACACCAACAGCTGCATGCGCCAGCAGTTCTCCAACCCGCTGAATGTCAAGATCAGCCAATACGCCGCCGAGTTTGTTCGTGAGTTCAAAGAGCTGGTCGGACCAGACGACCCAGAGGTGCATGAGATCGCCGTCGACCACTTCGGCTACATGTACCTCGCGTCTGATGATCAATTCGCCGACACGCTGCGAACGAATCAACTCCTTCAAGCCGACGCCGGGGCCGGCACGCAGATCTACACGCCGGAGCAAATTAAGGCCGAGTACCCCTACTACAACGTGGACGACCTCGTTTGTGGCAGCCACAACAAAATTGACGAGGGCTACTTCGACTCCGGAACCATGTTCGACACCTGGCGCCGCAAGGCTCGCGAGGCAGGCGTCGAGTACACCAAAGGCGAGGTGGTCTCAATCGAGCGTTCCGGTGATCGAATCGAGTCGGTCACCCTTGCTTCGGGTCGCACCCTGCCATGCGGGGCGGTAGTGAATGCAGCAGGTCCACGAGCCTCAACTGTTGCCGCCATGGCCGGGTTTGAGCTGCCCGTCGAACCGAGAAAACGATTCACGTTCATGGTCGACGTCGCCGAGCCGCTGGAAGGTAAACGTCTGCCGTTGACGATCGATCCGTCCGGCGTGCACGTGCGACCGGAGGGGACGTCGTACATGACCGGCTGCAGCCCTGACCCCGACCCCGCCGTCGACCCGGACGACTTTTCGATGGACGACGACATCTTCGAAGAGAAGGTCTGGCCCGCTTTGGCCCACCGTATTCCGGCGTTCGAACGCATCAAGGTGGTCACTCGCTGGGCCGGGCACTATGCCTACAACCGGTTGGACCACAACGTGATCGTCGGTCCACACCACGAGGTTGGAAACTTTCTGTTCGCCAACGGATTCTCCGGCCACGGATTACAACAATCACCGGCCGTTGGCCGTGGCGTGGCTGAGCAACTTGTGTTTGGTCGATACGAAACGCTCGACCTCTCCCAGCTCGGTTACAAGCGAGTTGTCGACGCTCAGGCCTTCGTGGAGACGGCCGTCATCTGACCATTGGCCCTAGGCGGCAAAGCGGGGCTCGTCATCGTGGCCTCTCTGCACAACCACCGACACCCCGCTGACCAGGGCCGCCCGAATGGCGGCGTCGACAAGTCGAGCCTGATGGTCATAGCCTCGCCGCCGGGTAAGCGACAGCTCGCCTGAGAGCGGGCCGACCCAGACGCGGCGCTGGTCCAGGGTGTCATCACGGGGCACAACAAGAACGTCGACGTCACGTTGTTTGAGTCGGTCGAGGACGGTGGTCACCGCTGTCGCGTCGCCGTCCACGCCGGGTAGGTGGGCAACTGACTGATGCACGGTTTCGCTGTCGGGTCCGGTCACAACCTTCGTGCGGCTGGACGTGATCTGGTCGGCGTCAAGCAGTCGAGTTTCGGTCACAACCTGAAAGCGACGGCCGGTCTCGGCCGCAATCATGTCGGCGACGGGCCGGGTCGCTGCAGGCTGACCCAACAGAACGAGCCTGGTGGCTGATCGGGCGTTTCTTCGTCGCTCCAGGGAGTCGATGAAGTGATCGTCATCAGTGCTAATGGTGGCGTCACCCGACGACGGGGTGTTAAGCCGGTCGCTCATCGTGTCGCTCATGATGAGATGAGGCCCGCGACGTTGGGACCAGGCGAGCAGTGGAACGACGTAGGGCAGGGCGTCGACAACGACCATGTCGGCGAAGAACGGTTCCGGGCCATGCCCGGCGACGACGGTGCCGTCAGACGCCGCAATGACCGAGAGGGAGGCGGCCCACGCCGGAGGTTTGGCCAAAACTCGAGTGGCGATTTCCTCAATGACCAACGGTGACGTTCGGCGGCGCTGCAACTCGAGGTCGATGGCCGCCCATCGCCGGGAGGTCGACTCGGCCGCGGGCCCGTGACCGGGGTGCACCGTCACGTTGATCGAGACGTAGGGCCCGGGATGGTAGTAGAGCGAGCGGATGGCTTCGAGCGCTGGCGACTCAGCGGGCGGAGCACCTGCCTCGGGCTCCAATGCTGGTAGGTGTCCAGCGGGCCTGTCGGACGGTGTTGCTTGACGGTCCAGCCTGGCGGCGGGTATACGGTTGAGTGTGGTGGCCACGGTTGTCCTTCCGGGTCTATCGTCGCTCACTCCGACCCCGCCGTTAGTGGAGTTGGTTGTACCTTGTTTATCCGACCCCGAAGATATCAAATATTTTGATAGTTCGGAGGGTTGGTGAATATTCTTCATCAAGCCGCCTTGAACGTTCTCGCCACGTCGAGAACCGCTGGGCTGGTTGTGCCCACTGTTCAACGACGGCGTACCCTCCACCACAGAAGTCTGACAGCGTTAGAGCGAGTCACCGAGAGTTACAGAGAGTTACAGAGAGTTGCTATGTCTATCGATGCACCCAAACCGTCCGACCGATTCGACGGCTACGACACCAAGGACATCTGGCGCAAGGACATTGACCACTTCGTTCACCCCTGGACCGATTTCACCCAGTTCGAAGACAAAGGTTCGATGGTGGTCGCCGAGTCCGAAGGCGTGTACATCTACGACTCCGACGGCAACCGCTACATGGACGGCATCGGCGGTCTTTGGTGTGTGAACGTCGGCTACGGACGGGCCGAAATCGGTCAGGCCATGGCCGAACAGGCCACGAAGATGACCTACTACTCGTCGTTCGGTCATCACACGTCAATCCCGGCGGCCGCGTTGTCGGCCAAGCTGGCCGAACTGGCGCCCGAGCCTCTGAACCACGTCTTCTACGGCACCGGAGGCTCGGTGGCCAACGACACCGCGGTCCGGATCATCCACTTCTACTTCAACCAGTTGGGCAAGCCGAACAAGAAGATCATCATCAGCCGGGAAAACGCCTATCACGGCTCGACCTACCTGGCGATGTCGCTCACCGGGGTGGCCTACGACCATCAAGGTTTTGATGTTGTCGGCGAGCCATTGATCCATCATGTGTCCGGGCCGGACATGTACCGAGATCGGGGCGAGATGACCCCCGAGGAGTATTGCACCCACCTGCTGGACGAGTTCAAGAACAAGGTGGAGTCGATCGGCGCCGAGAACGTGGCTGCCTTCTTCGCTGAACCGATCATGGGTGCCGGTGGCGTGCTCGTTCCCCCTCCCGGCTACCTGACGGGCATTCGACAGCTGTGTCGTGACTACGAGATTCTGTTTGTGGCCGACGAAGTTGTCACCGCCTTCGGTCGACTCGGGCACTTCTTTGCCTCTGAAGACCACTTCGGTATCGTGCCGGACATCATCAACTCGGCCAAGGGCCTCACCTCGGCCTACGCT
>CALJMD010000397.1 GCA_937981915.1 uncultured Acidimicrobiales bacterium
CCCTGGAAGAGTGCCGCCAGCACAATGGCAGCGGCGTACACGCCTAGCAGTTGGCGGTCTTGATTAGGGATAGCCCGGTCAATGATCGAGCCGAACAGGATCGCCGGAACCAGACCGAACACCGAGCCGAACACAACGGCGACCAGGAATCCAATGATCTGCTGGCGGTAGGGACTGGCGAACCGCCACACTCGGCGGGCCGACTCACGTTCGATCTTCGCCCCTTTAACCGAGTTCGGGTCACGGGGCCAGATCATATGCATTGCCATCATCACCTTCCAGGCTAGGCGGCAACCCTCAACAGGGGACATCCGCCCGGCTGCTGGAGGCCGCCATCGTCCGGTGGGTGCTATAAGCTGTGGGGACGGTGGTGTGGCGTGTTCGGGCGGTCAGCCATGCTCCGAGTAGATCAGTTCATGAAAGGGCCGTTCCAAACGTGAGCCAGCCTGGACCAACTTCAGGGCGCCGCCTCGACTATTTCGACCCGTTTATGGGCGACGAGCGTATGCGCCGGGCGTACCGCAACCTTGTTGAAGGGGACTGGCGGTCGCTCGAAAAGTACTTGGACACCTCCCCCGTCTCGTGGATGTTCGCGTCGGCCGTCACCGGCGAAACCGTTGGCGTGGAAACCATCACATTTGAACGGTGGGTCGACTACAGCAACTCCCCGCGGGCTCGCACTCTGCTCGCAGCGGCCAACATTCGCGACGCCTACTCGCGGCGTCGCCGATTTGAACAAGCGGTGGCTGCTTCATCGGAGCCGCCGCCCCGCTCCGACGTCGACGGCACGATTGCCGTGTTCGAGAAAGCCCTGCAGGACGCCGAGAACCAGCTGTTCGCCATTATTGGTTCGAACGTCACCTACCCCGACCCGTGGGTGTTTCTTCTTCAGACGGGCCGAGGGTTGGCCGTCGATTTGGAGGAGCTGCGTCAGCGTTTCGACAACGCTCATTCCCGGGTCCCGTTCCGGCCGGACGCCTGCCGCGAGTACTTGGAGTGCTTGACCGACAAGTGGGGCGGGTCGTTGGAGGCCAGTATGGACTTTGCCCGCTGGGTGGAAGATCAGGCCCCACCGGATGCACCGGCTCGAGCGGCGCTTCCCATCGCCCACATCGAATGCGGGCTGGCCCAAGGCGGTGGCGCCGCTCTCGCCGAGTACTTGAACAACGACGAAGTGGTCGTTGATCTCATTCCGGCATTGTCGTCTTTCCTGCGGGCCACCGGGTCTACGGCCAGAACCGAGGAGCTCCCGGTTCTGAACACCTACGCCTTGGCCCTGAGCGCCGACAGCCCAGAGACGGCGTCGCTACTCACCGAGGTTTTCGAGCGGATCGACGATCGCCCGACCGAATACCCGTGGAACCTGTATCAAGAGCAGGTTCCGGAAGTGTTTCGGGAGATCCGCAACGATCAGCTGCGGTTCGCCAGCCGTTACTAGCCAGCCCGGCTAGCCCTTAGGGGCGACGTAGGTGCCCTGAGCAATGGAAGTCGGTCGTTCGACGTCGTCGGTCCAGATGGTGACGGAGCCGACGAGGGTCCGGGTACCGATGCTGTGCAGATCGGCCCTGGCCTGCAAGATTCGCCCGGTTGCCGGACGAACGAATCGGATAGACAGTTCGCTGGTCAACGCCATTGCTTCCAAACCGATTGCTCCGAAACAGGCGTACCACAACGCCAGGTCGGCCGCCGCGAACTGCGTCGGGCCGGAAATGAACCCACCGGGTCGGATTTCGGTGTCGTCAACGTCGATGACGGCTAGCGCATGGCGCCCTGACACTTCAACACATCGCGACCGCGTCGGCCGGGCCGGCCACTGCTCTTGGACAAAAGCGTTGACCGTTTCCGGGGTTACTCCGGTGACAGCGGGAACGTGGCTGGTCGACATGGGAGCGATCTTAGCCTCGGTCTGCCGGTGATCTAACAGCGATCAACCGGTGGCTACTGGCAATTACTGGTGGCTACGCGCAATCACCGGTGACTACCGGCATTCAACAGTGGGAGGCGTTGGGTTGGGCTCGGTACCAAATCGGTCGTGGTCGCCGGGGCCGTCGCCTCTTGGAACCACCAGGTCAGCGGTCGACTCCACGGTGAGTAAGTCGGCTGCCATGTTGTGGAAGCGATGCAGCGGCTCTTCGAACCTTGGCGAGAGAGGTCCCGGTGGTGGCGCCGCTGCGGTTAGACCACGCTGGCCTCGCTCGACAATGTCGATGTCCTCGGCGTTGACTTCAAGCCAGAACTTTCGGGTCGGGGCGAACGCCGCCTCGTCAACGTCGATGGTTTCCGGTGGCAAAAGAAAGGTGCAGGTTTCGGTGGTGACGCCGGGCGCGGTTGGATCAAGTCGCATCACGAACACGTGGTTGGGCAGCACCGACAGCAACACGTTGGGGAAGATGGCAACAAACCGGCCGCTGCATTCATCGGACTCATCGAGCCCTGACATTGGCGGAAGCCGAAGCCAGTCGTCTCGTTCGTCACCTGAGACCGGGGTGGTGGTCTGTCCGCAGTACATTCCAGCGCCCTGATAGCGGTAGTGGTCGGCCACCCGTGACACTTTGGAGAGCTCGGGGTGCACCCATTTCAGGTGGTAGTACTCCTGGAAGTTCTCGCTGATCAGCTTCCAGTTGGCGTTGATGTCGAGCGTCTGCTCCTCCCGCTTGCACCACGTGTCGAGGTTGTATCCGGCCATGCGTTCGGGGAGGTCGCCCAGCCAGTCGAGCAGTGGCGGTGTTTCCGGGTCGAGGCAGGCAAAAAGCAGTACGCCCCAGGTGTCGACTCGGACGGGGAGCAGGCCGTAGTCTGCTTTGTCGAAGCCGTCTCGTGGGACCGTCTCGAATTGCGGGGTGGCAATGAGGGCGCCTTGGAGGTTGTACCCCCAGCGGTGATAGGGGCAGCGGATCGTGCCTTGGATTTCGCAGTCTTTGTCGGCTAGTTCGGTGCTGCGATGGCGACAGGCGTTGAGGAAGCCTTGGAGTTGACCGTCGTTGTCTCTGGTTATGACAATCGACTTGGATCCCAGTTGGCGGACAATCATCCGCCCCGGCCTGGCTACGTCGGCGGCTATTCCAACACACACCCATGCTCGTTCGAACAATCGCTGCTGCTCGTCGTGACGGTACGAGTCGCTGGTGTAGCAGGCCGGATTCAAGCCAGTGCTGGCGGGGAGTGGGGCCCGTGTTCCGGCCCAGAAGTCGTCAGCCAACCAAGGGGCTGCGTTGCCCCCGTCGACAGAGATTTTTGACATGGCGACTATCGTGCCAGCTCGCGCCGTCGGGGGTCAAGAGGCGATCGATGGGCTGGCTATAGTCCGAGGCTCCCGATCTCAGGCGGCGTCGGTCAACTTCTTCTTGTCGTCAGTGAGCAAATTGGAGCCGACCCAACTGATTGCACTGATGATTACCGCTCCGAGGAACGCCGGAACGAACCCGTCGACGGCGAGCGAATCGGTTAGCCACGCGGTCACACCGAGCATGGCTGCGTTGACGACCAGGATGAACAGGCCAAGCGACAGCAACAGGGCGGGCAACGACAGGAAGAGCGCTATCGGTCGAACGATGGCGTTCACCAGACCGAAAACGAGAGCTACGAACAGTATTGACGTGATCTCGTCGCTGAGTGTGATGCCGTCAATGAATCGAGCCGCTAACCACAGCCCGACCGCATTGATCAAGAAGCGTAAGAGAAGGTTCATGGGCGCCGACCTCCGTGTCCCTCAGATACCGATACAACCACCCTAGTCCCAAAGGAAAGTTGCAGCATGACGCTGGTGTATCCCGCCTCAGGTCGGCAACTCCCCAAAGGGGAGTCGCCGTGACGCCTCAGGTCAAACGCAGTTCTGGCGTCGCCAAAACTGAAAGCAACTCCCCAAAGGGGAGTTGCCTGCGACGTTTCGACCTCAGGTCGAAACTCGATTTGACGCCTACGGCGTCAAACGTGGGCCGGGTAGGATTTGAACCTACGTAGGCGTAAGCCAGCGGAGTTACAGTCCGATCCCTTTGGCCACTCGGGCACCGACCCAGGAAGAATCAGGTTACCCGGCCAACCCACTGTTCGTGGTCGATTTCGGAACATTCGCGTCTAGGTTGTAGCCATGCCGAGTTTCGACGTTGTTTCAGAAATCAACATGCAGGAAGTCCGCAACGCTGTCGATCAGACCGATCGCGAAGTGACCAACCGGTACGACTTCAAGGACACGAACTCCACCATCGAGTTGAACGACTCCGACATGGTCATCCGCATGGAGTCCGCCAGTCAGGATCGCATGATGGCGTTCCGTCAAGTGCTTGAGGAGAAGCTGATCAAGCGCAAGATCTCCCTCAAGTCGGTCGACTTCGGGGACGTCGAGGATGCAGCCGGCGGCCGAGCCCGGGTAACGATCGCTTTGAAGGCCGGCATCTCTTCGGAGATGGCGAAGAAGATCAACACTCACATCAAAGACTTGAAGCTGAAGGGCGTTCAGTCACAGACTCAAGGCGAGCAGGTTCGGGTGTCCGGTAAGAAGCGAGACGCTCTTCAAGACGTCATCGCCGCATTGAAGGAGGCGGACCTCGATCTGCCTCTTCAGTTCGAGAACTTTCGGGACTGATCGCCGGCCCGTCTAGTTGCGCCACTCTTCAGCCCGCAGTGCGGCCACCCGGGCCTCGGGTTGCGGGTGGGTGGCGAACAGGTTGGACAGGTTCACTCGTCGGTTGGCCAACGGGTTGATAATGTAGTGGCTGGCTTGAGGGGGCGGAACGCTCGACTCGATTTCCAGCGAGTAGCCGTGCAACTTCTCCAGGGCGCGGGCTAGCGGTTCACCGTCGTTGAGTAGTCTGGCCGCTTGGCGATCCGCTTCGAATTCGCGGCTGCGGCTGATGGCCATTTGGATGAGCGACGCCGCCATCGGTGCCAAAATGGCGAAGCCAATCATGACTATCGGGTTGCCGTTGTCGCGATTGGACCCCCGACCTCTAGCCCCCCACATCGCCATGTTGGCGGCGTAGCTGAGCGTGGTGGCAATCATGGCCGCAACAGATCCTATGAGAATGTCGCGGTTGCGAATGTGGGCCAGTTCGTGTGCCAGCACACCGCGGATTTCGTCCCACGACAGCGTTCGCAACAGGCCCTCGGTGACGCACACCGCAGCGTTGGACGGGTTGCGGCCGGTGGCGAACGCGTTGGGCTGTGGCTCCGGACTGACGTACAACGCAGGCATCGGCATGGCGGCCCGGGTTGTCAGTTCCTCCATGATCTCGAAGTATTCGGGTAGCTGAGACCGCTCTACCGGCACCGCCCGGGCCGAGCGTATGGCGATCTTGTCGCTGAAGAAGAACGACCCTCCGATCATCACCAGCGAGATAACGAAGGCGATCGTCAAGCCGCTCTGACCGAAGAATGAGCCGAACAGAAGTAGCAGTCCAGCCAGCGCGGCTAACAGTGCCGCCGTTTTCACTCCGTTTTTCATGTCCCTAACCTATTACGTCAGCCGTATAGCATCAGGAAATCAGCGGCGAAATCGGAGAAGGCGGCTGAGTCGGCTTGACGGCCGAGCGCTTCGATACCGCCATCATCGATGTCATCCAATGTGATACAACCGAGTTCAGCGATGCCAGCGGTGGACCGTAGCTTGACTCGAACTTCGTCGGTGAGGGCGTCGACGTCCGCTGGAAGATCCAGGCCAGCGAGTTCGGGAGCCTGGGTCGGTGCGCCTGTCAACGTCACGGCCTCGGCGTACAGACATGCGCTCTGCCACAGTTCGCGCATGACGAGAATCTGGGTGCCATTGGTGGTGATGTGTCCGTTGTAGAACCACTCACGCCCGTCACTGTTGGTGATTACTCGTCGCTCAACTTCAACTAGCTCGTCGGACTCCAAGTTGAGGGCCAGAATCGACACTTCGAAGTGAACGTCTTCACCTTGGACCGGAGGCACGTTGATGAACTGATCGATAAACAGATAGTACGTGCCATCAATGGCGGCTACGTCGGTCGGCCACCGTTGGATGACGGCGTCAACCGAAGGGAAGTCGATCGGAACCAGCGAACCGTCGGCCCGCTGGTGAACGAGGCCCGCGGCAGCGTCAACGACCAGCGACCCGCCGTAGCCATCGTCTAGTGTCTGTCCGGCCGGGGCCTCACCGATTGACGTCATGGCGCCGCAATCGATGCTGTTGTAGATGTAGTCGGGACTGGCGACAGTGGCGAGATCATCGGTGAATACAAACGAGCGTTCTCGATTATTGTCGGTTGACTGTTGGCCTTCAGCCTCGAACCTGCCTGTGGCGTTCACTTGCAGGCCGTCGGCCGGTCCGTCGCCCCGGAACCGAAATACGAATGCCAAATCGCCGGCGCCTCCCCGAACCCGGCGCTCGTCGACCGCTACATGGTTTTCGCCGTCCAGCCATACTTCGAGGGTGCCTGCCCCCGAGGCGTTGTCGTAGCCGAAGCAAAGTTCAAACGTGGCCTCCAGTGCATCAACGATCGGCTGAGTTTGTTCTGCGGCCGCTTGGGTTGTCGGGGAAGTGCCAGACGTGGCGTCTCCACTGCCGTCGGTCTCGTCGGTGCCCGCCGCCGCTTCGCCTTGGCTGCCGTCTGGGGCTTCTCCGATAGCGACCTCGGTGTCTCCACCCTCCTCGGTGGCCGCTTCGTCTTCGTCGCCGAGTGACACGAGACCGCCGTCGTCTTCGCCAAGCTCGACGGCTAGCGACCCGTCGGCGGCCTCGACCACTGCGGTCGAACGGTCGACTGTTCGCACGAGTCCAACAGCTCCGACGGCCAAAACCGCAATGGACGCCAGTCCTGAAGCGATCCTTTTGTTGTGGACTCGCTTGTGCCCTCGGGTGGCGATGGCATCAAGGTTCGGGCTTTGGTAGCCCTCAATAGTGGCGGCCCGCTGGAAGCGCTGCTCAAGGTCGTTCACACTTCACCTCCGGCGTACCGGGGGGCGTACTCGTCGCCCAACTTTTCTCGGAGATTGGCCAAGCCACGGTGCAGGCGGCTCTTGACGGTGCCGGGCGAGATTTCCAGTGCCGCTGCCGTATCGGCTTCGGAGTAGTCGAGAATCATGCGGGCGACGACCACGGCCCGGAGTTTCATGGGCAGTTCGCCGACGGCTGCAGCCAAATCCGGATCGGAGAAACTGTCTTCGTAGTCGGTTGGTGGCCGTCGAGAGGAGAGAAGTTCGATTTCTCGGCCCCGCCGCCACAATTTGCGACGACCCCAGTTCAAGCCAACCCGGTAGACCCAACCTGCAGGGTTTTTCATTCCCTGCACCTTCGGCCATCGTTCGAAGGCCCGAGCGAACGCTTCATCAGCCGCCTCCGAACCCAGGTCTTTCGAGCCAAGCGCCCAACCCAATGCGTGGGCGACCGGGCCGTAACTTTCCGAGCAGAACTCCTCGAAGGCGGCGCCTGCTTTCGCGCTGACAATTGGAATCTGGGACGTCAACGATGCCTCACCAAGCGTCGGCGCGGCCCGCAGCGGCCAGCCAGAGGGTTCGAATGTCAGCAGAGCGCTCACATTGGGTTAAAGGCATGGGAGCAGATTATCGTTCCATCCCCGCCAACAATTTTCAGGGTGGTTGAAAGTTGACGTAACTGAAATGAGCCTGTTGCCTCATCCAGATCGACCGCCACCGGGCAAAAACACCCGGCGGCAGTCTGCGTAATCAGCCACCCGGTCAGTCCTCGTCGCCACCTTCGGCTGCTCGGGTGGCGATTTCATTGACCACGCTCGGGTCAGCCAGCGTGGTGGTGTCGCCCAACTCGCGGCCGTCGGCAACATCTCGCAGCAGGCGCCGCATGATCTTGCCGGAACGGGTCTTGGGAAGATCGGGCACGATAATCACGGTCTTCGGTCGTGCGATCTTGCCCAACTTGGTGCCAACGTGCTCACGGATTTCGTTTCCGAGCTCGACGGAGGCCTCGTTGCCGCCCCGAAGGATGACGTAGCCGATGATGGCCTGGCCGGTGACATCGTCGTTGGATCCAACAACGGCCGCCTCGGCAACGGTCGGGTGATCGACCAGGGCCGACTCAACCTCGGCGGTGGAAATGCGGTGGCCGGAAATGTTCATCACGTCGTCCACTCGGCCAAGCAGCCAGAGGTAGCCGTCGTCATCAAGCTTGGCACCGTCGCCAGCGAAGTACCGCCCCTCGAAACGTGACCAGTAGGTGTCCTTGTAGCGCTGTGGGTCGCCCCAGATGCCACGCAACATGGACGGCCACGGCTTGGTGATCGTCAGGTAGCCGCCTCCGTTGGTCACCGTGTTCCCGTCGTCATCGACCAGCTCGGCGAAGACACCGGGGATCGGGTGACAGGCTGAGCCGGGTTTGGTTGCGGTAACGCCCGGCAGCGGGGTGATCATGTTCCCCCCGGTTTCGGTCTGCCACCAAGTGTCAACGATCGGCGTGTTCTCGCCGCCGATGTGCTCGTGGTACCACATCCAGGCTTCGGGGTTAATCGGTTCACCAACGGTTCCCAAAACCCGCAAGGTTGACAGGTCGTGCTTTTGTGGCTCCTGCACCCCCCACTTCATGAACATACGAATGGCGGTGGGAGCTGTATAGAGCTGCGTCACCTTGTATCGCTCGATGATGTCCCACAGCCGATCCTTGTCGGGGGTGTCAGGCGTGCCCTCGTACATGACTGACGTAACACCGTTGGCTAGAGGGCCGTAAACGATGTAGCTGTGACCGGTTACCCACCCGATGTCAGCCGCGCACCAGTAGATGTCGGTTTCAGGTTTGATGTCGAAGACGTACTTGTGGGTGAACGCAACCTGGGTGAGGTAGCCACCGACAGTGTGCATGATCCCCTTGGGTTTGGCTGTCGTTCCCGAGGTGTAGAGGATGTACAGCAGCTGCTCGGCATCCATCGGTTCAGCGGGGCAGTCGTCGGAGGCGGCGGCCATTGCTTCGTGCCACCAGATGTCCCGGCCTTCGACCATGTCCGGGTTGAGATCGCAGCGGTTGGCCACGATCACGTTCTCTACCGATGGAGCACCGGAGGCCAGGGCGGCGTCTACGGTCGGCTTGAGGGCGCTGGCCGACCCTTTGCGGTAGCCGCCGTCTGCGGTGATGATGAGCTTGGCCTGTGCGTCATCGCAGCGGTCGACGATGGCGTCGGCGGAGAACCCGCCGAAGATCACCGAATGGGCCACTCCAATACGGGCGCAACCCAGCATGGCGATGGGCAGCTCAAGGATCATTGGCATGTAGATGGCGACTCGATCGCCTTTCTCCAAACCCAGGCCCTTCAAGACGTTGGCGAACTTCTTGACTTCGGTCAGTAGCTCGGCGTACGTCAGGGTCTTTGTGTCGCCGGGTTCGCCCTCCCATAGGTAGGCGATCTTGTCGCCGTTGCCGGCTTCAACGTGGCGATCGAGGCAGTTGGCGGTGATATTGAGCTCACCACCCACAAACCACTTGGCGAACGGAAGGTCCCATTCGAGTGTGGTATCGAAATCTTTGTCCCAGGTAATCAGCTCTCGGGCCTGGCGGGCCCAGAAGGCTTCGTAGTCGGCTTCAGCCTCGGTGTACATGGACCGATCATCGGCGTTGGCCTGCCCGACGAAATGCTCGGGAGGCGGGAACACCCGGTTCTCAACCTCGAATACTCCGATCGTTTCCGACATCGCTACTCCTTTACCATGACCAGGCGCCTGAGCGGCCGGCCTGCTCTTTTCCCCTTCGAACCGGACCTACTAAGCGCCCGGCAGGCCAAGACGTGTCTCGCCTACCCGGTCGATAGTAGTTGGTCGATCGACGATGTTGCCATGCTCGCCCGGTGATCGTCGCGCGATCTCAAGCGATCGACTACTGCTGCGTCGCTAGAGGAGGGCAGACAACGCCGGGTTGGCGACAAGGGCCGAGGCCAACATACGAAGACCGGCTTCAAACGTCGCTTCTTCGTTGGCGTGTTGCAACTGCCGCAGGTACTCCTGGACGTCAGGTGCGTCGGCCTCCGATGAGGCCTTGGCCGCCTCCGCAATCTCGGAAACGTACTGACTGGACGCGGCGAAGCCGGTGACAAACGAAGTGATCAGCCGATACGCCATAGCCGCCTCATCAGGCTTCAAGCCGCGCTCTAGCAGCCGCGTCCCGCTCCACAACACGCCGCGTGGCCCTGCCGGTGAGGTGGCGACGCGCTTGCTGTATAGCTCAAGCGCAGCCGGGTGTTCAAACATGCGGCGGATCGCTCGAAGCCAGGAAGCAAACGCCTCGTCGGAGTCATCAACTAAATCGGAGATAACTACGCTGTCGTACAGCCGGTCCAACATGGCATCCAACAGGTCGTCTTTGTTGTCAAAGTGGTAGTACAGCGACATGGCGTCGACGTGCAAGTTCTCCCCGAGTCGACGCATTGTCAGGAAGTCAAACCCTTGCTCTTCCACCAAGGAAAGCGCGGCGTCGGCAATCAGGGTTCGACTAAGCGGCGTTCTACTGGCGGCGACCATGGAGGACCAATGCTAGTCGAAGCAACACCCTCAATGGTGTTAAAGGTCGGTTTGGCTATGACGCCCAGACGGCGACAAGCCACGACCCTAGACCCGTCGGGTCGGTCAGCGCTTCGCTCTCGGAGATACGACTCCGCATTTTTAACGCCTGCACGTCCGGCCTTGATGCGTGGGCCCGCCAGTATTCTCGACCTTCATCTACCAGAGCGTCGATGCCGTGACGACGCACAAAGTCAGCTTGCGTGTCGACACCAGCTCCACCCGGAAGCTGGTCGATGGCAACGTCGGTGGTGATGTCACAGGGGGCTGCTTCGTCATAGAAGTCGTCGACCCGCTGGTGCGAGCGATAGGCCCGCAGCCATCCCCCGCGCTCGACTAAAGACACCGTAGAGCGGTCACCATAGTCAATCATGCAGACCCGGCCCGCTCCACGGTTGAGCAGGTCTTGCACCAGTTCGTACGCTCCTGCGAGAAGCGGCAAACGAACTCCGGACGCCAGCCCGTCGACACCGGCAAGGTCGAGAACCCGGGTGGTCGCCGGGTCCA
>CALJMD010000398.1 GCA_937981915.1 uncultured Acidimicrobiales bacterium
CTGCCGACAAAGACAGTGGCCGAAAACGTGGCGTTCGCCCTCGAAGTCATCGGGCGGCCAAGAGGTGTCATCAAGACGCAGGTGCCCGCCATTTGTGAACTGGTGGGGCTTGGCGACAAGATGGTCAAGTACCCGGATCAGCTCTCGGGTGGAGAACAGCAGCGAGTCTCCATCGCCCGTGCCTTCGTCAACCGTCCGCTGATCCTGTTGGCTGATGAGCCAACAGGAAACTTGGACCCCCAGACCTCAATCGGAATCATGAGGTTGCTGGACCGTATCAACAAGACCGGAACAACCGTCGTAATGGCCAGCCATGACCGCGGCATCGTTGACACGATGCGCAAGCGGGTTATTGAGCTTTCTCACGGATCCATCGTCCGTGACCAGGCCCGCGGCGTCTACGAGTAACGACATCGGAGGCGGCCGCTACCGGCGATCGAGATCATCATGGCAATTCGCATAGATTACCTATTCAAAGAAACCGGACAGAACCTTGTCCGCAACCCATCGCTCAGTCTTGCCACCATCTTGACCGTCGCCGTCTCGCTTTCGCTGATGGGGGTGGCGTTGCTGGTGCAGCGCGGGGTGGATCGAATTAACACTTCGTTTCAGAACGAAGTCGAGTTCGTGGTGTGGCTGGATATCGACATTCAGAACGAGCAGATACAAGCGGTCCAGAACTTCCTTGATTCCACTCCCTTTGTGGACTCGTCGGACTACATCGACCGCGAGGCGACCTACGAGGAGTTCCAGAACTTCTTCGCCGAGGAGCCTGAGCTGCTTCAGTTGGTCGAGCCGGACAGCCTGCCGACCTCGTTCCAAGTCAAACCGAGTGACGCCAGTGTCGAACTAATACGCGAGTTGGGAACCGAGATCGAGACGATCGCCGGGGTGAGCGACGTCGAGTTCGCCAGCGACAACATTCGAGCTATTAGTACGTTCTCTCAGGGTTCGTCGACCGTGATGTTGGTGGCGGCCATTTTTGCCGCCGGAGCGGCGGCGCTGTTGATGTACAACTCGATTAGAACCGCGGTCTTCGCCCGTAGACGCGAGATCGAAGTGATGCGCCTTGTGGGTGCCACCAAGTGGTTTATTCGTATCCCGTTCATGCTTGAAGGTCTGCTACAAGGTTTGATGGGAGCCTTCCTGTCGATCTTCACCGTGTTTGCTGTGAACCGCCTGACCGATCGCTTCTTCATGGAGCTGGACAGTTACGTGTTCAGGGACTTTGCGGTGCCGAACCTTCAGGTGTTGAGCATCGGCTTCATACTGCTCTTAATCGGTGCGGTCATCGGTGCGATCGGTGCTGGTGTAGCGGTGACACGCTACCTAGACGCCTAGGCACGCAAACGAAAGACACCGTCGCTCGTACGAGTTCGCACGGTCGCTATCGTTTCTGACATGACCACATTCATCGTGATCGTGGCGGTCCTCGCGCTCGTCCTTATTGTCTTGGCCATTCAGGATCTGATCCAGGTCCGTCACGCCATCCGACGCAATTTTCCTCTCATCGGGCGGCTCCGCTACGGATTGGAAAAGCTCGGGCCAGAGCTACGGCAGTACATCGTCACCGACAACGACGAGGAACGTCCGTTCTCCCGAGACCAGCGCCGCTGGGTGTATTCGACGGCGAAGAAAGAAAACCAGTACTTCGGGTTCGGTACTGACAACAAGATGGACCGCCCGCAGTATCCAATCATCCGCCAATCGGCCTTTCCCTACCGGCCAACGGCAAACGGCGAGACAGACGATAGTCACGACGACACGTTTGTGCCGTGCGGGAAAGTATTGGGGGAGTGGAGGGGCCGAGACAAGGCGTTTCGGCCCACGTCGGCTGTAAATATTTCGGCCATGAGCTTCGGATCCCTCTCCGGCCCTGCAATCGAAGCACTTAACAAAGGGGCCGCTATCGCAGGGTGTCTGCACAACACCGGCGAAGGCGGGGTTAGCAAACATCACCTTCACGGTGGAGATCTGATCTTCCAGTTGGGAACCGGCTACTTCGGGGCCCGCCGACCTGACGGCGGCTTTGACCTGGAAAAGGCGATTGCCCTGGTGGAGAGAACCCCCGCGGTGAAAGCTATTGAAGTCAAGCTCAGCCAGGGAGCAAAACCGGGGTTGGGCGGTCGTCTACCCGCCTCCAAAGTGACGCCGGAAATTGCCGAGGCCCGCGGGGTGGAGGTGGGAGTGACGGTAGCCAGCCCGGCGTATCACTCGGCCTTTGGTGACGTGGGGTCAATGATCGACTTCATCGAGACGCTGGCAGATGCCACTGGGGTGCCCGTCGGAATCAAGTCGGCTGTGGGCGACCGTCGGTTCTGGACCGAGCTGGCAGACGAGATGAAACGCAGCGGGCGAGGCCCGGACTTCATTTCGATCGACGGGGGAGAAGGGGGAACCGGCGCAGCCCCTCTAGCGTTCTCGGACCACGTGTCGCTGCCGTACCGGGTGGCCATGGCCGAGGTCTACCGGTCATTCGCCCAACGGGGAATGCATGAGCAGGTGGTCTGGATCGGTGCCGGCAAACTGGGCTTCCCGGTAGAGGGTCTACTGGCGATGACCCTGGGGGCGGACATGTTGGCCGTGGGGCGGGAGGTTATGTTGGCCGCGGGGTGTATTCAGGCCCAGATCTGCCACACCGGGCACTGTCCGACCGGTGTCGCAACTCACAGCTCGTGGCTGACCAGAGGTCTTGATCCGACCGACAAGTCGGTCAGGGTGGCCAACTATCTCATGAACCTTCGTCGGGAGCTTCTGCACCTTGCTCACGCTTGTGGCCAGGCTCACCCGACCCTGGTCGAGGGCGAATCAATTGAGCTGCTGCTGAGCGGAAACGAGATGGTCTCGGTCTGGGACCACTATCAGTACGAGACCGAAGGCCGCCTCCTTCCGAGTGAACGCCGAACGCAACTTGTCGAGCTAGTGGAAAGGAAGGCTCGCACATGAGCGAACTATCTGAGAACCGTGCCGAAGCGCACGACTTCGAAACGATCGACTACACCGTGGCGTCGTCCGTCGCCACTATCACGCTGAACCGTCCGGACCGACTCAACGCCTTCAATCGGCAAATGATGACCGAGCTACTCGCCGCCATGGATATGGCCGACGGCGACGACGATGTTCGTGCGGTAGTCTTCACCGGCGCTGGTCGGGCATTTTGCGCCGGGGCCGACTTGGAACGAGGAGGCGACACGTTTCATCGGCCCAAAGAGGTGAGCGTCGACGACCCTGTTCGTCGCGACGGCGGGGGCCTGGTGTCACTGCGGATTTTCGAGATGTCCAAGCCTACGATTGCCGCCATCAACGGTCCGGCCGTTGGAGTTGGCATTACGATGACATTGCCGATGGACATCCGCTTTGTGGTGCCTGATGCCAAGATCGGGTTTGTCTTCGCCAGCCGCGGAATCGCGCCGGAGGCCTGTTCGTCGTGGTTCTTGCCTCGCATCGTGGGGATCTCTCAAGCGACACAGTGGTGTTATACCGGCCGTGTATTCGACGGCCGTGAAGCAGCTTCCGCCGGTCTGGCGCAACTTGCTCCAGACGACGATGTGATGGCTGCGGCGCGGTCGCTAGCCGGTGAGATCGCCGCCAATGCCGCTCCCGTGTCGGTGGCCGTAACCCGCCGGATGCTTTGGCGAGGTTTGACGTTTGATCATCCGATGGACGCACATCGAGCCGATTCTCGGGCCGTTCAGTACCTGGGGGCGACAGCGGACGCCCGAGAAGGCATCCAGAGCTTTCTTGAAAAGCGTGAACCGGAGTGGAGCCTGCGACCTTCAGCCGACACGCCAGAGGTGATGCCGTGGCTTGTCGACCCTGAGTTCGACTGACTTCAGCTGAGTTCGACTCGACGCTAGCGACGGACGCCTTCGAGAGAGTCGGTGAGAATCTCATCGCCAAGGATGGCGCAACCGTAGCGGCGATCACCGGCCTCCCACGTCTCAGCATCCGGGTGCCAGAACGGGAAACCGTTGTACTCGGAGTCTTGAGGCGGAATACCGATGAACTGAGTGAACTTGATTGCGCAAGCTTCCTGAGCATCGCGCTCGACCTGGGTAATACCGGGAAATTCTTGGCCGCCGAGAAGAGTGCCGATGTCGATCTTCTGCCCGACATGAGGCTCGGTGCATTCGACCGGTCGAATCCGGCCATCGAGCGAAAGTTCGTCGGCAGCGAGTTCAGGGGTCAGGTTGAAGCACTGCATTGCGTCGAGATTAAAGAAGCTGGGGTAGTTGGTCGGGAGGTATGGCCCCTCGATCAGTTCGTTGTCGAGCACTGCGCAAAGTACACCGCGTTCGCCTCGTTCCCATGCGGCGTCAGACGGGCGCCAGAAGCGATAGCTGAAGCCAGTGGAGACCTCGCCGAAGTGGCCTTCGAACTCGTTGGCGCAGGCTGCCGTGCTGGCATCAGTGAGCTCGGATTCGACCGGAATAGCAGAACCGGCCGGGAAGGGCAGTCGACCGCGTCCGAAAAACACGCCGTGAAACGAGTCGGTGCATTCGACGAGGTTGACGACGTCGTTGCTTCGGAGGTCTCGGGGGTCAGGCAGGTCCGATACAAAGCAGTCGCCAGCTTTAAGCCGTGAAATCACGACTTCTTCGCTCCGGGCGAAGTCTTGCCAGGAGTCCTCGACTGATTGTTGTAGCTCGATTTCGGCCGACGATGTGGTGACAAAGCATGCTGCGCTGTAGCCGCCATCGTCCCACTCCTCGGTAGTCGGCATGATGAAGTCGCCGGTCAAGGTGGTGTCGAGTACGTCGGAGCCGAGAAACTCGGCGCTGACCGTGTCGCATTCGCTGCCGAACCACACTGCCATGACCCGCTCGCCCGGGAATCCTTTGCCAGCATCGGGGTGCTCGACGTTGCCGGTTATTTGCACGTCATGAGGGTCCGTACACTCTGAAACTCTGTAGACCCGGGAGTCGTCGGAACCGACGGCCACGTCGGCACAGTCACCGGTCGACAGGGCTAGGCCACTGACGGCTTCCGTTTGCCCGTCGGCACTAGCGCCAAGGATGGCGTTCGCCAACACAAGAAGTGTGATGAGCGCGCAAACAAAACCCCCGACATAGGGGACCGTGTTCGAGTCGTTTGTCGCCAACACCGGCGCTTGCGCCATCAACGTGAGTGTACCTGGCTGTCTTTGGGTATAAATGCCCAAATTGAAATGACTGGCCGGCGCCCCTTCGAACAGCGTCCGGTCGGGATCTGTTTGTTGGTGCCGTCGACCGTTCGCCTACTGCAATTCTTCTTCGTGGAGCTGGGGGGAATCGAACCCCCGTCCGCTGAGGAGTCACCGAATGCGCTACGACCATTCCCGCGATCAGGCTATGCGGCTGCCTGGCTGCCGGGTCAACTGAACCGTTGCCGGTTCGAACCGATCAGTCTTTCCTGATTGTCAGCGGGCTTTCCCTGCCGTCAGTGGTCTCTCTCACCGTCCATCAACGCTTCTGTTGCCGGGCAGCGATGATCTGGCCCCGCGTGGCCTTGCGGCTCGCAATGTTCCTCTTGCTAACTAGTAAAAACTAGGCAGCGAGAGCGAAGTCATCCTGATTGGCGCTTCTGTAAAAACCCCGTTTAACGAGTCTGAGCAACTCGGGTCGCAAATACGACTTCTCATCTCAACGTCGAAACCGATCAGCCCCGAGGTCAAGTTCTTCTTTGAAGATCTTGATGTCAAGTAACACGCCTCGACCGGCCGGCTGGGCCGTCTGATCGCAGCCATACCATTGTAACGACAAACCGAACCGACAAATCGGAGCCGTTTGCCAGTCGGTTTAACGTCTGCTGCGTCGGGCCAACTCGCGCCGGGCTTCCCGGTCAGCGTCGCGCTTGGCAATCGCCTGTCTTTTGTCCACCGTCCGACGTCCACGGCCGAGGCCCAACTCGATCTTTGCCCGGTTCTCCTTGAAATACAGGGCCATCGGCACGATCGCTAGGTGGTCCTGCTCGGTCTTCGAAAAGAGGCGGTCCAGTTCGGCCCGATGTAGCAGCAACTTCCGCTTCCGGGCCGGCTCCACGCGTTGATGAGTGGAGGCTCGCACGTACGGAGCAACGTGCAGGCCGATCAGCCACAACTCGCCGTCTTCGAATCGAGCGTAGGTGTCGCTGATTTGAACCTTCGATTCTCGCAACGACTTGACCTCGCTGCCTCGCAGCACAATGCCAGCCTCGAACGTTTCGGAGATCTCGTAGTTTCGTCGGGCCTGCCGGTTGGTGGCGACCATCTTGACGGCCATTGATTCAGCCTAGCGACGAGCGAACGCCGCCGGCCCGACTACTGAAACTGCTGCTGGTCGGACACCGAGAGCGGATTTCCGACCGAGGCCTGGGCGCCGTCGGCCAACAATGCAGTTCGAGGGTCGGCTTCCCAGCGTTGTTGCAGAAGACGACGAAATCGTCGCCGTCCCATCCATCCAAGGCAGCTCTGTTGAATATCACGCTCGGATTCCATCGACACGATTCGGTCGCGGAGGAAACCAAGATGACCTTGTTGCTGATCCAAATATCGCCGGAGCTCATCGCTGGCAGCCTGAGCTGTCGTTCGTTCTTGACGCTCGGCTTCGAGCTCCCGTCGGAGCGAGGCAAGCTCGGACGTGACCCGCTGAGCCTGATCTCGTTCTTCGACCAAGTCCCGTTCCATCTCTTTCATCTGGCGCCACAGCGTCTCAGATTGAACCCAGGCAGCCGTGGCCTGAGTCTTGGCCAAGAGCACCGCGTTGTCTCCGGCCAGATCTCGCTCGGCCCGACGGCGCTCAAGTTGCTCCAGTCCATCGGACTCTGCTGTCGGCTCATGGAGTAGCGGCTGTCTTGCCGGAACGTCAAGCCGAGGCTGTAGGCGGTGCGGCAGCGACTGGGTGACCGTCAGGTCTACCGGCGCCACGTCTGCATCGGTGGTGTCGACCACGAAGTCGGCGTCACCGAGCTCGGCTACGGTCGCGGAAAACTCGATCAGCGGGCTATCGCTGTTATCGGCGGCGGTGCCGAGCCCGACGGGACCCGGATCTTCCTGTAGGTGCGGCGGCATGAGGGATTTGTGGAGAGGGGCCGTTGCGGCGTCGGCTGTACTCACGCAAGGAGTGTAGACCTGATCAAGAGTCAAAACAAGAACCCTCGGCTAACACCTTGCGGGTGGTCTGCCCAAACCGGTTTTGGCCGGGACCGATTCGGTCCCGGCTCTTCCGGTCATCACCCCAGACTTCGAGAGATCTGGTCTCCGTAGACTTTGGGAGACGTGTGGTCTCCGTTGATCAAACGTTAGAGGATGGGGAGCGCTGCGAACAAGACCTTGCGGTGTGTTGACCCAAGGGGGCGTGCCGTTAGACCCAACGCCCGCCATGACTATGGCGGTTGGGTTGTCGTCAGCGGTCAGGCGTACATCTCTCAATGCGGCGATGCAGAGGCCGACCACGATGGTATGCATGGATCTGTGAGTGTTGATGCTCGTCAGCCCATCGGGATGTTCGACAGCGGCTTTGGCGGCCTGACGGTGGCCAGGGCGACGATAGATCTGCTTCCTCACGAAGACCTCATCTATCTCGGCGACACTGCCCGATATCCCTACGGGCCAAGACCGCAACCTCAGGTCCGTCGCTACGCACTTGAGATCGCCGATCATCTCGTTGAGGACCGTGGCGTCAAGATGCTCGTTGTGGCCTGCAACACGGCGACTGCAGCAGCGCTGTCGGACCTTCGTGCCCGGTATCAGGTACCCGTTGTCGGCGTGATCGAGCCGGGCCTACGGGCGCTGTTGAACGCCTCGTCCTCAGGTCGCATTGGCGTAATCGGAACCATCGGAACCATGGCATCGGGCGCCTACGACAAAGCGTTGGCCGAGATCGACCCGAAGGTCGAGATGATGAGCTGCGCATGCCCCGGCTTCGTCGAATTTGTCGAGCGAGGGGTCACCTCAGGAGGCGAGGTGCGAGTACTGGCAGACCGCCTACTCGCTCCGGTCGTCGACGCCGGTCTTGATGCGCTCTTGCTCGGCTGCACCCACTATCCGTATCTCGCCCGCACCATTGCCGACGTCGTCGGTCGCTCCGTGGTGCTGGTGTCA
The DNA here is from genome assembly GCA_937981915.1 of uncultured Acidimicrobiales bacterium. Classification (GTDB taxonomy): domain Bacteria; phylum Actinomycetota; class Acidimicrobiia; order Acidimicrobiales; family SZUA-35; genus JAHELU01. Next base: position 8,060 of record CALJMD010000398.1, read on the forward strand.
TCGGCCGACGAAACAGCATTCGCCTTGGCCGATCTACTTCGTCGCCTTGGCATTGAACATCCTGACCAGCAACGAGCCGGTGACCAGATCTTCATTTCGTCGGGTGACATCGCGGCGTTCACTGACCTCGGAAGCCGCTTGCTCGGGCCCGAGCTGGTCGGAGCCGAACGGTGGACGCCGACCGACTAAACGCCCACCGTTACTGCGATAGGTGGCGCTAGGTTCAACCAAGTGGAAATCTACCGACGCAGAGGATGGCCTCATGAGGCATGACGGAAGAGCTGTTGACGAGTTGAGGCCGGTGAGCTTCGAGCGTGATTTCACCGAGATGGCAGATGGCTCGGTGCTGGTCAGCTTCGGGCGGACACGAGTGCTGTGTACCGCCTCGGTTGACTCGGACGTTCCTCGCTGGATGCGTGACGGTGGAACTGGTTGGGTAACCGCTGAATACAACATGTTGCCGGGCTCAAGCAACGATCGCATCAGGCGTCGGGTATCTGGACGCGACCAGGAGATTCAGCGACTGATCGGGCGAAGCCTTCGCGCTGTTTGTGACATGGGCCTCCTGGGCGAGCGGTCGGTCACCGTTGATTGTGATGTTCTGCAAGCAGACGGCGGGACCCGGACTGCGTCGATTTGCGGCGGCTACGTCGCCCTTCACGACGCCTTGACCCGTCTGATGTTGGCCGGCGACATCGACAAGCATCCGCTCACCGACTTCTGCGGTGCAGTGAGCGTGGGAATCATCGATGGCGAGTGCCGTCTCGACCTGCCGTATGTAGAGGACGCCGCGGCGGAAGTTGACATGAACGTGGTGATGACCGGAAGTGGCGACTTCATCGAGGTGCAGGGCACCGCCGAAGGTGCTGTTTTTGGTCGAGATCACCTCGACAACCTTCTCGATCTCGCATCCGGCGGAATCGCATCGATCGTCGAAGCGCAACGAGAAGCCGTCTCCGTCGCTCCGGCCGCCCGGCCGGGAACCGCTTAGGCCTCAGGAGACAGCCGACGCCATGACGGAGCTGGTTCTCGCTACCGGAAACCCCAACAAGGTCGTCGAGCTGGCCGAGCTGTTGGGCGACGACTGGGCTATCAGACTGCGGCCCGATGAGTTACCCGAAACGATCGAGGACGGGTCGACGCTGTACGACAACGCAGCAAAGAAGGCCCGCGAAGTTCATTTGGCGACAGGGGCGTCTGCCCTGGCCGATGACACTGGCCTCTTCGTCAGCTGCCTCGAGGGCCGACCCGGTGTGCTATCCGCCCGTTATGCCGGTCCTCAAGCCTCGGCGGCTGACAATCTGAAGCTGTTGTTGGCTGAGATGGCTGCGGCAACCGACAGGACGGCGTACTTCGAGACGGTCCTGGTGTTGATCGACGGGTCAGGGCGAGAAACCGTCGTGAGTGGTCGGAGCGACGGAACCATTGCTGGCGAAGCGACTGGTGAAGGCGGATTCGGCTACGACCCGGTCTTTGTACCGTCCGACGGTGACGGTCGCTCGTTTGCTGAGATGACACCCGACGAAAAGAACGAGTTCAGTCATCGCGGTCGAGCCCTTCGATCACTGCAACTTCTGCTTGCCCAGTAGGCGAGGGCGGCTACCGAAAGCCGTCGGATCGAGTGCGGACGGGGGGAGTCGAACCCCCATACCCCTAAGGGCGCCAGGACCTAAACCTGGTGCGTCTGCCAATTCCGCCACGTCCGCGTGGCAAGATGCCACGGTAGCCGATTCTGTGGCGGTAGCCTGACGGTTATGACAAGTCCCCTTGGGTTGCCCACCGCCGAGACCCCGAGTTCCGCCTTCGGTTTTGATATCTATCAGCAGTTACTGAAGCAGCGGATCGTTTTTCTGGGTCAACAAGTAGACGACACCATCGCCAACGCGCTTGCCGCCCAGATTCTCTATCTCGCCGGTCAGGATGAGGAAAAAGACATCTGGTTGTACATCAACTCGCCTGGCGGTTCGGTGACGGCCGGTATGGCGATTTACGACACCATGCAGTTCATCAAACCTGACGTTGCCACTGTCTGCCTCGGGCTCGGGGCATCGATGGGTCAGTTCCTGCTCACAGCAGGCGCCCCCGGCAAGCGTTACGCCCTTCCTCACGCCCGTATCCTGATGCATCAGCCCAGCGCCGGTGTGCAAGGCCAGGCCGCAGATATCGCCATTCAGGCCGAGAACCTGATCAATATCAAGCGGGAGATGGCGCAACTCATAGCGGATCACTCCGGGCAGTCGGTTGACACCGTCATCGAAGACTCCGACCGGGATAAGTGGTTCACGGCTAACGAGGCGAAAGACTACGGCTTGTTGGACCATGTCATCACACGCTCCGGCGAACTCGGCACCAGCTGACACCCCGTCCGGCCCGTTCGCCTTGAACGTGGACCGGATAGCGACGGGTGGAAGCTGCCTCGGCACTGGGCCCGACGGCCGTACGGTCTTCGTGCCCGGGGCCATACCTGGCGAACAGTTGCAGGTTGAGGTGGCCAAAGCTCACAAGCGTCGGCTCGACGCTCGACTTCTCCACGTCGTCGACGCGTCGCCCGATCGTGTAGAGCCTCCTTGTCGAACCCATCACGATGGCTGCGGTGGGTGCGACTGGCTTCACATCAACGAAGCTCGTCAGAGCGCGCTGCGAGTCGAGGTGGTGCAAGATTGCCTGCGCCGACTGGCCAAGTTGGCCGATGTTCCGGTGGTAGCCGGTGCGAAGTTGCCAGCAACGTCGTATCGCACGACGGTCCGAGCCGCCGTGGTCGATGGTCGTGCCGGTTTCCGGAGCCGGCACTCTCACGATGTGGTCGCCGTCGACGAGTGCACGATAAGTCATCCGCTGGTCGAGCGCCTCTTGGCCGAGGGCTTCTTTGGCGACGCCGACGAGGTCACAATCCGAGTCGGGGACCGCACCGGCGAGTCCATGGTCGTCTTGTCACCCAAGGTCGACGACGCTGTTGTTCTGCCCGAGCTCAATCCGGGCAGTCCGACGATTGTCGTCGGTGTCGACGAGTTGGAACAAGGAAAGCGTCCGCACCTCCACGAAACGTTGGAAGGTATCCGACTTCAGATTTCGGCCGGTTCGTTCTTCCAATGTCGCCCCGACGGAGCCGAGGCGCTCGCCTCCGCGGTGTCCGATGTCATCGCCCCGTTTGAGGGAACGCTGCTGGACGCCTATGCCGGAGTCGGACTGTTCGGTGCGCTCTGCGGGCTGGGTCGATCGGTCCTGGCTGTCGAGTCCAATGAGTCGGCGGCTGCCGATGCTCGATGGAATCTGCGAATGCATGGCACGGTGTTCGCCGAGCGATTTGAAACATGGAAACCTCAACCCGTTGGCGTAGCCGTCGCCGATCCGGCCCGAGTCGGGCTGCAAGCCGCAGGCGTTCGCACCTTGGTGGCCTGTGAACCGGCGGCGATCGCTTTGGTTAGCTGCGATCCGGCTTCGCTGGCTCGCGACGCTCGCTTGTTGACCGACGCAGGCTACGAACTAACCAAGGTCACGGTTTTCGACCTGTTCGGTCACACCTCACACGTCGAGACGGTGTCCTCGTTCTTGAAGCACTAGACACGCCCGCCCGATCCGGGCCCTCGTTGTCTTCAACCGACGCGCTGCTACTGCGACTGGATCTGGCTATCCGGTTCCATGAACGTTTGGCGCCAGGCATCGTCCGGCCACGAGGCGTTAGCTTGAACGGTTGTACGGGGCGATAGTGCCGACTCGACAAGACGGAGCGCCAACGTCACATTGATGAGCTGGGCATCACGGTCGTGTGGAGGGCCACAGGGGTTTCCTAGCGGTAGATCAGTAAAGACGAATCGGGGTACCCCGACTTCTTCGACGATGTCTCGTGCGCTACCGAGAACAACGGTGGAGACTCCCTCAGCCTCGAGCTTGCGGGCAACCAGACTCACGGTCTGGTGACAGACCGGTCAAATTGGTACGAGAAGAGCAACATCAACTTGATCTTCTGCACACCAGTCGGCAACTTGCTCGCCGAACGAGTCGGTTCGTCGGTGGCTGTAGACAGTGGGGACGCCAAAGATGCGTGTGTTGACCCGCCCTATAGTGCCTTGCGCCGCTAGTTGGTCCAGAGCGTCTAGAGGCAGATACGTTTCCCGGTCATCGGTGTGGGTGGCCGACTTGTGCCAGAAAAGGTCGTCGGTCGAAAGTTCGGGCAGGTCCGCCGTCGAAGCGGCGAACGGCTGGAAGCGAGACTGTCGACCGGCTTTGCTCTGCGATGGATCGTCGTCGTGGCCCGCACTCTGATCGTGCAGCTTGGCGGTCGTTATCAAAGCCACATTGGCGCTCGACAACGACTTCGAAAGTGGTGTGAACGGCGCTGAGCGGTGTTTGGCCCATCGGTACGGCACCTCAAAGCCCTTTGATGCGTAATACCGCCGTGACCGGTCGATGTAGCTGATGGTGGTGCGATACTCGGCGCCGTCATAGCCATCGTTGTGAATCGGCATCCCCGCACGGTACCTTGCGCGCCGATCGCCTCTCAATTCCCGGTGGCGTCTTAATCCGCGGGGCGCACCAATTCATGGCTCGTTCCCCGTGTGATCTTGCACAACCTGATCGTTACAGTCTGGGTCAGGTGACTGGAGGAGCTGGGGGAGGCTCGGACGGTGACGTGGACCGAATGATTCACCTATCGAAAGCCGATCTGGGCGGGTTGGCTTCGATCTGCCCGGCCGCGCCAGTGTTTCGGCGCCGCTACTATAGTTACAGTTGTCGTAAGTTGCGGCGACAATCGAAAGGGTTTGCGGCTACGTAGTGAGCAGCGGAACACAACACCGATTCGTCGAGACTCCCGTGAGTTGGGCGAGCCGTTCGGCGGTTCGACTCGGCTCAGTTTGCGTTTCCGGGCAAAGGGCGCAACCATCGACGGCGCGGTCACTACCAACTAGTACACCAAAACCCAAAGGTTTGGAGGAAACTCATGTGGCGGGGACGCGAGGACAATAGTCGCAGACCTGGGGTTGGTCAGCCGGGCGTATCCGCTCAGCCAATGCCTCCCCGGTCCAGCACCGGTACGTCAGAGTGGGGATCGACCGATCGTCGCGCCCCGGCTCCGGAGGATATTCGCAACGACATCCGGTCGGCCAAGATTCGCCGCATCGGATCGGCGGCCTCCAACCAGGGTGTCACCGACCCGACCCCGCCGTCACGGGCACCACAACGATCCGAGGGAGCCGATGTTGATCTTTGGAAATGGGGCTCCGAAGCCGGAACGAACAAGTCCGCCGGACCCAGTCCGGCAATCCCTCAGGCAGCAGAAGGGGGCACTATGTCTTCGCTGACACCTCAGCCCGGTCGAAATCTCGGTGTATTCGGTGGAAATGGCGGCAATCCATCCTCGAATGGTCGACCGCCAACACCGCCTAACGGTCAGGCCAGCAACGGCGCCCCACCGATGCCCGACGTGGCCACAGTGGGCCCCATGGCCAACGCTCAAGGCGCACAGCCGAACCCCGGCCGCCCACCACACCCGAACGCTAACCCCATGCCGTCGCTAGCTCCAGGCGCAACTGACGTCGGCCGTCCGCGCCGTGAACTCCGAACTGAGGCTCCTCCCGACCGCTGGGGTGAATCTGACCCGGGTTGGGATCGCATGGCCCCACCCCAACCTGGCGGACCAGATCCCCGTCCTCAAGCCGCTTCTTTTGACGCCCCACCCGAAGCTCCTCGTCGGCCACGTCTCGAACTGGCACCGGCTGTGCAGCCGGATCGCTCGCGAACCGGCATGTTCGCACTGCTCGGGCTCGCCGCTCTAGTCACTCTCGGCGCGTTTTGGTTCTTCTTCTTGAGGTCCGACGATCCTGCCGATGAATTCGAAGCCGCGGCGGAAGAGACCGCCGAGCCTGTAGAGGAAGCTGCTCCCGAACCGGCTGGAGATGCAATGGTCGAAGACACACCAGCACCGGTTGACCCAGCAGCTCCGACGGCCCTTGAAGGTGCCCCAACCCTGGCTCTGGACGGTGCCGATGGGAGCCCACTGGAAACCGAGGTTGCCTACACGATCAATCTGTCACCGGTCCCCGTTGACTCGCAATACATCGTCATCGTCGACGGGCAAGAACAACCCGGCCCAATCGACTTTGTGCCAGATCTGGTGTTGCCTGAAGGCCGCCACTCGATTGTGATCAGGGTGCTCCACAACGGTCAGACCGCTGATTCCAATGCGGTCGAGGTCTATGTGGTGCCAGCGGCGCCACAGATCGGTTGGCGTGCCAACCTTTCGTCGGTTGACATCGTCAACGAGGGATGGGGCGAAGCGGTTCGACAGTTCGACGACTACCGCGGCGCCGGCCACGAGCAACTGGTGTTGACACCGAGCGATCCCTACCCCGAACTCCTACCCGGCTATTGGAACATCTACGTCGGAGGATTCCCGGACCGTGGCGCCGCAGCAACCTACTGCGAAGAGTTCGGCCTGGAGGTTCCCGTCGACTGCTTCCCATCGGAATTCACGGCATCGGGAGCAACACCTGCTGAATCGACCGAGGACCCGGCATCGACCGAAGATCCGGCTGCCGAGGACCCGGCTGACGGCACGGACACCGACGGTACCGACGGCTAATTGCGAAGCTCTGACCGGGGCGCAGTCGGCCTGAACGGCCCGCCACCCGGTTGGGCACAATTGAACCGGGAGATCATTTCCTTTTGACGCCGCTTGGTCGTGTCAGTGTGGCAGACTGGCGGATTCCATGACTCAGCATTCTCGACTTCGACTGCGGTTATGGCAACGAAAAGCGCTAGATCTGTTCCTGGCATCGGCCGAAGCTGACTTCTTGGCGGTGGCCACGCCGGGGGCAGGTAAGACTACGTTTGCCCTTGCCGCAGCCAGACTCTCCATGCCCAATCTGCCAGGACCGCTGGTAGTGGTGGTACCGACCCGGCATCTCAAAGAGCAGTGGGCCGACGCCGCTCAACGGTTCGGTTTTCAACTGGTTGTCGACTGGCAGCCAGGTAACCGACCGCCGCCGGACTCTCATGGTGTCGTGACGACCTACCAGCAGGTCGGATCTTCGGCTGCGCCGTTCTTCATGCTCAGCCAAGGTGGCTTCGTCATCCTCGATGAGATCCATCACGCCGGTGAGGAACGGACGTGGGGTGACGGTGTCCGAGACGCATTCGAGGGTGCGTCACGTCGACTTTCTCTGTCAGGAACCCCCTTCCGATCTGACACTCGCTCCATTCCCTTTGTCCGATACGAGGACGATGAGGCCATTCCCGACATCGAGTACGGGTACGGTCAGGCGCTGGCTGATCGTAGCGTGGTCCGCCCCGTGTTCTTCCCGAGATTCGGGGGTCACATGGAGTGGATGGCTCCCAGCGGAGACATTCTCTCGGCCACCTTCGACGATGCGCTGGCCCGTACGCAGGCCAATCAGCGGTTGCGTGCCGCGCTCAGCATGGAGGGCCAGTGGTTGCCGTCTGTCCTTGAGGCAGCCCATCAGCAGTTGAAGTCCATACGTGAGCATCATGTGGACGCAGGTGGTCTGGTTATCGCCAGCGACCAAGATCATGCCCGAGACGTTGCGGACTATCTGAAGCAGCGCTTCGACGTCGGGGTCTCTCTAGTCACCTCCGACGATCCTGACGCATCGAAGAAGATCGCCGCTTTTGCCGAGGGTAAGGACCCGTGGGTTGTCGCGGTTCGAATGATTTCCGAAGGTGTGGACATTCCCCGCCTGCGTCTGGCGGTCTATGCCACTACTACGACGACCGAGCTGTTCTTCCGCCAGGCCGTTGGCCGCGTCGTCCGCTTCACCCCTGGTGGCGGAACGCAGCGAGCCTACATGTTTGTGCCTGATGACGTTCGGCTAAGGTCCTACGCCGTGTCGATCGCCGATTCCCGCCGACATTCGCTTCGTAAGAACGATCGGGAGACCGGTGAGCGCGATGCGGAACGCGAAGTCGACCAGATGTCATTGTTCGCTGTGCTCTCGGCCACCGCCACCGACGGTCCGTCTGAAGACGACATCTTGTCCGTGACGGATTTGCCCGGTCAGGACCCGTTGGCCGACACCGAAGGCGTGGACTTCGAGGAACTGACGCTAGACCTTGGGCTGATTCCTCTGCCAGCCGGAGGCCCATCGGCTCCACCGGCGGCCGCCGGCCCGTCCGCTCGTCACGAGCGAGACCGTCTCAGGCGAATCAACACCAACTTGGCTAAAGAGCTGGCTGAACTAACCGGACGTCCTCACGCAACGGTCAACGACGAACTCAACCGTCGAGCCGGAATCGCCAAAGTGTCCGAGGCCACCATCCTTCAACTCGGGCGACGGAGCCGGGCCGCTGAAGAGTGGATCAGAGTCGAGCAGCGTCGGCGTCGGACAGCGCAGTTGAGATAATTGCGAAGTCTCACCTAGGGCGCTAGACACAAGACAGCACTCAACGGGGTGGAAGAGGAGCAAAGACGATGGCGAGTGGAGATGATCGAGCGGAGATTCCTTCCGGCCTGAGCGGTACTGGCTTGACGCTAGGACTGATTTCGGCACGGTGGAATGAGACGATCGTCGGCCGTCTGCAGGCTGGAGCGGAGAGGGCGATCGAACAGCTTGCCGTCACCAGAGTCGAGCGATGCGAGGTGCCGGGAAGTTTCGAGCTCCCACTGGCGGCATCGGCGATGGCTCGTTCGGGCCGCATCGATGCTGTCGTGTGCTTGGGGGCCGTCATCCGGGGCGAGACCACGCACTATGAGTTGGTGGCAGGGGAGTGTGCGCGAGGAATTCAGCAAGTGCAGCTCGACACCCTGGTACCCGTCCTATTTGGCGTTCTGACGGTCGAAGACACCGGCCAAGCTCTTGCCCGAAGTGAGGAAGCCGGGGGCCACAACGTAGGCGAGGAGGCGGTCTACGGGGCCGTTGAAATGGCTCGCCTGCGTCAGGCGTGGCGGCCTTTCACCACCGCGGGGGAGCCGGAGGCGGGCTAGTAGCCCGCCGCGCGGCCCCGCCGCCGAGCTTCAGCTTCGTTTCTTCGCTCTTCGGTCGTACTTGCGACGGGAAACGACGCCCATTGAACCTAATGCCGTAGCAGCATCTCGTTCTGCTTTGATGCTCCGGTCGGTAGCGGCATGTCTGGCTCGCTGCTCGGATTCGGCGATCGCGGTTTCTCGAGCAACTCGCTGATGCAGCTCTGCCACCTTGGCTTCGGACTGAAGCCGGGCATTGCGCTCTTCGCGAAGCCGGTCGGCCAGGATCTCCCGCTCTTTTCGTTCCTCCGAGAGCTGCATGGATACGTGACGGTGACTGGCGGTTAGCGACGTCAACGCCCGTTCGGTCTCTTTGACCCTGGCCCGAGCTGTTGCTTTGTCCTCATGTGCGCCCAACAGCCGAGTCAGAAGGTCTTCGTTGAGGATTTCCGACAGCGCAGGGATGCGGGAAACCTCGGGCTCTCGACGCTTGACTTTCAACGCCTCGGGGGGAAGGGGAGGCTGAAGATTGTCTTTTCGTCGCAAAGGAGTGAGACTCATCGGCGACGGTGACGGATAGTCGCTGCCTGTTCCATTGTCACCGGTTGCATTGGCACCAGTTCCATTGTCACCGGTTGCATTGTCACCGCCAGTTCCGACGTCTGCTGTGTCGGCGCTGACATCAACTTGTGGCGGGGGATCGGTAAGCGTCGTTCCCGGCGCGGCCTCGATTGTTGAATGGAGTTGGTACTCCGGATGTCGTGACTCCGTCACGGTGTCTCCTTGTCCAGCAGTAATTGCGAGTGGGGCTGACGCCTTTACGTTTTCGTCGAGGTTGATCTCATTCGCTTCCCAGCCGTGTCGGTTGGCTACCTCGGCGATGCTGCCAATCGGTATCACCCATCGCTTTCCTGTTGGGCCGTCCTCCTTGACGGCCTCGGGCAGTGAGCCCACTCTGACCAGTCGCTTGATCTGGGCTAGGTCGACTCCGTACCTCTCCCCGAGTTCCCGTAATGTAAGAACCTGTTGCATCGAACCTCCGGCGGCGCGTCGGTGCCGGCTGGTCGGACCAGGCCGGCGGCTTGCTGTCTCGCTGAGGAAGAAAATACGAGTCCAGAGGCGTGCAATGGTGGATTCCTGATTGTTGGGGCAACAATGAGGCGCCGAAAAACCGCTAGAACTAGCGGTGGATGTGTCTGTGACAGTTGTGTAACGGGCTCTGCGGGTGACTTCGCCGCTAGAGGTGGGCGGCGACCGGTTAGCTGCCGGTGGAACTATCCAATTGGTCGGCCGCTTGGCGGACCGCGGCGACGATGCTGTCGTAGCCGGTGCAGCGGCACAGATTGCCCGACAGACCGATTCGGATCTCGTCGTCGCTGGGGTTGGGGTTCCGGTCGAGCAAGGCTCGCGCCGACATCAGCATCCCGGGAGTGCAGAACCCGCACTGAACGCCACCGGCGTCCAATAGAAGCTGCTGGAGCGGATGCAGGTCGCTCGAATCGGCTAGGCCTTCCACTGTCGAAACGGCTCGGCCCTGGGCCTGGGCGGCCAGATAGCTGCATGAGTTGACCGGCTGGCCGTCGACGAGGACCATGCAGGCTCCACATTCGCAGTCGTCGCAACCTTCTTTCGTGCCGGTTAAGCCAATGTCGTTACGCAGGACGGCTAGAAGGGCGGACCCCGGCGACGTGGTTACCGGATAGTTGATTTCGTTTACCGAGAGTGTGTAGCTGATTGGACGGGCAGCGTCGGCGCCGCCCTCTTGGTGCGTGGCGTCGCTCATGGGCGATCGGTCCTTCCTACTCCTTCGGCCCGGTTCACGGGAACTTCGATAGTCTCACCGGCCGCCCTGCGGGCCGCCGCGTCCACGGCTCTGCGGGCCATGACCCCCACGGTGTGGGCCCGATAGTCGGCCCCGGCCCGAAGGTCCGAGATTGGTTGCGCCTGAGACGACGCGATCGCGGCTACAGCGGCCAGAACATCCTCGTCGACACGACGACCGACGAGGTCGGTGAGGCCTTCAAGGGCAACGATTGTGGGGGCCACAGCGGTGAGAGCGATAGCGACCTGTTCGATCACACCTTCGTCGTTTAGCTCTACGCTGGCTGCTGCTCCAACCACCGCGATTTCCATAGCCCGGCGGTATTCGAGCCGCACATAGGCACTACCGGACCGTTCTGATCGTTTGGGGAGCGCAACAGCCACACAGAGTTCGTCGTCGCTCGCCGATGTCGAACCTGGTCCGGTCCAAAGCTTCGAAGGAGCGACACGGCGTGAGCCGCCTTGGGACCTGAGGTCGATCATGGCTCCGAGCACGATGAGTGGGGCGCCGGTGTCCATCGCTGGCGAGCCGTTCATCACGTTGCCGCCAAGCGTGCCGACATTGCGTGTAGCCGGTGAACCAACTAGTGCGGCTGCGTCGGCCAGAGCGGTGTAACCGGAGGTAATGAGGGGATCGGTCATGAGGGTTGCGTGGGTAACCCCAGCGCCGACGATCACACCTTCGGCGTTCTGCTCGATCGTTGACAGCTCGACGATGCGGTCGACGGCAACCAGGTTTGACGGCAGCGGGCTTTTCCCTTGTCTGGCCCCCACTACAAGATCGGTGCCGCCAGCTACGGGTCTGGCACCGGTGGCCATGGCTGAAAGGGCATCTTCAATGCTGCCTGCGATCTGAAACGGCTCGGTTGGCATCAGCGACCCTCTTCGGTTATCGAGGTGTCGTTGTTCGATGGAGATGGCTTCAATTCGTTCCAGACGCGCTCGGCCGTCATCGGCATTTGTCGTATTGGTCGCCCGGCCAGTTTCGCCAGCGCATTGCTTACCGCTGCCGCTGTCGCCACGTTCGGCGCCTCGGCCAAGCCTTTGGCTCCTGCGGGCCCTTCGCCCGGATAGGACTCGATGAATTCAACGTTGATGGCCGGGCCGTCGGCTGCGGTCTGCAACTTGTACTCGAGGAGCATGGCGTTGCGCTGCTTGCCCTGATCGTCGTAGACGGTTCCCTCGGTCAGGGCCTGGCCGATACCCATCATGATTCCACCGTGCACCTGCCCGAGAGCCCCGGTGTGGTTGAGGATTCGTCCGGAGTCGTGGGCGGCGGCGACATTGGTTACCCGGGCCACCCCGGTGTCACGGTCAAGGCGTACCTTGACCACATGGCACGAGAACTGTGGGGAAAGCCATGCGGACATGCCCTGGTCGCCGACGCAGGTCGCGGTACCGGTTGGATAGGCAAGTTCGGGTGACGATCCGTGGCCGAGCAGTAGCGCACCGCCAGCCGCTTCGCCCGCCAGCTCGGTGATTGGAACGGTGACCGAGGGTGTACCGGTCACGGATGCGTGACCGTCGGCCAGCACAATATCGGACGCTGAAGCCTCAAGCCGGTTGGCGGCGAGTTCTTTGAGCTGATCAGCTAACTGGGAAGCTGCCGCTACAACGGCTCGCCCGTTGTTGAAGAGGGTTTGAGATCCGGTGGCGCCCATGTCGAATGGGGCGGCACTGGTGTCTTGGTAGACAAGCTCGAAATCTTCGGGTTGAAGGCCGACTTCGTCGGCGGCCAGCTGACGAAGTGTCATGACCGCACCGGTGCCGCACTCTTGGGCACCGGTGATGATTTGACCTTTCCCGTCGTCGTCGATCTTGACGTAGGCGCCTGATGGCGAGGAGAAGCTGGGCCACCAGCCGACGGCTACGCCATAGGCTTCGTCGTCGGCCGTCTCTGAGGTGGGGTCGAGCATGGAGGTTGCTGTGTCGATGCAGTCCTGGAGCCCAATGGCGTCATAGACCTGACCGGTGGGTCCCGTGGTTCCGGTGTCGAGACCGTTGACTTGCCGGAAGCGGACGGGATCCATTCCAATGGCGGCGGCCAACTCATCGGTGTGTGATTCAACCGCCCAACATCCTTGGGGCGCGGTGGGCGCCCGTACCGACCCGGCGGGCTGATGGTTGGTGTACACCAAATGTGCTTCAACCTCGAGATTCGGGATTTGGTATGGACCGGTGGCCTGCATTGCCGCCAGCTGAGGAAAGAACGCTTTGTCGGCGAGATAGGCGCCACCGTCGAGTACCAGTCGACCTTGCCGGGCGACAATTCGGCCGTCGCCGTCAAGGCCGGAGGTGAGTTCGATGGTCATTCCCTCTCGTCGGCGGTCGGGAGCGAGGAACTCTTCGGCGCGGGTGAAGACCAGCTTGACCGGACGCTTCGCCGCTCGAGCAAGGGCTGCGATGTGAGCCTCGAAGTGGAAACCGCACTTTCCGCCGAAGCCTCCTCCCAAATGGGGGACCACCACCCGGACCCGGTTGGTGGGCAGACCAAGTGTCTCGCAGATACCGGCTCTGGCATCGAAGGGGACCTGGGTGGAGGTCCAAACGGTTAACTTTTCGCCCTCCCACTGGGCGACGATGGCGCGGGGTTCGATCGGAACCGCATGACAACCGTCAGCGACGTATCGGCTCGAAAGGACCGTTTCGGCCTTCGCCATTGCCGAGGCGGCATCGCCCCGTGACAGCGATGAAAATGACGCCGTGTTGCCGGAACGGACGACACCTTCATCGGCGTCGTAGTCGGCCCAGTCGGGGTGAACCAGCGGTGAGTCTTCGCTCAACGCCGCTTCGGGGTCGGTGATCGGGGGGAGAGGCTCCAGTTCCAGTTCGATGGCTGAAATGGCAGCGCTGGCCGCTTCCGGTGTGGTAGCGGCGACCGCAGCCACGATCTCGCCTTCGAAGCGGACGGTGCCTCGGGCGAACAGCCGACGATCGGCGACGCCCGGGCTATAGCGAACATCAGGAACGTCAGCGTCGGTCAGGACGGCTAGAACACCGGGTACGCGCCGCGCCGGTTCCACGTCGAGACGTCGAATTCGGCCTCGAGCCGTACCGGCATACAGAAACTTGGCGTGCAGCATCCCGGCAAGCTGTAGATCTGCGGTGTAGCGACCTGATCCGGTCACCTTGTCCGGGCCGTCCGCTCGTACGAATCGCCGACGACCATCTTGCACTGATTGGTCAACCGTGTCTGTCACTTTGACTCCTTACGCCGATACGCCATTGCCCGGCCTGATCTGACGTCAGGCAAGCTTGCCAAAATCCGGTCGACTGTGTGGCACCAGGCAGTCGACGCCTAGCTGCTGCGTTTCTTCTTCTGTTGACCCTGATTCTTATGCTGACGCTGGCTTTTCTGCTGACGTTTTTGGATGTTGGCCCATTCGTCTCTTAGACCGACGGTGCGATGAAACACGGTCGAGTCATCCAGGTCAACCGCAAAGTAGCCGAGTCGCTCGAATTGGACCACCTGCCCGGGCTCGACATCGGCCAGCGACTGCTCAAGACGAACGTCGGTCAGAGTTTCCCGCGAGTCCGGGTTGACGCTGGCGAGAGGGTCGGTTCCTCCCTCCCCGGGGTGAGGGTCGCTGAAAAGCCGGTTGTAGAGGTTGACTGTTCCTCCCACCGCATGCTGGGCCGACACCCAGTGGATGGTGGCCTTCACTTTGCGTCCGTCGGGGGTCGACCCGCCTTCACTCTCGGGGTCGTAGCTGCAGAAGACGGTTGTGGGATTGCCTTCGGCGTCGGTCTCGACATCGTGGGCGGTGATATAGAAGCCGGCCCGCAGTCGAACCTCTCGTCCGGGTGAGAGCCGGTAGTACTTGGCGGGCGGCTCCACTTTGAAGTCGTCCTGTTCGATCCAAAGTTCGGGCCCGAAGGCGACGGTTCGGGTTCCCGCTGTGTCATCTTCGGGGTTGTTGATGGCGGTGAGCAGTCGCTCTTCGCCCTCCGGCCAGTTGGTGATGACGACCTTTAGCGGGCGAAGCACTGCCATGCGTCGCAGCGATGTGCGGTTGAGTTCGGTGCGCACAAACGATTCGAGTAGTTCGATCTCGGTCGTGGAGTTTGTTCGGGCGATGCCGACTTTGTCGACGAAATCGCGGATGGCTGACGCCGGGTAGCCTCGTCGGCGCAGGCCCCTCAACGTCGGCATACGAGGATCATCCCAACCGTCGACGATGCCGTCGTTTACTAGGCGGGCGAACACCCTCTTGGACATAGGGGTGTAGGTCAGGCCGAGGCGGGCGTATTCAGTTTGCTCCGGTTGCTCGTGGGGGAGGTCCAGGTTGCTCAGGTACCAGTCGTAGAGCGCCCTGTTGTCGGTGAATTCGAGAGTGCACAGCGAGTGGGTCACCCCTTCAATGGCGTCAGATTGGCCGTGTGCCCAGTCGTAGGTGGGGTAGATGATCCACGTGTCACCGGTGCGGTGATGAGCCATGCGCTTTATCCGATACATGATCGGATCTCGCAGTTGCATGTTCTCACTTTGCATGTCGATCTTGGCCCGCAGCACCTTTTCGCCGTCGGCGTACAGACCGTCGCGCATCCCTCGGAAGAGCTCCATGTTCTCAGCCGGGGTCCGCTGACGATGCGGGCTCTCGACGCCGGGTTTCCCGAATCCGCCTCGCTGAGCCGAGATGGTTTCTGCGTCTTGGTCGTCGACGTAGGCCAAACCTTTTTCAATTAGGTTTTCGGCCCAGTCGTAGAGCTGTTGGAAATAATCTGAGGCGTAGAGAACGGGACCTGACGGCTTGTAGCCCAACCATGCCAGATCTTCTTCGATGCCGTCGATGTACTCCTGGTCCTCGCCCTCCGGGTTGGTGTCATCAAATCGAAGATTGCACGTCCCCGCGAACTCGGCGGCCACGGAGAAATTCAAGTTGATGGCTTTGGCGTGGCCGATGTGTAAGTAGCCGTTGGGCTCGGGGGGAAACCGTGTTTGAACCCGCTGAGAGAATCGCGCGGAGTCGTTGTCGGCGGCGATCTTCTGCCGGATGAAGTCGGTTGAGGTCGACTCACCGGGTGACCGATCGCCGACGCCGTCATCGGGGGCGTCAACTGGGTTCTCTGTACTCACTCAGTGCACCGTATCGCCTGTTGGTGGCTGACGGATCGTGCTTGGAACCAGTTGAGATTCACCTCATTGTCGGCTACGACCGTTGTACGAACGAAGATGAATTCAAATTGAGAAGTAGGGAGTTTCCTATGAGTACGGTCAAGCTGTTGGAGTATGGCGAAATGTCGCCCGAAGCCCAGGCGGTCGTTGATGACATCAAGTCGACCCGCAACGTCGATGACGTGAACAACTTCTGGAAGGCTCTGGCCAACGACCCAGCCACGCTGAGTCGAATTTGGGCAGGACTCAAGTCGGTGATGGGGCCCGGCCATCTCGACCCATTGGTTAAGGAGATGATCTACGTCGCTGTCTCGGCCGCTAACGGCTGCGACTACTGCCTCCATTCACATTCGGCGTCGGCGCGGGCCAAAGGAATGTCCGCCGAGCAGCAGAGCGAACTGCTGGCTGTGGTGGCAATGGCTCACCAGACCAATGCGTTGGCCACGTCGATGGCCGTACCGGTGGATCCCGAGTTTCAGCAGTGAATTCGTCGGTCCCGGGTGGGGCGTGGCGACTAGCCTATGGCCTATGACCGACATCTTCGCGCTCAGCGACGAGGCCACCGACGCAGTGGCCGCCCAGCAACCCGTTTGGGCCACGTATTCCGGTATCGGCGGCCACGACGGACGCTGGCCCGACCTTTCCCCCGACGGGGTGACCGAGAGTCGACGCATGTGGAGCGAGCTCAAGACCAAAGCCGAGCAATGCGAGTCACCCGACGCCCGAACGATGCTGGCCAAGGCAGTGCTTATCGACGAGTGCAGCCTTGAGATCGAGTCCATTGACGCCGGCCGCCCCTTCTACGACCTAAACAACATCGCCAGCCCACACCAAGACCTGCGTTTCATCTACGGCTCAATGGATACAAGCTCCGCTGAGGGTTGGGGTGATGTCTGCTCACGGCTGGAGTCAACCGGCGAGGCATTGGATGGCTATCGGCGAACGTTGGAGGATGGACGCCGCCAAGCGATGACAGTGGCCCGGCGCCAGGTCGAGTCGGTATTGGAGCAGGGTCGCTCCCTCGAGTCGAACAGTTCGGTCCTCGATCAGTTGCAACCAAAGTTGGCCGAGTCGGGGAGTGGCGATCCTTCGCTGGCCAAACGATTGGCTGACGGAATCGCTCATGCTAAAGCGGCTTATCGAGAACTTGATACCTACCTGGCCGAGGTCTATCTGGCCGACTCACGACCAGTCGACGGGGTGGGGCGTGAACGGTACATTGCTGAGGCCGAAGCCCATCTTGGATGCTCCCTGGACCCTGACGAGACGTACCGATGGGGATGGGACGAAGTTGAGCGGCTCTGGTCTGATCTGAAAGCGGCCTGCGGGGAAATTGACGCCGATGCCCCGGTGTCGGAAGTCATCGATCGTCTGAAGACGAGCCCCGAGTTCGCGGCGAATGACGAAGCCCACTTCGTCGAGTTGATGACCGAGCGTCAACATCAGGCACTGTCGAAACTCGAAGGTGTTCACTTCGACGTTCCGTCTGAAATTCGATCCATAGCAGTGCAGGTCGAACCGGCCGGAGGTGCAAGCGCCGCACACTACGTCCCGCCGTCGGAAGATTTTTCGCGGACCGGTTCGGTGTGGTACCCGGTCGAAGGCAACACGCACTTCCCGCTTTTCGACGAGGTAACGACGGCCTACCACGAGGGCTTCCCCGGTCATCATCTGCAGGTCGGGGTGCAGATGACCCAAGGAGATGATCTCTCCCGTTTCCACAAGACAATGGTGTGGCACCCCGGGTCCGGCGAAGGGTGGGCCTTGTATGCCGAGCGTTTCATGAACGAGATCGGCTACCTCGAACGCCCCGAATACCGGGTCGGTCTGCTGTCCAGCCAACTTCTGCGTTCGTGTCGGATTGCCATCGACATCGGCGTGCACTGCGGTCTACCGATACCTGCCGATGTCAGCTTTCGTCCCGGCGAGGAGTGGACGTTTGACGTGGCCAACGAACTGCTGGTCGAGCGGGCCTTACTTAGCCGGTCGGCAGCGGATTCCGAAGTGACTCGCTACTTCGGTTGGCCTGGCCAGGCCATCAGCTACAAGGCGGGGGAGCAGGCGATTCTTGACATCCGTTCCGAGCACTCGTCACGACCGGAATTTGATCTGAAGTCCTTCCATTCGCATCTGCTGGCCGTGGGCTCGGTCGGTCTTGACCTTCTGCGACGGCAAATGGCCGGGGTCGGCTACAGCGATGCGTAGTAGCTCC
>CALJMD010000399.1 GCA_937981915.1 uncultured Acidimicrobiales bacterium
CACCTTCAAGCTCAAGACCGCCTCGGCTTGTTGGACGCCGGCCACACGCTTCGTTGGGTGCCGGCTCGGCTAGGGAGACGTCACCTGCACACCGTGGTCGATGCGCTGTTGGCCACCGAGGTGCATGTCCGGCAGCCTCAGGCGGACCCGACGACGCTGGAGCTCCCGGCCAACCTTCCGTCGTCGGCCACCATCATCACCATTTCACCGTTGCTGAGCGAGGGAACGTTGTCTCTTTTGGTGGCGCTACGCAGCCGGGGCCATGAGATCATCGTCATCAAACCAACGGTTCCCGACCCGGCCGATGCGGTGTCACCCTTGGCCCGTCGAATCTTCGATGTCGGCAATCGTTTGAACGAGCAGTGGCTTCGACACCGGGGGGCCATGATTATCCCCTGGTCTCCGAATGAGTCGCTCCAACACATTTTGTCCCGGGTCATCCCCAAGCTGGCACGCGGTCGGATCGGGTTATGAACAAGCTGACTCTCTCACTGGTCGATCGACTGCGGTCGGCGCTGGAACACGTCGCCGATCATCATGCTTCACCCGAGCTGCTGGTGGCGATCGCCATCATGACCGGATGGGCGGCCGCCGGTTTCGCCGACTTCGGGTTTTTCGCTGTAATCGCGGCGGTTGTCGTGGGCTGGGCTCTGCACGGCGTGGCGGCGGAGACCGGCGGATTTGGTTGGCTCTGGTTGTCCACCGGGGTGGTGCTCTTCTACATCGTCTTTGCTCGTGGCACGGTGCTGAGCGGTGCCAGTCCTATCTGGATGGCGGCCGCCGGAGCGACCGCGCTGGCCTACAACGAAGCTGTTCGAACCAACCATTGGCGACGCCGACGGGCCCGGACCGGCTCAGCGGCCTTTTCCGGTGCGGCCAGCGCCGTGGTGGCCGCCGGGGCATTGGGTGTGGCCGGTATCGCCGCAGCTCGGTTCGTGGCCGATGGGGCGCAGTCGGGTCGTTGGTGGCAACCGTTGGCCGCCGCCGTTCTTTTTGCCTTGGCGGTATCGCTGCTGATTCTGCCGACACTGCGATCGCCCGAGTCGAGCAGGGAGCGCTGGACCCCGGGAACCAGACTTCCGGCACCCCCCAAAGCCACTCGGCAGCTGTCCGATGGCCCATGAAACAGCCTGTTAAGTAGAGTCAGCCAGTGGCTCGCGACTTATACAACACTGACCGGTAGTCGTCAACGACCGCTCCCGCTAGTCTTGAATGGTCCGAAAGTCTCTTCTGTCCGAGTCTCTCTCGGGCCCAAGTCCTTAGTCCGTACGTTCGAGGTTTACGATGTCCAAGATCTGCCAGGTGACAGGTCGCAAGCCGGCCTTCGGTAAGAGTGTTTCCCACTCCCACCGAGTCACCAACCGACGCTGGAATCCCAATATTCAGCGACAGCGCTTTTGGCTGCCCAGCGAAAAGCGGTGGATCAGCCTCACCGTGAGCACCAAAGGTATTAAGACGATCAACAAGCGTGGAATCGAGTCGGTAGTGGCCGACATGCGACGCCGAGGGGTGAAGGTCTAGTGGCTAGGCGAAGCGACAAGCGCGTATTGGTCAAGCTCCGGTCAACGGCCGGCACCGGCTACATGTACGTCACCAAGAAGAACAAGGTGAACAGCCGGGAACGGATCGAGCTCAAGAAGTACGATCCGGTAGCCCGCCAGCACGTCATCTTCAAAGAGGAACGCTAGGCCTCTCCAAGCCTTGCGTCGGGGTTGCGGCCCCACGATAAACACATGCGGGGGAAGAGCTGGCCATGGTTGGCAGCTTTGGGATACGTCAGCGGCCGGCAGGCGAACGGCACCAACGTGGCGAATTAGGCCTGCCTAAAAGCAAAATCGGTGGGTTGGCTGTTCTACTCCTCCTACCTCTACTGGTGTTCACCGCGCCGCTGTGGCTGACGGTTACCGCCGCCCTTGACGTGCTCACCGGGCTTCGGCGGCTACCGACCGTCCGCCTGGGACTGTTCGCCGTCGTCTACATAAGCTACGGATGGGTTGCCCTCTTCACTTCGCTGTACCTCTGGTTGGCAGCCGGGTTCGGGCGGCGCTTGAACTCTCCGAGCTCAATGAACAAACATCGGGTCATCCAGCGATGGTGGGGTGGTTCGCTGCTGAGGTGGGCTCGTCGGCTGTTGAACGTGCATATCGAGTTCGCCGATGCACCAGACCTTCCCTCGGGCACGTTTATCTTGGCTAGTCGCCATGCCAGCATGGTCGACGCCATCTTGCCTATTCCGCTGGTGACCGGTCGGCTCGATCGCTTCGTTCACTACATTCTGAAAGATGAGCTTCGGTGGGATCCCGCCATCGGAACGTTTGGCCCACGGTTGAACAGCGTGTTTGTTGCCCGAGGTCGCGACACCGACGGGGACTTGGCCGGCATCCGGTCGCTGGCCCTCGACGCCCAGCCTGGTGCCGCCATCGTCATCTACCCCGAGGGGACCTACGCCAACCGGGCCAACCGGGCCAGAATCCTGGCGTCGATTCGCCGCAAGGCTGATCAGGGCGAGATCGACCCGATGGCGTTGAAACGCGCAGAAGCGTTCGAACATCTCCTCCCACCCAAAACACTTGGCATCACCGAGCTTCAGAACGCCCTTCCGGACGCTCCGATTGTCGTCATGGGTCACGTGGGCCTGGAAGGTGTTTCGGAACTGGGCGGCCTGCGTCATCGACTGCCTCTGTCCCAACCGGTTCGAGTTCAATGGCAAGTGTTCAACGCCGCCGACGTTCCCGCTGACGACCACGCCTTCGAATCTTGGTTGAATGACACGTGGGCTGAGCTGGACCAGTGGGTCGACAGTGAACTAACTGGCAGTGAACCGCCAGGGTGACCGCGGTAGATTGACTCGGTGGACCCAGCGCAGCACACCAACCGAGACAACAACCCACTCATCGACGTATACAAGCAGCAGTATTCGGCCGAAACGGCCAAACTTGCGGCGACGGCAGTCGATGATCTCCGCAAGGAGATTCCTCACATCGAAGGTTGGACGGTCGGTTCGCTGATTGGCCACACCGGCTGGGTGTATCGTTTCGTCGACCTGTGCTTGGCGGCAACGCCGGACACTCCCCCGTCTAGGGCCTCGGTGCCCGAACCTCCTCCTGGCGAAGAGGTTTTGGCTTGGGCCATCGATGGCGCGCAACAGCTTGATGCCACGCTCGGAACCACTGACTTTGACGTTGTCCGGCCGACGTGGACGGGGCCTCAACCAGCGCTGTGGTGGCTTCGTCGGATAGCTCTCGAAGTTGCGGTTCACCGGTGGGATTCCCAGGCCGCCATAGGCGCACCGGACCCGATCGACGCCGCGTTGGCGGTGGACGGCATCGATGAAATACTCGAAGTGTTCGCCCCCAACCGAATGCAGTTCCCCCAGTTGAACGGCAACGGTGAAACGGTTCACCTTCACGCCACCGA
>CALJMD010000400.1 GCA_937981915.1 uncultured Acidimicrobiales bacterium
GCGCTGACCGGCCTTGCGTTCGCCGCTCCCATCACCGCCTGGTCCGCGTGGCGGGAGAGCGACCTGTCGTTCCCGAACATCAACCGGTTTGTGATCGTCCCCATGTTCTTGTTCAGCGGGGCGTTCTATCCCATCAGCGAGCTTCCGGTGTGGCTGCAATGGTTCAGCCGGTTCACGCCGGTGTGGCACGGCGTCGAACTCTGTCGGGGCGTTACCTTCGGACTGTTGTCGGCCGGACGTATGGCCGGCCACGTCGGATACCTTTTGCTGTGGTGTGTTGTCGGTATGGTCCTGGCTCGTCGGGCGTTCGCCGGTCGACTGGAGAACTGAGGAGCCATGACGCAGACACAAAACCCTCAGCCATCACCAACACCTCCAGCCTCGAATTCGACGTCAACATCGGCTTCGACCTCAGCGAAGCTGCCACCTCTGACCGCCGCGTTGGTTGGAGCGCTGATACCGCAAACATTGCGGTTGACCCGTCGACCTCAACGGGTGCTGGAGCGGCACTGGTTCGTCAGTCGCGGCGGATTCTTCTGGATCCTGCTCGGCGGATTCTTCGAACCGTTCTTCTACTTGATCTCCACCCAGCTTGGTTTCGGGGCGCTGGTTAACGACGTCGAAGTGGCCGGTCGTCTCGTCCCGTACGTGCAGTTTGTGGCTCCGGGCTTGTTGGCGGCGTCGGCCATGAACGGGCCGATGTTCGAAACAATGAACGTGTTCTTCCGCATCAACTTCGACGGTGTCTACAACGCCATGCTGGCCACGCCGCTGTCGGCCGGTGACGTTGTTGTCGGCGACACCTTTTGGGCCACCCTTCGAGGCGGAATCTACTCGGCCCTATTCGTAGTCGCCATGGTCATCATGGGCATGACCTCATCGTGGTGGGGCCTGCTGTTGCTGCCGGTGTCACTACTGATCTCGTTCGCCTTCGCCGGCGTGGGCATGGCCATCGCCACCTTCATCCGGTCGGTGGAAGACTTCGAGTACGTGCCCACCGTGATGCTGCCCATGTTCCTGTTCTCCGCCACCTTCTTCCCGGCCTCAAGTTACGGCCGGTTCGAATGGCTGTTGAACCTGTCGCCCCTCTACCACGGCGTCGCCTTGCTGCGAGCCGTGAACCTGGGTGAGTTCTCGTGGTCGTTGCTGGTCAACGTGGGCGTGCTGTTGGCATTGGCTGTGTTCAGCACTGGACTGGCCGCTCGCCGCATCGAGCGAACCATATTGAGCTAGTGGTAGTGAGCTAGGTGCGGGTGGGCTAGGTGTAGTGCCGGGCTCGACACCACAACTATTTGTTGGACACGACCCGGATCGCTCGGTCTGGTAAACCTGACCGGTTGGTCGTTGATCAGGGGCCGGTCCACGCGTCCGCGGACGCGTCAGGGCTTCACTTCGATGAAGCCAGCGGCTGCGAAGTCCTGATCGAAGGCGAGGGCTTCGCGTAGGCGCCGTCGCCGCATCACGTCGAAACTGGTTGCGTCCACATAGGAGTACACCCGCTCGTCGTGTCGGCGGAGCCATTGCCAGGCACGATCTTGCGTGGCCTCGTCCACCGACTCCACTTTCAACCGGCCGTTCGCTTGCAGTTGGTCGATCCGGTCGAGAAACGCCACGGCCGTCCGGTGACTGTCCTTGCGTCGGAGAAACGTCCAGGTCTCACCCATGACCAGATTGGTGGTCAGGACTTCTTCGTTGCGCCCCAACCGATCCAGCATGGCTAGAGCGTCGCGATGACGGGCATCGCCGGGAAAGACCCAGGCCACCCACCAGCCGGTATCAGCAAACTTCATGTTCCGTAGATGATGTCGTCGACTTCACCCGGTTCGACGCTGGTACCGGCGGAGCCGAACCCCGACAAATCGTGCCACGGATCACTTGATGCAGGCTCGGGTTCTTCGCTGAGTACGTGGGCCAGTCCAAGCCGAATGAGCTCCGACTTGGAGATGCCGCGCCGTCTAGCCTCTTCAGCTGCCTTTTTGTCCAACTCGTCCGGCAACGTGATGGTTACCGCTTTCATGAAGCCAAGTATATCACAAGCATACGTATGAGCTGTGACAGCGAGTATGTAGATCAACTAGGGGCATCCGGCTTCACTCGTCGAAGTTTCTCCGTCTGTCTACAAGGCTCCCCTGATCTTCTCAGCGAGTCGATTCATTCGATCCTCCGGCACCCTGAGTGTCGGGTCATCACTAAGAAGCTCGAAGACATCGGCGCCTAGAGCACCATCTGGGTGGTCTGCTCTCCGAGGAACAACATGAATGTGGACGTGAGGATGATCGGGATCCTCGGCGAACTGCATTAAGTAGGTCTTCTCGCAGCCAATGACCTGGTGCAGCGCGGACGATACCCGCTGGATTAGAGGTCCTAGTTCGGCCGCCTCTTCCGGGTGCAGCTCAGCGAGAGAGCCAATGTGGCGACGAGCCACTAGTACCAGCCACCCGTCCAGAGTCGAGTTATATGAATGAACAACATCCCACCCGGCGGTACGCACGATGGCATCCCACGATGGAGCCTTCCGATCATCACGACGTTGAACCAACTGACACGTCATACAAGGCTTCACCTGTCGAAGTATCTCCGTCGGTCTCCAGGAATCAACCCGTGCTCGTCAGCATGACGATCGACGCGTCAGGGTCGGGTGATCACTACGACGCCAGAAAGCTGATCACGTTGAGCAGGACGGTCAACACCACCGAAGCGATCAGCATGCCTTTCCACGGAAACCAGACCTTCACTTTTCGTTGAGGAGTGGCCGGATCCTTTGCCTCGGACGCGTCCACTAGGTAGTCATGCAGGCGCTGCTCGGCCCGCTGACTTTGCCGAGGGAACAATCGGGGGATGGCGTTCAACAGGATCGTCAACACGATCGAACCGATGATGGAGCTCCACAGAAATGAACTCATAGTTGACTGACGGTTGAAGCAGCGGGAGTGTCGCGGTGGTTGGACAACAGCTCGGCCAACCCGAGGTGGTAGTGCTGCAGGGCCGGTTCGTTGCGGCCGAACACCACATGCGAGTGAGCGCCGCTGTGGTAGCCGCGCTGCACCCCAGCTGCGGTGGTGAAATCTTCGCTGTCGGTCACTTCGATTAGCAGGTCGAAGTGTTTACGCCAGTATCGGTCCGGCTGCGGTGCGTCAGGGGGAACATACAGGCTGGCCGCCAGATTATTCTCGTCCGGCGTCGCTCCCGGATTGGATCGGAACAGCTGGATGTGATCCTGCTGATGAATGAGCACCGTGTTCGGTTGAATGAACCACAAGACGGTGGTGTGAGGCAACAGTTGCTGATCGTCGGGGGGAAGGTCGTCCAGTTCGGTGATCGACCGTCGAGCAGCCACCATGCGGCCATGCAATCCGAACCGGTCGAACAGGGCGAAGTCGGAGTGAATCATAGGCGACAGGGTTTCGCGATGAAGAGTGCCCAAGTGGTAGGCCTCGCAGAACGTGTCGACCGCCAGCTTCCAGTTGAATCGGCGGCTGTACTGGCGAGTGTCGAACAGTCGGTACGAGCCGAGGTCCAACGGTGCCAACTCGTCTTCCGCCCCGCCAAGGAGACTGTCAGCGTCGAGCGAGAAGTCCGGCGTGGCCGACACCCACAGCAACCCGTGCTGTTCCACCACCGGTAGGCGGGTGAGACCGACGTTGGGCACGTCGTCGAAGAACTGGGCCCGCCGTCGAGCAGCCAACGTTCCGTCCAGATGATACGTCCAACCGTGATAGGGGCACGTCAGTCGAGCGGCCGCTCCACAACTGTCGGCCACTTCGGCTGCCCGGTGGCTGCACACGTTCAACATGGCGTGCACCTGATGGTTGGCATCGCGGGTGAGTAGCACCGAGCGGTCACCGACGTTGACGGTGGCGTACGTTTCCGGACCGGGCAGCAGTCCTGACAGACCCACCAGGCTTGGAGTGGCGTGCAGCAGCCGGCGTTCTTCGGCCAGCCGGGCCGGGTCGGTGTAGTCGGTGGTTGGTACCGACAGGGTCGAGGCTGCAGTATCGGTCGCTCCCCGTTCGCCTCGGCGGTGGGTGTTGATCCGGTCGATGAGTTTGAGTTGGGTGTCCGACCGCATCCGGGGTGCCTCCTTGTCCGGCACGCCTTGACCGGGCACCTCCAGCGTAATCGCTAGCTGAAAATCAGTCCTATTACCGTGGCGATCACACCGGCCAACATGATGGCGACCATGAACCAGG
>CALJMD010000401.1 GCA_937981915.1 uncultured Acidimicrobiales bacterium
GACAGGATCACGGCCACTCTCCGCTGTGCCGAGGCGTGTCGCAACTGCCACGCTGCGGCACGAAGAGCAGCAGCCACGTCGGTAGTACCGTGGCCCCGCAGCGACAGGGTGCGCTCGATAACGCTGTCGGCCGAGCGGGTCTCCCACATGGCTTTGGGAGCGATCACGGTTCGACCGAACGACAAGACGGCGTATTCTTTCGGCTGCCTGGCCGCCACCGCGGCGGCCGCCAATCCGGCGGTGGCCAACGGTTGGCCGTGCATTGATCCACTGCGATCGACCAGGAGACACCATGCCACCGATGGTCGAGCCCACGAGCGGATGCGAAGATCCTCCGGGTCGACCAGTTCGCCCGACGCCCGGGCTTCGACGATGGCAGCCATGCTGGCGTCGACATCCAAGTCGCCCATGCCGTCGACGTAGCGGGTGGTGATCAACCGCCCAACTCCTTTGCCGTCGGGTCGCTCGTGGTTGGCCAAATCGAGGAACAGTCGGGCGGCCAACCGACGGGCCATGCGGCGCAGCTCCGGGTCCGTGGCCCCGGTCAACTCCGCCAACATGCCAAGGGCGTCGTCGGGGTTCTCCTCCATTTGTTCAGCCAGCGCTTCCTCGTTGAGGATGCCGACGTCGGGAGAAACTTCGGCGAAGCCCTCCATCGACGACAGCGAACGCCGCGGCGTGGACCGGCGTTGCGCCTGATCTATTGCGTCGTCCGCGTCCTCGCCGGTGGCGGCCGGCGGCGGGCCTAACTCGTCGTCACCCCCGGAGGGGTTGTCTCTTTTCCCGGTTCGGGCGACGCTTCGTTGTTGAGTTCAGGCTTAGGTTCGAATACGTCCGACCACAACTCGGTGATGATCGACTCGGCGGAACGGTCGCTGCCTTCGCGAACTCGAATGCGGCCTGAGAGAGCAAACAGTGCTGCGTCGAGAGTCACGTCGGCGGCCGTCGTGGGGCGGTCACGAACATCGGCTAGGGAGTCGACCAGAGAGCAGAAGTCGATTGCTCCTCGCACCGATGAACCGATGCGAATGTCGCCATGCGATCGAGTCAGCCGAACCAGTTCGACCGCTTTGGCCACAAACTCGGCGTCGTCCATGGCGCCATAGCGGGCGGTGATCTCACGCTCTTCGGCGTCGGTCTGGTAGTCGACGGCCAGTCGACACAGGCGATCGTAAATGGCGGCGGAAATCCGTGCGGTACCGACCGCATCGAATGGGTTCATGGCGGCGACGAGACGGAACCCGGGGGCGGCTTCGATCGTGCCGAGACGGGGCACAGCGATCTCGCGTTCGCTCATCACCGACACCAAGACGTTGAGTGTCTCCTCCGGCACTCGGTTGAGCTCCTCGACGTACAGCAGCGAGCCGTTTTGCAGGGCGCTGGCCAACGGCCCGTTGACGAACACCTCCGCCGCGTAACCTTCGGCAAGTACGCGAGCCGGATCGAAGTGGCCGACGAGTCTGGCCGGGGTCAACTCGGCGTTGCCCTCTACCAGTTCAAAGCCCATGCCAAGCTCGTGAGCCAAGGCTCGTAGCAACGTGGTCTTGCCGGTGCCGGGAGGACCCTCCAAAAGAACATGGCGACCAGCCGTCAGCGCGGCGACAACGAGTTCGATCTCGCGTCGCCGGCCGACGACCAGCTCTGAAAGTTTCTTGACGAGGTCGTGCGGTGCTACCTGCACCGACGACCCACCATTGACGACATCATCAGCTGTTGATCAGTCGTAGAGAATGACGCCACGGATGTTTTCGCCGTCACGCATGGCCTGATAACCCTCGTTGATCTCATCCAACGAGTAGGTCTTGGTGATCATGTCGTCCAGGTTGAGCTGACCGGCCAGGTACAGCTCGAACAGGCGAGGAATGTCCTTGCGGATGTTGGCCGAGCCGAACAGCGAGCCGACGACCTGCTTTTCGAACATCGTCAACATGATGGCCGGGATCTCGATGGTGCCTTCCGCCGTGGAGTGCAGGTTGGTGACGACGATCTTCGCCCTCTTGCCCCCCAGGTTGAATGCTTGACCAAGAGTGCTGCTGTCACCGGTACCCATGGTCATGATGACTTTGTCGTAGCCACGGTCCCACGTGACGTCGCCCATGGCCGCTTGCGCTTCCTCGATGGAAGCAAAGGCGTGGGTGGCCCCGAACTCCATGGCCTTTTCACGCTTGAACTCGACCGGGTCGATAGCGGCCACCACTCGGGCGCCCGCCATCTTTGCTCCCTGAACAGCGGCTGAGCCGAGTCCACCGATGCCGACTACGGCGACGTATTCACCGGGCTGGACATCTGCGGTGTATACCGCGGAACCCCAGCCGGTCACGACGCCACAACCCAGCAGGCATGCCTTGTCCAGCGGCCAATCCTTGTCGATCTTGATGACTGAGGCTTCGTTGACAACAGTGTGTTCGGCAAAGGTGCCGAGTAGGCACATCAGGCCCAGATCTTCACCGTCTGCGCTGTGGTGGCGGTAGGTGTCATCGGCCATCTGCGTGCCCTGTGGGAAGGTGGCAAGGCCGGTGTCGCACAGGTTGGAATGGCCGCCGGCGCAGCTGTTGCAGCGTCCACAAGCCGGGATGAAACCGAAGACAACGTGGTCGCCGACCTCTAGCCAGTCGACTCCAGCGCCGAGCTCTTGGACCACACCCGAACCCTCGTGCCCACCGATCATGGGTGCCGGTGGCACCAGACCGGCGATGTGGCCGTCCATAGCGTGCTCATCAGAGTGACACATGCCCGACGCGGCCATCTTGACCAGAACCTCACCCGGCCCCGGTGGATCCAATTCGATTTCCTCGACGCTCCACGGTGTGTTCGTTTCCCGGAGTACTGCGGCACGTGTTTTCACGCGATTTCCCCTTCTCGTCGTTTACCGGAGAGCCAAGGCGGCTCGTCCCCGCCAGGAGTATAGTTCGCCGCCCTTCAGCGTTCTAAAGCGGAGCCAACATCCGTTGAGCGCCGGATCCCACTTCAGCTACCAATGGCACGCCGGTGCCTCAGTCGGCGATACTTGCCGTTGCCAACGTTCGGAACAGTCGACCGGCAATGGGCCGACGGCGCCGCACGACACGGCACGGCACCGGGGAGCAAGAGTGGCCGACAACTACGAGCTACGAACCAGTCGAAGTGAAGACCTGACATTTGTTGCCTGCACCGTGTGGTTGATCATCGGTCTTGGCCTCGATGGTTGGGCCCATCGGACAAGACCAGAGCTCGAGTCGTTCTTCACGCCATGGCATGCCGTTTTCTACGCCGGGTTCACCGCAGCGGCCAGCTGGCTGACGTTCCTGGTCTACCGGCGAGCACCATCGGCGTCGTCGTTGACCGGGGCCATACCGCCGGGCTACGAACTGTCGGTCGTCGGACTAGGCGTGTTCGCAGTTGGCGGCGTGGGCGACGCCATCTGGCACACCATCTTCGGCGTCGAATCGAGCAT
Source organism: uncultured Acidimicrobiales bacterium (assembly GCA_937981915.1). Classification (GTDB taxonomy): domain Bacteria; phylum Actinomycetota; class Acidimicrobiia; order Acidimicrobiales; family SZUA-35; genus JAHELU01. Next base: position 3,434 of record CALJMD010000401.1, read on the forward strand.
CGACGCGTTGCTGTCGCCGACTCATCTGTTGATGTTGGCAGGTGGAACAATGGCGGCTTCGGCCCCGGTCCGTGCCGCTTGGCGCGACCCGTCGGAGCCGACGTCTCCTACGTTCGGCCGGTTCGTCGCCCCCATGGTGTCAACGGCCGTTGTGGCCAGCGCCTTTGCCTTCTTCTTCCTCTACGGCAACGGCTTCAACAACTGGCCGATGCAATACGAGTACATACCGTTCGAGAGTGAGGTGCTGGCCGCCTACGGGGTGTTGGCCACACAGGTGTCGACAGTGATCATGATCGGATCGGTGCTGCTTCTGTTGCGGCGGTGGAATCCCCCGTTCGGGACCTTCAGCGTTGTGTTTGGCGTCATCGGCCCGTTCATGGCCGGGCTCGACGGCTTCACCTTCTGGTGGCAGATCATCGCACCCTTCGTCGGTGGGGTCACCGCCGATGTCGTGTTGCGAGTTACGGCCGGGCGCAGCCGTCGGACACGGGCTGCCGCTGTCGGTCTGGTGACACCACTATTGATGTGGGCGGTTGCCTCTCTGGCCTTGCACACGGCGTGGGGGATCTTGTGGCCGCCAGAGCTGTGGGTCGGCCAGATTGTGATGGCAATGCTGGTCGGCTTTGTCCTGAGCCTTCTGGTCTTCCCTCCCCCGGTGCCAGCATCTGACCGACCTCGAGCCGACTAGTTGGACGACCAGATTTGCGGAAGCAATTCCGTGCCGGGCCGGTCCCCGGAAGCCAAGCCGTACTCGGTCATGATCTGGCTGAAGTCGGGATCCATGCCTTCGCTACGAAAGGCGATCCGAACGTCATCACCCAACCATTTAGAGGTGAAGACCCGAAGGTCTCGGTCGTCGGGCAGTCTGCCGGAACCGCCGTGAAGAATACGGCTGTTGAACACCACACAGTCCCCTGGTTCCATGTCCCAACTGAGCACGCCGAAACGATTGGGATCAGCGGCGATGTCGGGAACGTCGGCTTCGGCAATAGCCGAGAAGTCACTTCGGTCAACATCGGGCTTCCCATCGGGGTTCAGCCGCCCAAAGTCGTACTGTTCGTAGATTTGATCGGTCAGGTGTGAACCGGGGACGAAGGACAGCGCATTCTCGGCGGCCACGGGAACCAACGGCATCCATACCGTGCAGGTGTCGTGGCCTCGCACCGACCAATACGGTTCGTCTTGATGCCAGGGGGTTTCAAACTGGGCGCCGGGTGAACGCACGAACACCGCGTCGAAGTAGAAGTTCACGGCGGCGGAACCCATCAGCCGACCGGCGAGTTCGGCGGCGCAAGACTGAAACACGAACTGCTGGTACTCAGCGACGTTGTGCCAGGCCATCGAGTCCCAAAACATGGTCCGCCCCTGGTCGTCGCGATCCCACACCCGGGCCCGCTGGGTTGGTGCCTGCAAGTGACGTTCCAGACCAGCCTGTAGAACGTCGATCCACGACCGGTCGAACATGGTAGGCAGCATTACTACGCCATCGCGTCGAAAGCGCTCGACCTGCTCGGCGGTGAGTTGACGAGTCACAGAGTCCGCTGACATGACACGACGGTACCGGGAAACAACAGTCTCATTAAACAGCGGTGACCCGAAAACACCAGAGCCCGACGGCCCCCGCAAGGTTGAGCGGGTTCCGCCGGGCGACGTAGCTGCGTTGCAGCTGGTTGCTAGTTCAACTCGACCGAGAAGGCGACACCGGGCTGGAGGTCGTAGCCACCGGTCAATTCCACGACGACGACCGTGTCCGAATCGATGCGTAGATTCAGGTTGGGGTTGTCGCTGGTGAAACCTTGAATGTTGTGCGGCTCGGAGAAGGTCAGGTAGTAGCGGTCGACTTTCCCGTCGGGGAAGAGGCCGAAGACGTTGACCCAGAACGGGTCATCGGCGGCAGCGATCACCTCGAAGTTGATGGTGTTTTCGGTGAGGTCGATGTTGTAGAGACCGTTGATGTCACCGGCCGGTGTGCCCTCTTGGCCAAGAGCGGTCGGGAACTCGGAGTCAGCGTTTGACAGTGTGGCGAATTCATCGAAAGCGTCGTCGGGCTGTCCGAACAGGCTGGCATACGTGGCTTCGGCTTCGCCCGGGTCTTGCAGGGTGTTGCGCAGCGTGATGTCGGTTCCTTCAGCCAGAGGCCCGCCGGTGTCTCCGCCGCCGACAGGTCCGCCCTGGAAGTTGAGGAACGCGGTGCCGACGATGACTTCGTCCTTGACCACCCAGCGGCCCTTCTCTCGCTCCGCGGTGAACGAGTAGTCGTTCCATGCGATGTCGACCGAGTCGTCGGGCAGGAAGTGGTTGGCCTGAATGTAGGCGAACACTTCGGCTTGGTTGCCGTGACGGGTGACGTCGAGGTTGAGGATCTGGTGTTGGGTGGCCAGGTAGCCGGCGTTCACGAAGAAGTCGTTGGCGAACCTGGCGCGCATGTCAGCGCGACTGGTGAACTCCTGAATGGGGCAGCCTTCTCCCGGGCACACCACCGAGGGGCCACCTTCGAAGAAGACGAACTCGAAGGTGTAGTCGTCGGCGAGACAGTCATCGAACTTCTCGATACCGGCGTCGAGGTTGCCACGACCGACCTGGTCGATGCTGAAGGCGAAACAGTTGGCAAGGTCTTCGGGCTGGTTTCGGTCATTGCCGCTGGCCTCGGCCTGACCTCCGGTCAGGGCCATCACTCCGATGGCGACGAGTATGGCGAGCGAGGCCGACACACCCGCCAGGGTGCGTCCCCTCAACGATTTCTTGACGTCCGACATATGAAGATCTCCGGTCCTGTTCAAAGGGCGATACGTTACTTACGCTACAGATCGTAGCTTTACGCATCGCGGGCCGAGGGTGGAGCATCCAACGGTGTCACTGTTCGACGATGAAATGTCCCGTCTTGACCCAGTCACGGGTCAACGGGTCGAACCGCTACGGCCGATACACCAGATAGGTGTTGGTGGCATCGCCGCCCCAGTCACTGGCGAACACGATGTAACGGCCCGACGGACTCATCGACACAACAGGGAGGCTAAACGCCGATGACGAGGAAGCCCGGTGGTGCGCAAGGCGAGCCGCGGTGGACGACGCCACATCGATAGCCACGATCTCGCCATCAAGCACTGTCTGTTGACCGTCGCCTCCCGTAGCCGTCACGGCGACGGCCAGACTCGGTTCGTCAAGCTGTCCGGTGCCTCCCCGGTGGGTCCCTGACGGCGGATACGGATATCCGGAGTCCGGGCCGACGATGGCCACGGGCTCGGCATCGGGGTTGGAGAGCGACGCCGCTACAGCGGTACCGGCAACGACACCGTCATAGACCGGACCCACAACAAACTCCTCGCCATCGATCTGCATCACGGACGCTATGTTCTCCGGCTCCAGATTCGGCACGGTCCGCACCACACGCAGTTGGGCGTCCACCAAGTCAACTCTGTCACTGCGTTCGACCAGGTACCCATCACCAGTGTCCACCGGGTGCGGGGCTTGTGTGATGTCACCGGCCGGTTCCCGTTGGACCGCACCGCTTGCCCGGTCATACGTCATGACCTCAACAGCATCACCGTTCAGGCAACGGAACCCCCATCGATTGTCGTCGGCGCTCTGGGGAACGGGAGCCGAACCGGAGTCAACCTGTTCGCACCCCTCGAACGACATCAAGATGGTTGAAGAGTCGTCGGCCACGTTGTAAGCGACCAGGTCTATCCCGTCAACGTAATAGAGGATGTCAGGATCGACTCGACTCCAGTAGACCTGCTCGATGTCGGCCGGGGCGATGTCGAGACTGGTCACCAACTGCACTTTCCCTGATGGATCGAACCGATACAGCTCATGGCTGATGCTCTCACCACCGGTTCGATATAGCAGCAAGTGCGTCTCGTCGACATTCCATGCCGATGGCTCCGCAGCGACCGGAACCACCGCTTCGCCCGCCTCAGCATCGGTTAAGCGGACAATCGTCGAACCGAAGCTCGGGTCGGTCACGAACTCACCGACCGGGGGGTTCGCCATCTCTTGGCGGAGGACCGGTTCGGCTCCAAGGTTGACGTCGGACAACGCGAACTCCGGCCGACCCGCCTCCGCCGCTTGACCGTCCGAGCCGTCGCCCGCTGTCTGATCGTCGGCCGAGCCGTCACCGACGGTTGCGACCTCGACGGGCTGAGATTGCACCTGACGGTCAATCCCCCAGATGGCCGCTCCGGCCATCACCACCAACGCCACGGACGCCACCACCGTGGAGCCACGGCGCGACGGTTTGAAGTCGCCGGGGGGAAGATCCGGAATGTGGAAGTTGAGATCGCCGGCAGCCTCACGAAGCTGCGAGTCCAACATCTGGTCCATGTCGTCGCTCATTCAAACCCCTTGAAGTCCGAAAGCTTGGCCGCGAGAGTCGCCCGCCCTCGCTTGAGGTGGGTCTTCACGGTTTCCTCCGAACAGTCGAGCACCATGGCAATGTCGGTTAACGGCAGATCTTCCCAGTAGCGAAGAGCTATTGCTTGACCTTGACGGGTAGGCAGCTCGCGCACTGCCTCCCACACCTCCAGCGTCCGCTCGGTCGGCTCAATCTTGGCCTGAGGGCGCCCACCCAGCCGGGCGAGAGCCTTGGCTTCAGAGGCCAAACGGCGATACCGGCTGGTGCTCTTGTTCACCAACACCCGCCTCACCCACGCTTCGGGGCGCTCATAACTCCCAATCTTGCTCCACCGACGGTGAGCCTCGGTGAACGCAAGTTGGGCTAGATCTTGAGCTACGGCACTGTCGCCGGTAAGCACAAACGCCAGCCCGACAACACCCTTGTACTCATTCCGGTAGAACGCTTCGAACGATTGCCGACCTACAACGGCGTCGTCGAAGACATCGTCGTTGTCGGTGGTGGGCGACGGCACCGCCAGAACGTTAGCAGTGCCTGAACAACGCTGCCCCTCCCAACGGCGCGCATCGGAGACAGCGCCTCCTCCACGCAACGTCTCGCCGGTCAATCTCACGCCTGGGTCAAGGTAAACCGTCGTTTTCCCTTTCCGTTCTCGCATCGGGCAGTTCCCTACGTTAGGTAACACGTCCGAGCGGCCATCACGGGGGGACAGAAAGCGAAGAAAATTCAACGATCAGACCGCCGCCACGATTCGATCCACATTTTGTGGACTTCTTCAGATTCTTTGTCCCCCGGCGACGCGGTGTGGTGCGAGTAACACGTGAAGCCACCTAGCCGCCTAAGAAAGTCGAAACTGCCCATGGGTGTTGTCGCCAAACTGTGTCGATTCGTTGGACGTAACAACTGGACAGCCCTCGGAGTCATCGCTGTCGTCGCCATGGTGTGGGCCGCCCCAGCGAACGCGGGACCCTCAGCATCAACTGACCCGATCGTCTCGCTATCAACCGACTCCGCTGAAGCGAAGGCAAGCGAGTCCGCTGAAGCGAGGCCGCCAAAGCGCGGGCCAAAGCAGGACCGACCCAAAGGCAAGCCGGTTAAAGACAACCCCGTACCAACCGGTGACCTCGTACTCGGACCAGACGAAACACCTCCTTCAGACCGATGGACGAAGCCGGCGCTCCTATCGACCGAAACCGATCCCGCCTACGGCCTCGACGTCACCCGGATGACGTCAGCTGACGGCACCCGCTTCAATCGCAATACCTACAGCCGACGCCAGAACGAGAACGTCGATGGCACCCTGTTCATGACCTACCACGGTTCGGCCCGCTACCACGTGTACGACACCGCCACCGGGGACCTGGTCAGCCGGTTAGACATTCACCCCGGGGCCGATCCTCAATGGCATCCGTTCCAACCGCTCTACATCCGACACCTTTCAGGCGACGCCGCAGACTCCGGGAGCCTGCAACTGTGGCAAACCAACGTGGACACCGGGTCCACGTCGGTGCGAGCCGATCTGGCCCAGCCGCTTTCGGATGTCCTACCCGACGCCTACTACCTGAGCGACGGGGCTGAAGGCTCGCCGAGCGCCGATGGCGCCATCTACGCCTGGAACGTCTTCGACCGCGACGGCCGCTTCCTGGGTTCGGTCACCTACAACATCGACGCCCAACAACTACTCGGCGTTCGCACTGATTTCGGTTCGACCCTGACCACCGGGCCGGACGCCATTTCGGTATCGCCCAGCGGCCGGTGGGTGGTAGCCCAGTTCGACGACGTCACCTACCAGTACCCGGTCGATTTCTCCCTCGAACGCTTGATACTGCCCGGCGGTGAGCACTCGGACATCGCGGTTGGTCGCGACGGGCACGACCACTACGTCTACGTCGACTACACCACTTCGGAGAACGCCGGCTGGGTGATCTCGTACGACCTCGACACACGAACCTACACCCGCCTGTTCGATCTCTACGACGGCAACACCACCTCGATCCACTTCTCCGGCAAGGCCTACGACAACCCCGGCTGGGTGGTTGCCTCCACCTATAACTGCAAGGTCGACAGCGCCTGGACGTGCGACAAGGTGTTCCTCGTCGATGTGCATACCGCAACGGTGGTCAACTTGGCCCACACCTATAACTGTGGCGACAACTACTGGACCGAAGCCCACGCTGTGGCCTCTCGGGATCTGAGCCGGGTCTATTTCAACAGCGATGCCGGGTCATGCGGGATCGACGCCGAGGTCTATCGCATCGATGTTCCCCCGCTCGACTCGGTAACCGAATCACTTCAATCACAAATCGCCGACAACGGAGGTAAGTAATATGCCAGCCGTCACCTGGACGTCACCCGACGGAGGGTCGATAACACCCGACGCGTCCCGCTCCGGGGCGTTCCAACTCACCAGCGCCGGTACCGGCTCCTACAGCGAGTTCGCCGCCTCCGATGTTCCCGACATCGACGACTATTCGATCGATGTTGAGCTTCCGGCCAGAAGCGACTACTTCGGCATCTATCTCGAGGTGAGCACCAGCGCCGGTCAACGGGAGTTCAAGTTCGAGCCGAACAGCAGTGCCACCCGATTCCGGTTCGGCTACCGCTACTCCGTTGGGCTCGACAGCGACATCCGCGGCGGCGAGTGGACGACAGTGAACCCCAACCTTCGGGCCATTGCGTCCAGCTTGGAATCAGGGGTGACCATTCAGTCCATCGACCGGTATTTCATTCGGCTGCGGGGAACCATGTCGGTTGCCTCCGGCGGAGGGGACGGCGGTGGAGGGAGCGGCACCGACGACATCAGTCGGGCCGACGCCGTCCGCTTTCTCAACCAAACCACGTTCGGGTCCAGCGAAGAAGCCATCGCCGAACTACAGGACATCGGATCCTATGAAGACTGGATCGATGGCCAGCTTGACATGACGATGACCAGCACGTTCGACAACCTGGTCCCCTTCGGAAGTTCGAGCAACGACACCTACCGGCATCGAGTGTGGTGGGCACATGCCATGACCGCACCGGATCAGCTGCGCCAGCGTCTGGCCTACGCCTACAGCCAGTTGTTTGTCATCTCCGACAACGACTACACCCTCAGCAACTCGCAGTGGGCGGTGGCCCACTACTACGACATGTTGGGTACCGGGGCTGTCGGTAACTATCGGGATCTGCTGGAACAGGTCACGCTGCATCCGGTGATGGGCATCTACCTGTCCATGATGCGCAACGAGAAAGCCGACGAGGCCAGGCGAGTTCGCCCCGATGAAAACTACGCCCGAGAAGTGTTGCAGCTGTTCTCCATCGGCCTGCACGAGCTGAACAACGACGGAACGAAACGGCTGAGCGGCGGCCAACCGATACCCACCTATGACCAGGTGACAGTCGAGAACTTCGCCCGGGTGTTCACCGGTTGGAACTTCGACAACCAAACCTGGACTGACAACAACATCGCCCGGGATTCCAAGCGACTGCCCATGGTGGCTGATGAGGCGTACCACGATCGAGGGGCCAAGACCTTGCTTGGCGGCGCTCAGCTTTCCGCAGGCCAAGACGCCCGCACCGATTTGGACGCGGCGCTCGACAACATCGTGGCTCACCGCAACGTCGGCCCATTCATCGCTCGCTTCCTCATTCAGCGGTTCACTACCAGCAACCCGTCACCGGCCTACGTCGGTCGAGTGGCCGCAGTGTTCAACTCCAGCAACGGTGTTCGTGGCGACCTGAGGGCCGTCATTAAAGCGGTGCTGCTCGACGACGAGGCCCGGCGGGGCCACGAAACGATGCCGAACCAGTTCGGCAAGTTCAAAGAACCGCTGCTTCGTTTGTTCCAACTGTGGCGGGCGTTTGATGCGGCTCCAGGGCCAAGTGCGGCAGCCGACTTCTTCCGCTTCTATTCGAAGCCGCCGTCGCAGATTCGCTCGATCACCGGCCAGGCTCCGTTGAGCTCGCCGTCAGTGTTCAACTTCTACCTGCCGGACAACCCGCTGCGGTCGGAGTCCGGTTACGCCGAAGACGGGCTCGTCGCCCCCGAGCAGCAGATCCTGACCGAAGTGAACGTTGCGGCGGTCAACGACACAATCTTCTCCGCCGTCCACGACTTCCACAACTATCGGACCAACACCAACGCGTCGGATGTGACACGGATCAACGTCGACCGGGCGTTGGCCCTGGTCGGTGACCCCGGTGCCCTCGTCGACTACGTCGACGAAGTGGTCAACGCCGGAACAACCCCGCCGGGTTTGAAGGCAGAAGTGGCTGCTCAGGTGGCCAGCTTCCCCGCCACCGAAGAGGGTCGCTTGATGGCCACCCTCGATGCTATCTACTGCATTGCCGCCTCCCCGTTCGCCCTCATCCAAAAGTAGGTCACCACAATGACAAGCTCAAGCAATCACGAAACACAGATGTCGGCTGATGAGACCGGAGCCGGGCTCAGCCGTCGGCGCTTCATTCAAGGCGCTGGGCTGGCGGCGGTCTCCGTTTCGATGACGTCGCTCCCCCGCTTCCTCGTTAGTCCGGCGGCGGCGCAAACCGGACCTCGAACGTTGGTCTGTTTGTTCCTGGCCGGCGGCGCCGACTCGTTCGCCATGTACCTGCCCCGGGATCACGCCGAAGCAGGCAGCACCTACGCCGACCTGCAGCGGGTCAGGGGCCAGTTCGTCCCGTCGGCCGGTTCGCTCCTACCAATCGGGGACGGGTCATTCGGGCTCAACCCGGGGCTCGGTAACCTGGCCGAAATGGCCAATCAGGATCGGGTGGCCGTGGTCCGCAACGTCGGACCATTGGTGCGTCCCACCACTCCAGCCGACGTGGCCGCTGGTCGCTCCATCCCTCAGGACTTGTTCGCTCACGACGCCCAACAGAAGCAGTGGCAGACCGCACGACCGGTCAACTCCGCCGATCAGGGTTGGGGCGACTCGATCACCGCGGCCATCCACTCCGGTTCTGCGCTGTACCCGTCGTTCTCTATCAACGGCAACAGCCGTTGGGCCAGCGGATCGCTAGCCGACTACACCGGTCTGTCGCCGAACACTTCGGTCAAACCGCTGATCGGTTACGACTGGTCTCGCCGTCGTTGGATTCCCTCCTTTGAGCAAGTCGAATCGATCATGACCAACTCGGTCGCAGCGGCCGGAAACTCATCGAACGTTCTCGACCAGGCGGCGGCCAACGTCATCGCCCGTTCCACTGTCGCATCTCGTGAACTTGAGCAGGCACTGAACCAACGAGTAGGCGACATCGACATGGGCGACGTGCAAGGAACGCCCCTTGGCGCCCAGCTGCGGCGGGTGGCGGTACTGATTCACAATCGGGAAATGCTGGGCATGAGTCGACAGGTGTTCTTCGTCCGACTCGGGGGCTGGGATACCCATCGGCTTCAGTTGGAACAGCTGCCAATCCTGTTGAACCAGTTCGATCGGGCCGTCGGCTCGTTCTACCGGGCCTTGGACGGCCTCGGGTTGTCCGATTCTGTCACCACGTTCACCGCGTCGGACTTTGGCCGAACGCTGACCATCAACGGTGACGGCACCGACCACGGTTGGGGCGGCCACTCCTTCGTGATGGGCGGCGCTGTTCGCGGTGGCGACTACGGCAC
>CALJMD010000402.1 GCA_937981915.1 uncultured Acidimicrobiales bacterium
CGCCTTCTGCCACGGCTTGTTGTCCGGCTGGCCGGTGGCCCGCTGCGTGGAATACGGAAACGCCGCCGGAGCGATCGTGGCCGGACGCCTACTGTGCGCCGATGACATGCCCTACGTCCATGAGGTTGACGCGTTTCTAGCTGAGCGGTCCTGAATCGACCTCTCGAAATCTAGGACCGAACAGCTAACTCGCTCGCCCAAAGGAGAACAACCGGATGAGCACTTCTGACAACAACGCCCCCAACAATCCCGACGGGGCTTTCGCTTGGGGCGCCTCGCCCGTGGTGCGACCCGGCCAGTCGCCGTCCGGGCAACTGGCTCCAGGTGAGAAGGTCAAAGTGACGCCGCAGAGCGTGGGGTGGCAATACCTGTCGTTCGCCGTCGTCGAGCTGGCCGCCGGGGAGTCCTACAGCCAGACCCTCGACGATCAAGAGACGGCGATCGTTCCTCTTGAAGGGACAGGGTCCATCGACCTGGACGGAGTCTCCGGCGCGGTGGCCAGAGACTCGGTCTTCAAAAGCCTCGCTCCAGTCGGTTATGCACCCCCCGGTGTGGGCTCGACGGTGACGGCCGGTGACAACGGTTTGTTGTTCGCCATTGGGTCGGCCCCGGCCGAAGGCAGATACCCGGCTCGCATCATCGAACCGTCAACTATTCGTTCAGAGGTTCGCGGCGGCGGCGCGGCGCAACGCTACGTCAACCACACGCTGGCCCCTCCTATCGAGGCCGAACGTCTGATCCTGTATGAGGTGTACGTTCCCAGGGGAACCTGGTCCGGTTGGGCGCCACATCGCCACGACGGAATCGAAGGGTCCCCGTATTTGGAAGAGACCTACTACTTCCGGCTCGATCGCCCCGAAGGTTTCTGGATGCACCGCAACTGGGATGACGCCCGGACCGATGAAAGCGTCAACGGCCCGTGGGAACAGATGGTCAGCGGTGCCGACGGCGACTGCGCTCTCGTACCCGGAGGATTCCACTCGTCGGTGGCGTGCCCCGGGGCAAACATGTACTTCTTGAACTTCCTGGCCGGTGAGCCAGTGGGCGACGAGCGGGCTACCCCGCCGTGTTTCCACTCCGACTTCACATGGATCGAATCCGACTGGAACGCCGGGGCGTGGACGTTGCCCCTGTTCGACTGACTCTGCTCGCTTTGTCTAGCCCGCTTTGGAGACAAGAAACATGATGGATCACGGAACCCGACGTCGCCTGCAACGTCTGACCACAAGCGGTGGTCACTTCTGTGTCGCCGCGGTCGACCATCGGGATTCGATGTTGGCCGAGTTTCCCAACTCGGCCACACCGGCCGATCTCACGGCATTCAAAGCCGACGTCATCACCGCGCTGCAACACCATGCCTCGGCGGTGATGATCGAGCCGGAATACTCGTTTCCCCACCTCACTGACAACGGAACCGTTCCCCCGAACGTTGGTGTGATCTGCGCTCTGGAAGCACAGGGCTACCGAATCGACGTGACCCGAGGAGATCCCTCGATCGCCAATCAACTCATGGACGGTTGGTCGGCCCGCCTCTTACTGGAGAGCGGCGCCGACGCCGCCAAACTACTTGTCCTCTACCGGCCAGATGACGGAGAAGTGACGGCGGCCCAAGACAATCTGGTCCGGACCGTGGTGGAAGCCTGCGCCAAGTTGCAGCTACCGGTTCTGGTTGAGCCCGTTCCCTACGACCTGGTCAGCGACGCTGATCGGGCCGACGTTGTCGTACGAAGCGTGGAGCGCCTTGCGTCATTCGGGCCGATGGTTCTCAAGGTTCCCTACCCGGGAGCCGGTGCCTGCAACCTGGTGGATGAGGCAGCCGGCGATCTGCCCTGGGCGTTGTTGAGCTGGGGTGTCACCTTCGAGGTTTTCCGAGAACAGCTGAGCGAAGCCTGCCAGGCCGGCGCATCGGGTTTCATGGTCGGTCGCGCCCTATGGCGTGAAGCGGTCGCCCCCGAAACCCGAGCCGAGATTCTGGCCGGGACAGTGGTCGAACGCTTCGAGGAACTGTCAACCATCGCCGCTAAAGGGACACCGTGGTTCGAGCGACTGGGACCACCGGCCACCAACTGGCCGTGGGCCAAGAAGTAGTACGAGCGAAGCACGTCACAGGGACACAGGGAAATCAGAAGAGATAACGGAGACGATTGATGGAGACCATTCGACTGACCACGGCACAAGCCATCGTGAAGTGGATGACCGCCCAGCGAACCACACTGGCCGATGGCACCGAGGCCCCTATGTTCCCCGGCGTGTACGCCATCTTCGGTCACGGGAACGTGACCTGTCTGGGACACGCACTGGAAGAGGCTTCCGACGAGTTGCCGACATGGCGTGGCCAGAACGAACAAGGCATGGCGCTGGCCGCCGTTGCCTACAACAAAGCGGTGAAGGGTCGCCAGGTCATGGTGGCCACCTCGTCCATCGGGCCCGGCGCCACCAACATGGTCACCGCTGCCGGCGTGGCTTCTTCAAACCGGCTGCCGCTGCTGATGTTCTCCGGCGATGCCTTTACTACCAGGATCCCCGATCCGGTACTTCAGCAGGTTGAGAACTTCGGAGAACCCAGCGTCACGGTAAATGACGCATTCCGACCGGTATGCAAGTTTTGGGATCGCATCGTGCACCCGGCGCAGCTCGTTCAATCACTGCCGGCCGCACTGACGACCATGATCGATCCGGCCACCCGAGGCCCGGCGTTCATCGGCCTGCCACAAGATGTGCAGGCTATGGCCTACGACTTCCCGGTTCGCATTTTCGAACCCGTCGTTCACGAAATACCCCGGCCCAGGGCGGACTCATCCGAACTGGTTGCCGCCGTTAACGCCATCAAGGGGGCTCGTAAGCCGCTCATCATCGCCGGTGGCGGAGTGCACTATTCGGTGGCCGAAGCGACACTTCAGGAGTTCGCCACCAAACACGGTATTCCAGTAGTCGAGACGGTGGCGGGAAAGTCAAGCTTGCTTGGCGACGACGAACGCTACGTCGGTCCGATCGGAGTCACCGGTTGCGAGGCGGCAAACAACCTGGCCACCGAAGCCGATGTGGTTCTCGCCGTCGGCTGTCGCCTGCAGGATTTCACCACCGGCTCGTGGACCTTGTTCAAGAACGAGGACACAACGATTGTCGGTGTCAATACGACGCGCTTTGATGCCGTTAAACATCGTTCTCTGCCCGTAGTCGGCGACGCCCGCGAATCACTTCGTGAGCTCAGCGACCTTCTGGGAGACTGGTCCGGCACCGACCAGTGGCTTCAGCGGGCGGCCGAGGAAAAGTCGGGGTTCCGTGGCTACCTGGATCTGATCGGACTACCCCAGGGTGACGGGCCCACCGACGATCAGGGCAATCCGGTGATGACGTACGCCCAGGTGGTGCGCACGGTCAACGACCAGGCCGAGGCGGGCGACGTGTGTTTGGCTGCCGCCGGTGGCTTTCCCGGTGAGGTCAACAACGGTTGGTGGAACAAAGGCATCGGCACGTTCGATTGCGAGTACGGCTACTCGTGCATGGGCTATGAGATATCCGGCGGCTGGGGCGCGGCCATGGCCTATCAGGCTGGCGGTGGCGCCGAACGTCCGGGTGAGTTGTATGTGTTCGTCGGTGACGGCTCGTACCTGATGATGAACTCTGATCTGTACAGCTCGGTCCTAAGTGGTCACAAGATGACAGTGATCGTGTGTGACAACGGCGGCTTCGCCGTCATCAACCGTCTCCAAACGAACATGGGCGGCAAGCCGTTCAACAACTTGCTGGAAGACTGCCGTTTGGCCGGAGAGGTCACCGAAGTTGATTTCGCTGCCCACGCCCGGTCCATGGGTTGTGGCGGCGAAACCGTTTCTTCCCTCGACGAATTGTCGTCTGCGCTGGGTCGTGCCCGGGCAGCCGATCGGACCTACGTGATTGCCATGAAGGTCGACGCCTATTCGTGGACCGAAGGTGGAACATTCTGGCAGGTCGGCGTTCCCGAGGTCTCAAATCTGGCCCCGGTACTCGACGCTCGGGCCGAACAGGACAAGGGATATACCGATCAACGAGTCGGCTGGTAGCCGAGACTAGAGTCGAGATTGTGCCAAAGTCATACGCCGCAGGAATAGATTCGTCAACCCAGTCGACCAAAGTGGAGATCCGAGATCTCGACACCGGGAAGGTCGTCGCCACCGGGCGCGCCCCCCACCCGTCGACCACGCCACCTCGCAGCGAGCAGGACCCCGAGTCGTGGTGGAAGGCCCTGGTCAAGGCGTTCAGTCAGGTCGACAAGCGCTACCTGAAGGCAGTGGCCGCTGTCTCCATCGCCGGACAGCAACACGGTCTCGTGATGGTCGGCGAAGACGATGAACCGTTGCGTCCGGCCAAGTTGTGGAACGACACCGAGTCGGCCCCACAAGCTGAAGCCATGGTCCGAGACATGTCGCCACGGGGCTGGACCGAAGCCTGCGGCTCGGTGCCAGGGGCGTCGTTCACGGTCACCAAGTTGGCGTGGGTGGCTGAAAACGAACCTGAGCTCTTGGAGCGCATCTCCAAGCTGATGTTGCCGCACGACTATTTGACGTGGCGACTCACCGGCAGGCATGTCACCGATCGAGGTGACGCATCAGGAACCGGTTGGTGGTCGCCCCGAGACGGCGTGTATCAACGTCAGCTACTTGATCGTTTTCTCCCCGGCCTGTCCAACGCTCTGCCCACAGTGTGTGACCCCGACGCCGACGTTGGGGAAGTGGTCGCTGAGGAACTTGGCCTCCCCGCCAACGTGGTCGTGGCGCCCGGAACGGGTGACAACATGGCCGGTGCGCTGGGTTTGGGCCTGCGGCCCGGAGACCTTGCTGTATCCATTGGCACGTCGGGCACGGCCTATGCGGTGTCGACCACTCCGACCGCCGATACCACTGGGTTGGTGGCCGGTTTCGCCGATGCCACTGGCAACTACCTGCCGCTCGTCTGCACGCTCAACGCGGCCAAAGTGACCGAAGCGTTCCGACGGTTGCTCGATGTTGATCATGAGACACTTGACGAGCTGGCCCTGTCGGCCCCGCTTGGCTCTGGCGGCGTCACCTTGTTGCCATACCTTGACGGCGAGCGCACGCCGAATCGTCCCGATGCCACCGGCCACCTGTCAGGTTTCCGGTCAGACGTCGGACGTCCCGAACTTGCGCGTGCTGCCTTCGAAGGGGTTGCCTGCGGGCTCCTCGATGGTGTCGAGGCTCTGGCTGATGCCGGGGTCGAGCTTGACCAGCGTTCGTTCCTCATCGGCGGGGGCGCCAAGTCGGCGGCCTACCGCCAGATAATGGCCGATCTGTCCGGCCGGTCGTTCGTCGTGCCGGAAGATGATGAAACCGTGGCCACCGGAGCCTGTGTGCAGGCTGCTGCCGTTAGCGGCAAGGAGCCATTTGCCGATGTCGCCGAGCGGTGGGGCCTTGGTGCTGGCGCCATGGTGGAGCCCAGCGATGCCGAACTGGCTGCCGAGGTAAGCGAGGTGCGTGCCCGGTACCGCAACCTGCGTGATTCGGTTCCCGATGCTCCACAGCAGTTAGCCAAATCTGAGCCCGACCCAGAGACCGATACCGGCCAGGACTAGTCTGCCCGGGACGTACCAACCCAGGGTCGACGCTGACTACGATGAGTTCATGTCTGCACCTGAAGGTTGGTATCCCGACCCGGCCGGCGGCGCCGGCCTTGAACGTTATTGGGACGGAGGGGCCTGGTCGAACGAGACCCGACCGGTTGGATCTGCTCCTGAGCCTCCGCCTCCACCGGCGCCGGTAGCGGCTACGCCACCCCCGCCTGCACCGGCCCAACCTACGGCGGCGATACCCGGCGCCCCGATGAGCGGGCAGCCGGTTGACTCGGTCGCTTCGACCCCGGCTGCGGTTGCCCCGGTGGGCACACCGGCGACAGGTTCGGCCATCGGGGGTATTCGCACCGAACTGTTGACCGATGAGCGTTACGCCGAAGTTGGCGCCGGCCAGCGCGTCGTACGACAAAACAGTCGACTTCTAAAGGTCGTCTTGGGCGAAGACCTATTGGCCCGACAGGGTTCGATGGTGGCGTTCCAAGGCAACATCGACTTCCAGTATGAGGGGTCGGGCGCCGGCAAGTTCATCAAGAAGGCGGTAACCGGTGAAGGTCTACCGTTGATGAGATGCTCCGGCCAAGGTGAACTGTTCCTGGCCGACAGCGGCAAACAGGTTCACATCATTCATCTCGACGGTGCCGGACTGACCGTGAACGGCAACAACGTGTTGGCATTCGAGCCGAGCCTGAGCTGGGATATTGAACGCATCAAAGGGGCGGGTATGGCCGCCGGTGGACTGTTCAATACCCGAGTGCAAGGCCATGGCTGGATGGCGATCACCACCGACGGCGATCCGGTTGTTCTCCGCACCGATGCCCCCACCTTTGCCGACACCGACGCTGCGGTGGCCTGGAGTTCCTCGCTAGCCACGTCGCTCAACCGTACGGTCAAGGCCGGAGCGCTCATCGGACGCGGATCGGGGGAGGCTGTTCAGTTGGCCTTCGAAGGTCAGGGAATCGTCATTGTCCAGCCGTCGGAGGGAGCGGTGGTTCCGCCCCACTCCCACTGACACAAACTTGTTCGGTCACCGCATGTGTGGCGTCCGGGTGTTGGTCAGGGGCGAAAACCCCATGTGGCCCCACCCGGGCGAAGCGAACGCCGAGCTAAGTGCACCCAGTCGCACAGAAGCGGTCGAGTGTCACGGGGATCGACAATCTGTTCGATCTCGTAGAATTCCGCTGATCGAAGCGGGGATCGAACTCGGTTCAATCGCTCGGCGATTTCCTCTCGCAATCCATCGGGATCGTCGGAGTCGGCCAGCTCAGCCTTGTATGCCACTTCCAAACCACCTTCGAGAGGTAGCGAGCCCCAGTCAGCGGACGGCCAAGCCAGACGCATCGATGTGGCTCCCGGTGCCCGGTTGGAGGCTCCGGCCACGCCGAACGCTTTGCGGACAAGAACCGTGCAGTACGGGACGGTCAGTTGCCTAAGCGCGACTAGCGCAGCCGAACCGTAGCGGATAGTTCCTTCCTCTTCGGCCGTCTTGCCGATGACAAACCCGGGGCAGTCTTCGAAGTGGACGACCGGAAGTTTGAACAACGACGCCAGGTCGGTCAGGCGAATCAGTTTGCGGCAGGCATCGGCCGTCCACCCGCCGCCGTAGATGGTCGGATCTTCTCCGTATACGGCCACCGGTACGCCGTCGAGGCGGGCCAGCCCCGTGATCAGTGACGTGCCCCAGCTGCGTCCGATTTCGAAGAAGCTGTCTTGGTCCACGACGGCGGAAAGGATTGCCCGCATGTCATATGACTGGCGAGCCTCTCTGGGCACGGCGTCGATCAACCATTCCTCTCTGCGGTCCGGTTTGTCACCCCAGTCTTCGACCGGAGGTAGTTCGTCGACGTTTCCGGGAAGGTAGGACAGAAACTGGAGGGCCCGGGTGAACGCTTCGGATTCGGTGTCGACCACGTCGTCGATGGAACCGTTGGTGGTGTGGATGCGAGCGTGGCCCAGCTCCTCTTTCGACACCGAACCCAAACCTGCTTGTTCGACCAAGGCCGGACCGGCGATCATCATTTGGGAGGTCTCGGCCACCATGATGGAATAGTGGCAGGTGGTGGCCCGAGCAGCCCCGAAGCCAGCCACCGAACCGAGGACCAGCGAGACCGACGGGGCAACGTTCAGGTGGTCGATGACGGTGTCCCAACCGGGCAGCAACGGTATGTAGGTTCGCCCGGCCATCTCGATGGTTTTCACACTGCCGCCACCGGACATACCGTCCAGCAGTCGAAGGTGGGGGAGCTTCATTTCTAACGCGATGGACTCCGACTCTTCCCGCTTGGCCGAGATGGAGGCGTCGTTTGAACCGCCACGCACGGTGAAGTCGTCGCCGGAGACAACGGCGGGTCGGCCGTCGAGTTCGGCCAGTCCGAAGACAAAGTTGGACGGGGTAAACGAGATCAGGTTGCCATCGGCGTCGTAGTCGGCGACACCGGCTGCTTTGCCCAACTCCCAGAACGAGTTGAGGTCGACTACAGCGTCGATCCGTTCCCGCACGGTGAGCTTGCCGTAGAAGTGTTGGCGCTCGACCTTCTCACTACCGCCGAGTTCCTCGGCCAGGGCTTCACGTTGACGCAACTCTTCGAGTTCGTGTTCCCACGTCATTGGTTGTTCACCGCACACCTCTCGACTGGCCGACTGTGGGAATGCACGCCGCCCGAGCCTGTTGGCTACAGCGAACGTCGGACCAGGCGCAGGGTTGAGTCTCTGACCTCTTCATAGCGAACATTGTCGCTGGGCCAGTAGGTCGACACCTGGAGTCCGGATCCCCAAGGATTGTCTTCCAACATTAGTTGGCCGGAGCTGGCGTCGACCAGATTGGCGACGACGGCCAACCCGAGACCGGAACCGCTTCGGTGGTGATCGGCTCGCCAGAAGCGTTCGGTTGCTCGAGCTTTTTGTTCGTCGGTCAAACCTGGACCTTCGTCGATGACCATGAGGCGGTGCTGCATTTGGCCGGGCTCCAGGCGGACCATAATGCGGCTTCCCTCTGGGGCGGCGTGCAGCGAGTTGTCGATCAGGTTGTCCAACACCTGTTCAACTGCGCCTTCCACTGCGAAAGCCTTGGTCGGGCCGGGTGCCAGGTCCAGCATCAGTTCGACTTGGTTTTCGGTCATGGCCTGCCAGATGCCGACTCGTTCGGTTGCCAGGTCGGCCAGGTCGACGGGCATGATGCGAGGTTGGCTGTCGTTCTTGGCCAAGTGGAGCAGGTCGTGGACCAGGTTAGAGAGCCGCACCGTTTCGTCTATGGCCGCTTCGATCTCGCCTTTGACCGCGCTGTCAGGCGTGAAGCCCGCCTCCAGATTTTCCAGCCGCAGGCGCAGGGCGGTCAGCGGTGTTCTCAACTGGTGGGAGGCGTCGGCCACGAACGATCGCTGTCGTTGAATGAGTTGTTCCAGCTGGCGTCCCATGAGGTTCATCGACTGCGCCAACTGCCGAATTTCACCCGGTGCTTCATCGTCAGGCAACTCCAACTGACTGAAGTCGCCCTGCCCAAACCGGGCCGCCGATGCCTGCAACCGCTTAATGGGTTGTGTCGCCGAACGGGCCACTGTTAGGCCGACGAGAGCCAACGCCGCCAGGATCAGCACGGCGATGGCTAACAAGCCCCACCAGAAACGGCGGATTCTGCTGTTGACCTCTTCAGCGTCAACGGCCAACTGCAGTGCGCCTTCGACTTCGCCGCCAGACGCGATCGGTACGCCGATGAACAGAAATTCGCTGCCGCCGGTGTCGTCACGGAACGCCGCTGATCGCAGGCCCTCGAGCGCGGTCTGGACTTCCTGTCGGGTCAAGTAGGAGACACCCGGCTCCTGGGTGGTGTCGACTACCGAGGTGCCCCGACTGTCAACGACGATGACTTGGCTGCCCCGTCGGTCGGCATAGTCCTGAGCCGGTGACGGGTCGGCGACTGCCGGCGTTTGCAGCGCGTCGAGGTAAAGGCTGGCCAGAATGACGGCGTCCCGCTCAGAGGTGGCGATGAAGCGCTCGCGTTCAAGCTGGTAGTAGAAGACGGCGAGCGGGATCTCCAGAATGAGGAGGACAACCAGGCTGACCAGCAGATAGCTGTTGACCAGCCGTCTTGTCATGCGTCAGCTATGGACTCGGCCAACTTGAAGCCAACACCGCGAATGGTTTGCACCAGGCCGGGGTCGGTCTTCTTGCGAAGCGACGCTATGTGCACGTCGAGTGTTTTGGTTGAGCCCCACCAATTCTCGTCCCACACGTCGCTAATGAGCTGCTCTCGGGTCACCGCCGCACCAGGGTCGGCGGCGAGAGCAGCGAGTAGATCGTATTCTTTCGGGGTCAGTTCCACCTGAGCACCGTTGAACTCGACTTGGCGAACACGGCGATCGATACGCAGTGCTCCCCACTCAACCGGTTCGGTGTCATTGGCCCCTGAGCCGGAGCGTCGCAGCACTGCTCGGATGCGGGCCACCAGTTCACGGAACCCGAACGGTTTGACCACGTAGTCGTCGGCGCCCAGTTCCAAAAGCATGACCCGGTCAATTTCGTCTTGACGGGCGGTGACCACGATGATCGGCACCTTGGAGGTGGAGCGAATGTTCTGGCACACCACCCGGCCGTCAAGGTCGGGAAGGCCAAGGTCGAGCAGTACCAAGTCCACCGGTCCGGCCTGTAACGCAGCCGCCCCCGTGGTGGCCAGCTCAACACCGAAACCTTCGCGCTCAAGGCCAGCCTTAAGGGGCTGGCTGATGGACGAGTCATCCTCAACTAGAAGCAGGCGCACACAGCAAGGATTGCAGGGTATTTCTCACTTCACAACAGGTCGGTTGAACGATCGACGTGGGTGGTTGCCCGAACCGCCTGGGTGATTTTCCACGTCGAGTGTTCAGGGGCCCTGGTTCAGTAGGATTCGGGCCGCTTCCACCACCACCGAAACGGCGTTCGCTTCGGTTTCGGCCACCGTATCGGCGTCGACAACAAACTCGCTTTGGGTCCGGTTGGCGATTACACCGGCTACACATCCGGCTCGCCAGCCGTGGGCGGCGCACATGGTGAGCAGGGTGGCCGACTCCATTTCGTAGTTCAACACGTTGAGCCGCTGCCACTCGGCCATCGAGCCTTTCAACCAGGTGGTGACGTCACCGGCCTCGGTGTCGTAGCGTTCTTGGCCGGGATAGAAGGTGTCGCTGGAGGCGGTAATGCCAACGTGGTAACCGGCGCCGGCCTGTTCGGACGCATCGACCAGGGCCCTGGTGCAGGTGAAGTCTGATGCCGCCGGGTACTCAATGGGGGCGAAGTGTCGACTGGCGCCATCGAGGCGAACCGAAGCCTGGGTGATAACCAGGTCGCCAGCGTTCACGTGGGGCTGAATGGCCCCGGTGGTGCCCACCCGCAGGAAAGTTCTGACACCGAGTTGGGCCAACTCCTCCAGCGCTATTGAGGTGGATGGTCCACCGATCCCGGTGGAACAGATGACTACGGGCTGACCGTCAATATGGCCCAGCCAGCTGGTGAACTCTCGCCGGGCAGCCAGTGGCGTCGGATCATCCAGCAGGGAGGCGATGCGTTCCACCCGGGCCGGGTCACCGGGCACGATGGCCGTGGTTGCCCCGGCCACCATCGTGGCGTCAAGTCCCAAGTGAAAAACAGCGTCTGGCGGCGATGATGCGGACACCAGGCCAACACTAGCCGTGACCGGCCACCGGGTGGGCTACCTGCTCGTGGCGCCGACGCAGCACCGACGCGCTTACCACCAGCGTCCCGACCATGCCCGCCCCGGTCAAAACGGCCAGAGCCGTAGTCATGGTTAGAGCGGAAGCCGCCGCAGTGGTCACCAGCGGCATAGACATTCCAGGGTAGGTGACAAGATAGAACGCCGAGGTCAACGCCCCCCGGGCGTTCCCGGCATCGGCGTCAGCCAACACAGCAAGGCAAGCAGCGGAGATCGTCCCCGATGCCCCGCCGAGCAGAATCGCTCCGGGGAGCACCAGAGCCCATTGGTCCATGCCGAACGCCGCTGTTCCCAATACGTATCCGAGCGTCCCGGCCACCATGCCAATGATCATCGAGCTGCTCGGACCCATGCGAGCCAGGATCGGTCGGGCGGCCAGGCCGGCCAGAGCGGTCAGAGCTCCTGTCGCACCCGCCACCTGAGCGGCGTAGCCGGGAACCTGATCGCTGAGCAGCACCGGAAACAAGGCAAAGCTGGTGGAGGGGAACGCAAAGACCCAGATGGCGGCCGGAACAACCACCGTGATAAAGAGGCGCTTGACCGGCCGGGGGAGTCGTCGGTCTGTTGGATCGACTTGGGTCGTGGTTCCCGGTGACCAGTCTCGCCCCTGGGCCTGTTCGGGAACCGGCCACAGGACCACGGCAACCAAGATTGCCGCCGCCACGTGAATGACAAACGGTCCGACGAGCGGATAGGGGAGTACGAGTTCGTAGAGCGCCGAAACGACTGGGCCCGATCCAAACCCGGCGTAGGTGGCCACGGTCGTCCCGAACGCCACCCGCATCGCTTGACCCGGCCCGACGACATCTTGGACCCACGCCGTGCCTACGGAGAAGACTGCTCCGACCGAGGCTCCCAGCAGAAATCGCCCTGCTAGCAGCAACGGGTAAGAGTCCCGCCCGGCGATGATGAGAACCGACGTCAGAATCGATAACAGCAGCGCAGGTAGTACGACGGCTCGGCGTCCGATTCGATCCGACAATGGTCCGGACCCAAGCAGAGTGATCATGATTCCGGCCACATAGACCACGAAGATGGTTTGTGTGGCGGCCGGGGCCAGATCGAGTCGGTCCCGGTACAGGCTAAGGAACGGGGTCGAGATGTTGGTGGCGTATGCGGTTACGAAGATGCCGCCGAGAACGGCGGTGTAGCTCGACGGTCGACGGGTCGGCACCCGTCAGGAGCCTGACAGCAAGGAGTGCTCGAAGGGAAACTCCGACAGGGCGACAAGACCGTCGTCGGTTACCAGGCAGTGCTGTTCCAGCTTGACGCCTTCGCCTCCAGCGTCGGCACCGATGAAGCTCTCCACGCAAATAGTCATGTTGGGCTCGAACACGCCGTCGTAGCCGGCCTCGGCGTAGTCACGATGGTGATACAGGTACGGGTACTCACCCGTCATGCCTACCCCGTGAGCGGACAGATAGTACCGGTGGGCTTCGAATTCGGCTGGAATGTCCCAGGCCTTTTCCGAGTACTCCTTAAACGTCACTCCCGGTTTGATGATCGACATGTTGTGGTGTACCTGTTCGTAGGCCACCGAATAGAGACGCCGCTGCTGCGCGGTGGGTTCGCCCGGTCCGGCGTGGAAGGTGCGGGAGAAGTCGGAGTAGTAGCCGAAGCAGCCGACCACGTCGGTGTCGAGCGCCACCAGTTCGTTCTCGCCGATGACCCGCTCGCTGGTCTCTTGAAACCAGGGGTTGGTTCGTGTACCGGAGCTGAGAAGCCGTGTTTCGACGTAGTCGCCGCCCTGGGCGATGACCGCCTGATGGAGGACGCTCCAGAGTTGTTGTTCGGTCAGTCCCGGTTGGATGGCGCTGCGCAGTTGATGAACGGCCTGTTCGGTTGCCCGAAGCGACGAGCGGACACACTTCAGTTCTTCATCGGATTTGATGGCTCGGGCCAGTTCGACTGGGTGCTGCGCATCCACGATCGTGAAGCCTTCGTTGGCCAGTGCCATCGCTGCGCCGGCGTTGATTCGTTCGATGCCGACCGTGGCCCCGTCGCCGCAGTGTTGGCGGATGACGGCTGCGGTCTCGGTGGCCCACCGCCGTTCCGTCTGGGCAATGTCGGCTCCGGCGGCGACGAAACTGGCGGTGATGGCGGGGCGGATCTCGTCGATGGTTTCCAAGTCGGCGGCCAGATGCTCACAGCCGGTGAACTCGTACAAGATGACCGGGCCGTTCAGTGTGATAAGCGCGTAACGGGCCGGGTTGCGGGACGAGAAGACCTGCATGTTGCGTGACCCGGTGGCGTAGCGAACGTTGACGGCGTCAAACAGCAGGCAGGCATCGATGCCTTGGCGTTGCATTTCGGTGCGAACTCGACCGAGGCGATGTGCCCGAACTGCTTGTAGGTCAATGAGGTCATCGTCGGGGTTGCGGTCAACCAAACGGATGTTGTCGATGGTGGGGTTGTCCAAATGCCAGCGAAGCTCCACGCTTGCTCCTCAATTGTCTCGCTCGATATCGGCTGCTCGCTAGCCATGGCGGAGCGAACGTTCAGCCAGAACATAAAGATCTAGGTCCGATCTGTCAAAGCACCACTCCACCGTTGACGGTGCGGGGATGTCGACCTACTATGGCCTGCAATGACCGTACATTCGGACTATCTGTCTGCATTGGACTAGTGACTCGTCGAGCGCTCCGTTCGGAGAAACCGGAAGAAACTCCACGTGGACACGGCAGTGAGCAGATGCCAGATCGCGTGAGCCTGGACAAACGAGTCCGGTCGGCACCAAGCGTGATCGGCCTTGCCGGTCGTCCAAATGACAAACGCCAGCAGAAACGACGCCATCCCGACCCAGAACCACGGCGCATAGGTTCGAGGAGCCGACGGGGCCGAGTCGGCCAACGCTCCTGGCACCCAGAACAACACCACCCACCAGAAATTGCCGACGTCGGACATCATGTCGGCCGGGGTGATGCCGAACGTCAAGGCCACGGCGAAACCCACCAGCCCGGACAGCCAGCGCATCGCCTGCGACCAGAACCGGTACAAGGTCTCAGAGATGATCCACAGCGCAATCGACAGCCCGAACAGGTCCATGCCGATACCGAGATCCGAGCCGAAGAGCCAATACGCCCCGGCGTAGGTGACCAAAACCGCCGCATAGGTCATGAGGAGTCGTCGGTCATTCCACTGTCTCATGGAGGCCACGTTGAGCATCCAGGGGATGAGTATGTAAGCGATCATCGACACGTTGTCGACCCAGGCGCCGAAGAACGTGTGGCTACCGTGCATCAGCATCGAGCCGGGACCCAAAAATACCGTGGCACTGGCATAGGCCAATGCCACCGGCTGATTGCCGATGAATCGGTTGGCGGCTTTGGTCGCAGTGTCCGTTTGCTCCCGGCTCTCACGGGCCACAATGGTGAACATCGCCAAGCCCGAGACGACGAAACCGAGATTGCCCAGCGTGTTAACGGGCTCTCGCAGAAGGCCGCTGCTCACGCGCTCACACCAGCGGGACACCTCGCCCACGGCTGGTTCGTACTCCGCCGGTGGCCACCAGCCGGTCGAGCCTCCGAAAAGGAACAGCACGGCGAACACGGCAAGGGCTGCCAAAGCAACGGCCGTGGGCCGGTAGGAAGACGCCATGGCTCGCAGCGTAGTGACCGGGCGCCCGCCGGTCGACAATTCTGTTGCGGCACTGGCCAATTAGATACTGAAACGATTATGTTAGATACTCAAACAAGGCTGCGCGGGTGTGCGGCCGTTCGTACTGGTCCGGGAGGGGTTCTGGGCCGGGGAGAGGTCAAGCTTCAATGACCCGACTGGGGTTCCTACTGGACAGCGACAGCTGTATTGGCTGTCACGCCTGCACGGTTGCCTGTAAGAGCGAACACGATGTGCCGCTCGGCGTTAACCGAACGTGGGTCAAGTACATCGAGACCGGCACGTTCCCCAACGTGGCCCGCAAGTTCAATGTGATGCGTTGCAACCAATGCGACGATGCGCCATGTATGAAGATCTGCCCCACATCGGCCTTGTTCCGGGCCGACAACGGCGTGGTCGACTTCCAAGATGACGACTGCATCGGCTGCAAGTCGTGCATGAACGCCTGCCCCTACGACGCGCTCTACATCAACCCGGAAACCAACACTGCGCACAAGTGCAACATGTGTAACCACCGGATCGAGGTGAACCTGCTGCCGTCGTGTCAGATCGTCTGCCCGACCGAAGCCATCAAGATCGGCGACCTCGACGACCCGGCCTCGGAAATCAGCCGAATCATCGCCCGCGACGACGTGGCGGTGCGAGCCCCGGAGCAAAACACCCAACCCAAGGTGTATTACCGGGGCGCCGACCAAGCCTCCCTTGACCCAACCCGAACCGCCATCGCTCCCGACGGCATGATCTGGGCCGACACCACTCCTCAACACCCCACGGTCCGAACCGCACCGCATGGGTCAGGTAAGGGCGGTAGCAACGGTGGCGACGCCGACTTCGGTGTCGTGGCCCGCACCGCCTATACCACCGCCCATCAGATGACCTGGAAAGAGAAGGTCTCGGGCTACCTGGTGACCAAGGCCATCGCCGCCGGCGTCATGTTGGTCGCGGCACTCATGGTGCTTATGGGTAACGGTGACAGCCAGGCCGCCGTCGGTGTCATTCCTCCGATGGTGGCAGGTTTCTTCCTGGCCGCAACCGGTGTGCTGCTCATCGCCGATCTCAAACAGCCCGGGCGCTTCCACTACCTCATAACAAAGGGCAACTGGGAGTCGTGGTTGGTCAAGGGCGCCTACATCCTCATGGCCTTCGCCATTGTCTGTGGACTGTGGTGGTTCGCTGGTCTGACCGAGTCCGGCACGTTGCTGCAGTGGCTGGTTGTTCCCGCCGTGCTTACCGCAGCGGCCACCGCCGGGTACACGGCCTACCTGTTCGCTCAGTGCGAAGGCCGCGACCTGTGGCAGACGCCACTGTTGCTACCGATTCTTCTGGCTCAAGCAGTGACCGCCGGTGGAGCCGCCTACGCCGTCTTGGACCTGTTCATTGACCTGCCATCGTCAGACGCAGTGCGCTGGGTGCTGCTCGGTGGAGTGGCGGCAACGGCCGCCTTGATCGCTACTGAGCTGAGCTCACACGGCAGTCGCCACGTTGAACTGGCGGTAGCCACGATGACCCGAGGCAAATATGCCACCCAGTTCTGGTGGGGTGGCATTGTTGTCGGCTTGGTGATTCCGGCTGCCCTGGTCCTGCTGGCACTGTTTGTGGTCAGCGGCGGTGTAGCCGCTGCTCTGGCCGCCATCGCCGGAGTCGCCGCCCTGGTTGGCATGTTCGCCTACGAAGACGCTTTCGTACGGGCCGGCCAGTCCGTGCCACTGTCGTAATGACAGTCGGAATCGTCCCTTCTTCTTCGCTCGCCTTCGCCTCCCGTTCGTCTCAAAGAATCTGAAAGAGATCCAGTGACCGATCTACGCAACTACCCGCCCCATGAAGACTGGCATGACTGGCGTGAGCTCGACGCCAAAGCCTGGCCGGACAAGGTGGAGCGGAAGTACACCTTGGTGCCGACCACCTGCTTCAACTGTGAAGCCGGTTGCGG
>CALJMD010000403.1 GCA_937981915.1 uncultured Acidimicrobiales bacterium
AGCGGTGCCGCTACGGACCCACTCCAGACTTCGTTCCGAACCGGGAGCATTCTGCTCGGCGTAGACCGAGTCACGACCACACGCCTCTTTACCTTCGAAGGCGTTGCTTAGCGACAGGAACTCGACGCCTTCGGCCGCGGCCAGCCGTCGATAGGCCGAATCGATTGCCGGGACAACATCGTCGCGGACCCAGTCCAGGTCGGAGTCGTAGGCACCGCAACCGTGCTTGGATCGGTCGTCACCAATGTGGATGTCTCCGCTGGCGTAGCGGACATCCGATGATCGTGGCATCGGGGACGGGTACGACTGGAGCACCAGGCGGTAGTCGGTTTGCCCGGCATCCTCCATCGTTTGCTTGATGGCGGCGATGGCGTCACCGGCCCGATTGACTGCACCATCTTGGGCGGTCAACAGGGCGTTGATGTCGTAGCGTCGCCAGCACGGATTTCCCTGAGTTAGGTAGGTGCCGATGCAGTCGGCCACAATCTCCGGGAAACCCAGATCATTGCCACCGATGGACAACACGATCATCTCAACCTGTTGCGTCCGGGCGACGTCGGCTAATTGATCAACTTGGGGCCGTTCGCCTTTGAACTCAGTGTCAATGACGTGTTCGGCCAACGCCCCCGAACAGGCCAAGTTGACCGATAGCCGCCCAGCAATGTCGGCACTATGAATCTCTGCCACGTCGCTGCGGTGACACCCGTTGTTTCGGGACTCACCCTGGTAGGCCTCTCGGCCTCGATCGGTTCCGAGATAGTTCTCAGGCGGGAAGTTGGAGTTGCCGGCCCAGCGACCCCCCTCACCGGAGATGAAGGAGTCGCCCATGCTGACCACTACGGGGGCCGAGCCGTCGACGCTGTCGTCTGTCACTCGACATGAGCGGTTGTTCTCCCAGCCCCAGCCGTCACCGTCGGGGTCTGCGGCCTCCGACTGACACGCCGGTACACCACTGCCGCCGGTATCGGTACCACCGGTTCCCGGGGTCACTCCTTCGACGATCCGACACGTCTGGTTTCGTTCCCAGCCCCAGCCGTCACCATCAGGATCGGAGTCTGCCGACTGGCAGACAGGGTCACCGTCGACGCTGACGCCACCGGCCGGTGAGACCGACACCCAGGGGCTATTGAACTGCCGCCCGACGGTGTCGGTCACGATTCGTACTCGGACCACGTCGTCGGTTCCGTCATCGGACCAGTCGTGGGCGACAAAGCCGGGTTGCGAGACCCGCTGGACGGCGGCGTCGCGCTGCGACCAGTCGATTTCGTAGGTCACGTCATCGGCGAACGGGTAGCAGCGGCGGGGCCCGGTGATGAGCAGACCCTCCTGTTCTCCCTGTCCGACATCAAAGACGCCTGCTCGGCCGATCACCGGTTGGATCGGAGAATTTTCACCTTCACGGAGAGTTTTGAAGTAGACGTGTTTCGTCCAAACCGGGCGAGACTCACCTCGCGTGGTGGCGTCCAGCAGCTCGTCACCGATCCGTTCACCGACCTTGCGTTTCACCCATCCGTTGGGTGTCCCAAGATCCTCCACCCACTCGTCGACCCGGTTGTTCAGGAAGCGCATCGAGTAGTAGGCGCCGATCTGGGCGTTGACGTCCACCAACAAAACTGAGACGTCCTCGTTGAGACCGTCGCCGTCGGCATCGGAGCAGGCGTTGCCTCGTGTCCAATGCAGCCGGGTTGGCAGTTCGGCCAGCAGACCAATATGGCCCGAGGCCAGTCGCTCGTCCCAGATGCCCAGCACTCCGGCATCGAGGTTGAGCCCGAACCTGAAGTCGGCGGACGGGGTCAACGTAACGTCGAGGGTCTCCTGCCGATACTCGGCCGGACTGTCGAGCACACCGAAGTCAAAGTCGGACTGCTCGGCTTCGCGCCTGACACAACCATCCATGGTGCAGCGCAGACGGGAACGGTAGTAGCCGCTGAGCGTGTAGTTTTCGTTGACCACCGACTGGGTGCGAACCTGATAGGCCGCTTCAAGGTCGAGCGCCAAAGTCAGATCAAGGTAAGCCTCAAGTTCGACCTTCAACAGTTTGTAGGTCATCGTGTACGAGTCGGCCCACAGCCGCTTCGACCATTCCAGCAAACGGTTGCGGTACTCGAGGGTGAATTCCACATCGGTGCTCATGCGGCCGTTCACGTCGAGGTCGACGTCAATGTCGGCGTAGTCCAGTTCGTAGCGGTACGGAATTCTGATGCACTTGCGCCACTTGTACCGGTAGTGGACTTCCGCCCGAATGTTAAGCGTGCCGTCGATGTCGGCACCGGCGTCAACCTGTGCGGCAAAGCCGCCGACGCTAGCGTCCTGGCTGATGTTGAATCCATCACCAAAGGCACCACTGCCCGGGCGATTGGACGAGTCGATCAGCTTCGTCGCCTCACGCCACTCCTTGCTGCACCATCCGAGTACCTGCCGACGGCCACTGTCGGCCAACGCCTGCTGTTGCGCTTCGTATTCGGCTTCGGCTCTGGCCGCCTCGTCCAGTTCCACGACCTGGGGAAAGTCGAACGGGGCATCGAGCTGAGCGGCTGTCAGCTGGCTGAAGCTTCGTCCCTCCATGAAGTCGTCTTTGATGAAGTCGGACACGTCGGCGTCCCGCACTTCACGCAGATTGTTGAACGTCACGGTGTTCTCGTCGTCGACCGGTTGGACCGACGTGGACGTTCCTCCCGCTGTCTCGCCGTTGTCCGTGTTGTTGTCGGTGTTCTCAGTGTTCTCGGTGTTGTCGACCACCCGACATGACTGGTTGTTCTCCCAGCCCCAGCCGTCACCGTCGGAGTCTGATTCAGATGATTGGCAGTCCGGGACTTGCGCCGCTGCCGGCCCGGCGAACACTACAAGTGGGATGAGTGTCATGAAGGCTGCTAGTGACGCCAGCACTTTGATTCGGAGCCTCCGCCTTTGGCGGAGCTTGGTTCTGGTTTTGGGGTTCATTGGTGGTTCCTCGCTTTAGTGTTGGCGCGCCTAAGCAACAGCACGAAGAGCCGACCTCAACGCCGAACGTTGTCTCGAACCCCCTGGCCGAGAAGCTGGTCGTCAGTACGTGCCTGTTGTTGAAGGTGCCAACGCCACCGAGGCCCTAACGGTTCCATTTTGTTTCCGCTGAAGGCTCGAACGGGTCTCGGCGGCCCCAAAAGCACGTGGCCGGTGAGTACTAACACATGGGTCGGATTTCGGAACCGATCCGGGTTGATCCCCCACCCATCTTCAATGAGGTCGCTGTCAGAGCGGCGACGTATAGTTGTGGCGTCATCAACAGGGCCCACGGGCCGGATATTCAGCAAACCCGACACGGCGGAAACAGGATCAGTCAAAGTAAGTGGCCAATCAAGTGAACGGTACGGCACATATCCCTATGGACAACACAGCGATCTTCGCCGGGCTTGGCAGCCAACAGCTGACCGCCCGAATCTGCACTCAACTGGGGCTCCCGTTGGGGCAGAGCAAGACCATCACCTTCAGTGAAGGCAACACCTTCGTCAAGGTGGGTGAGAACGTCCGCGGCAAGGACACCTTCATCGTGCAAACCACGGTGTATCCCACCAACGACAACTTCATGGAGTTGCTGTTCTACATCGACGCGTTGAAGCGGGCCAGCGCCAAGTCGGTCACCGCTGTCATCCCGTATTTCGCCTACGCCAAAGGGGACAAGAAGGACGAACCTCGGGTGTCCATCCGAGCCCGGGTGTGTGCCGATGCTCTGCAAGCGGCCGGAGTCGACCGGGTGATCACCGTTGACCTGCACGCCCAACAGATTCAGGGCTTCTTCTCGGTTCCGGTGGACAACCTGATGGCTCTGCCAATCCTGGCCGACCGACTGTTGGAGGAAACGGGCGGCACGGTCGACGACATGGTCATCGTGGCCGCCGACACCGGGTTTGCCAAGGAGGCCCGAGAGTTCGCCTCCTACTTGGATTGCCCGGTCGCCATCGCTGACAAGGTCCGTCCCGCACACGACGACGCGGCTGAAATTCTCGGCATTCTCGGTTCGGTAAAGGGTCGCAAAGCGTTCATCGTTGACGACTTCTCCATCTCCTGCAACACGTTGTGCGGCACTGCGGCAGAACTGTTGGACCTTGGGGCGACCGAGGTGTACGCCGCCATCACCCACGGTGTGTTCGCACCCGGTTCCATGGACTTGCTGGCCGCCAGCAAGATCAAAAAGCTGTTCGTGACCGACACGGTGGAGACCGCACCGGTCGAGTACTGCGACAAGGTCGAGACGATCTCGGTTGACGGCTTGTTGAGCGAAGCCATCCGGCGCGTCGGCTCCGGTGAAAGCTTGAGTTCGATGTTTGACTGGACCATGCGGGCTCGCTTCGCCACCCATCACGTGTAGGCGTTGACCGGCCGATAGGTTCGATAGAGGGACACCCGCCAACTTCCCAATGCGAGCCGATGACCACCAATCTCGACACCGAAACCTCATCCCCTAATCGCAGGGCGCTCGACGAGCCCATGGAACTGGAACGGATCACCAAATCCCGAAAGCTGGAGGATGTCTGTTACGACATCCGCGGCCCTGTTCTGGAAGAAGCCGTTCGCCTTGAGTCCGAGGGTCAGCACATCCTCAAACTCAACATCGGCAACCCGGCCCCGTTCGGTTTCGATGCGCCTGGCCGAATCCTGGAAGACATCGGCGACAATCTGATCAACTCGCAGGGCTACTGCGACTCGCTTGGTCTACTTCCGGCGCGCTCCGCTGTTGTCGACTACTGCGGCCAGTTGGGCATCGCCGGGGTCGACGTCAACGACGTGATCATCGGCAACGGTGTGTCCGAGCTGATCGTGATGGCGTTGCAGGGCTTGTTGAACAACGGCGACGAGGTGTTGATCCCGGCCCCCGACTACCCGCTGTGGACGGCGGCCACCAATCTGGCCGGCGGCATCCCCGTGCACTACCGGTGTGATGAGGGCGCTGATTGGTTCCCGGATCTTGCCGACATCAAGGACAAGATCACGTCGCGGACTACCGCCATCGTTCTGATCAACCCCAACAATCCCACCGGCGCTGTGTATAGCCCCGAGCTGCTGCAAGAGGTTGTGAAGCTGGCCCGCCGCCATCAGCTGGTGATCTTCGCCGATGAGATCTACGACAAGATCCTGTACGGCGAAGCCAAGCATCATTCAGTGGCAGCCATTGCTGACGATCTGCTGTGCGTCACCTTCAACGGCTTGTCCAAGACCTACCGTGCTGCCGGGCTGCGTTCGGGTTGGATGGTCATTTCCGGGGCCAAGCATCGGGCCACCGACTACATCGAGGGGCTGAACATCTTGGCCTCCATGCGCTTGTGCGCCAACGTTCCGTCTCAGCACGCCATCCCCACCGCGTTGGGCGGCTACCAGAGCATCAACGAGTACCTGGTTCCCGGCGGTCGGCTGTTCGATCAGCGGGAGGCGGCTCATGCGGCGTTGACCGCTATCGACGGGGTGTCTTGTACCAAGCCCGAGGGGGCGCTGTACTTCTT
>CALJMD010000404.1 GCA_937981915.1 uncultured Acidimicrobiales bacterium
CCAGTACCGAGCGGGTGCCGTTCACCCCGATTGCCTGGCTGTCTCTCGGAGCTTCGGCGTCGATTGCGTTGTGTGGTTTGGCCACCGTGGTGATTGTCGGAACCTGGCTGGATGAGGCGTTGTCGGTGTCGACGGCCGGTATTGGCGTAGTCGCGGTGGCGTTCGGGGCGGCTGAGTTGATGGCGTCGGGGGCTTCGGCGGCGGTGGCTGATCGGCTTGGCCCTCGCCGGTCCACTCGAGCGGCCATGGTTGTTGTGCTGGTCGGGCTCGGCGTGATGACCCAAGCCGGTTCGTCTCTGTTGATCGCTGCGCTCGGGCTGGTGCTGTTCTTCCTTGGTTTCGAGTTCGCCATTGTCACCTCGTTTGCCATCGTCAGCGAATCGCTGCCTGCGGCCCGCGGTCGGATCTTGACGACCAACGTGGCGGTGGGAACAGTTGGACGTGGACTTGGGGTCACGGCCAGCGGATCGCTTTACGGGCTGTTCGGTATTAACGGCCCGGTGGCGTTGTCGGCGGTGGCCGCGGCGTCCGCCATCACCTTCTTGACGCTGGTTGATCGCCGCTATTCGGCGCTCGCATCCTGACGCCACACCTTCCATTTAGCGGAACGTCACTGCCCTTTAGCTTCGTGGACATGCACATTTCAGCAGAGCCGATTACTGTCGTTAGCTGAAGTCCGTCGCCGCTGTCGGGCGACTACCGCCATGGAGGAAAACCCTTGAGTCATGCACCAAGGAACTACGTAAGTCGGCTTCTTGCTGTCTTTGCACTGGTTTCAACCGCCCTTGTAGCCGTAACTGCGGCTCCATCCAGCGCCGCCACCGGCGACGACGTTCTCATCAACGAGATACTGGCCAGCACTACCGGGAGCGATGTCGAGTACATCGAACTGTTTGGTACGCCGGGATTCTCGCTTGACGGTTTGAGCCTTATCGGGGTTGAAGCCGACGATCAGTCGTCTCGAGGCAACATCGATTTCCGCTTCGACTTCGGACTGTTCGACGTCATCGGCTCGAACGGGTTCCACCTAGTCGGCAATGAGCTGGTGTTCGGCGCCTACGCCGTCCAGCCTGACACGGCGATTGACACGAACAGCCTTGAGAACTCGTCGTCAACCTACGCCCTTGTGCCGACCTCGGCTCTGCCCGGTGACGGCAGCCTGCCCGCCGACGGCGACGTGGCCGACTCGGTTCACTTGACCGACGACGACCTTGATCCATCATTCTTCGGCGCCCCTTCGGTCGGCCCGGACGGGTCGTTCTTCGCGGCCGGCGCCGCCCGCCTGGCTGACGGCGTCGATACCGACACCGCGGCTGATTGGACCATCGGTGACTTCTTCATCGGGCCGGACAACACGCCTACCGCTGGAGGCGAGGTGGCTGAACCCACCGCCGCCACCATCATGGAGATTCAGGGTGGCGCTCACCTTTCGCCCTTAAACGGCGCACTGGTGACGACCACCGGTGTTGTTACTGCGGTTGCCTTCAACGGCTTCTACCTGCAGGATCCGGTCGGTGACGGCGACGACAATACGTCTGATGCTGTCTTCGTGTTCGCCGGTTCGGATTCTCCCGCCGCCGGAGATTCTGTTTCGCTCACCGGTGTTGTGTCGGAGTTCATCCCCGGTGGTGCCGGATCCGGAAACCTGTCGATCACCCAACTGTCGGCAATCGATACCGAAGTAACCGGAACCGCTGCGCTGCCCTCCCCGGTCGAAATCGGCAAGGGCGGCCGCCAAGCCAGCCCGACCACGGTGATCAGCGACTCCGAGTTGCCGACCAATCTGCAAACGGACCCGGCCGTCTTCAACCCCGAGACCGACGCCATCGACTTCTGGGAGTCGCTGGAAGGCATGCTGGTCGAAGTTGATCGTCCGGTCACCGTTTCGGCTACTCGTACGTTTAATGCTTTCTCCAGCGAGTTCTTCACGTTGGCCAGTTGGGGGCAGGGCGCGGTCGCACCCAACAATGCCCGCACCAACCGTGGCGGCATTGAACTGCAGGCCGATCTTCAGAACACCGGAGACCAGAACCCCGAGCGGATCCAGATCCAGTTCGACGGAACCCTGTACCCGGCGGATGCCCCGGCGCTCAATATCAACGCCCGACTTGACGACGTGCTTGGCGTCGTCGGTTACAGCTTCGGCAACTTCGAGGTCAACGCCATTGAAGAGATCCGAGTAGTAAACGACAGCAAGCTCAAGACGGAGACCACACCGTTTAAGCCATTGAACGATCAGCTCACGCTGGCCAGCTACAACGTGTTGAACCTGTCGGGTGACGGAACCGACGTCGGCCAGATGGCAACCGTCGGTTCGCACATCGCCGTCAACCTGGCCGGTCCTGACATAGTGGCTCTGCAAGAGATTCAAGATGACAGCGGTCAAGACAACGACGGAACCACATCGTCTGAGCAAACCCTGGCCGCTCTGATCGCGGCGATCGAAGCCGCAGGCGGCCCAACCTACGTAGGCGTCGACGTGGCTCCCGCCAACAACACCCAGGGCGGTGTCCCCGGTGGCAACATTCGCAACGCTTTCCTTTACAACCCCGAGCGAGTGTCACTGGTTGAGTTGCAGGACTTGAACTCAACAGTCTTGGCCGACACCTACGGTGTGAGTGACCCGACCGCCTTCGACGGCAGCCGTGTCCCGCTACTGGGCGTATTCAATTTCCCGGCCGATGGCAGCGGCGAGCAGATCACGGTGATCAACAACCACTTCAGCTCACGCTTCGGCTCCACCCCGATTTACGGTGGACCGCAGCCATTTGTGCAGGCCGGTGAGGACGAGCGTGAAGCTCAAGCCACCGCTCTCAACCAGGTAACCGACGTGTTGTTGGCGGCCGACGGCGATGCCAACATCGCCGTGGTCGGGGACCTCAACACCTTCCAGTGGACCGACGAACTACTCGAAGATCTGCCCGGATCAGACGCAGCACTGAGCAACCTGGCGTTCACCTCGCTCAACGGCAACGACGCAGACGACCTGTATTCGTTCGTGTTCGACGGTAACTCTCAGCTGCTCGACCACATGTTTGTGACCGACTCGCTGCTCGACGGATCAACCCGCTTTGACGTCGTGCATGTCAACGTGGATTTTGCTCGGGTCAGCGACGACTTCGGTTCCGATCACGAACCGCTGTTGGCTCGCTTCCAACTCAACTAGATTTTTGTCTTCGACGTCGCCCGGTCGGTTTCCCATTCAACGAAATCGTTGAACGGCATCGGCCGGGCGATGTGGAACCCTTGTGCGGTGGGGCAGCCAAGTTCGGCTAACAACTGCATGGTTTCGGCGTCTTCGATTCCTTCGGCCACGACGTTCATGCCCAACTCGGCCGCCAACTTCAGTGTTGACGCCACGATGGCTCGATTCCGTTCCGACTCGTTGATGTCGAAGATGAGAGCGCGGTCCAGCTTGATCTCGCTGACCGGGAGACGACCGAGGTAGGCCAGGGAAGAAAACCCGGTGCCGAAGTCGTCGACACTCAACCGGAGCCCGGCCGAGCTGAGGTCGAGCAGCGCCTGATCGACAACGGGATCTTCGTCGACCAACGCTTCCTCCGTCAGTTCGACCACAAGATTGCGAGGCGTCAAACCGGCCTGTTCAAGTTCTCGCAGGACGGTGGCGGCGAAGCCGGGTTCTCTCAGGTTGCGACCGTCGACGTTGACGGCGACAGCCCAGTCGTGGCCGGTTCGAACAGCGGCGGCGACGTCGGCCAATGCGGCCTCCATCACCACTCGGGTCAGCGTTGTGATATGGCCACCCAGGACAACCAGGTCCAGGAAGTCACCTGGGGGAATCAAACCCTCATCCGGGTGATGCCACCGGACCAGCGCCTCGCTGCCGGTGACAGCCCCTGTTCTAAGGTCGAGCTTTGGCTGGTGGTGCACGAAGATCTCACCGTTGGCTAACGCCAGCGGAAGCCTTTTGGCCAAGGCGATTCGCCGTTGACTGGTACGTTCCAGTGACTCGTCGTAGGCGACCAGTCTGGTCGTTCCCTGTTTGGCGTGCCCCAGAGCGACATCGGCTCGCCGCCTGATTTCGTCAGAATCGACGTCAGCGACGAACTCGGCACTGCCAATGCTGGTCCCGACAGACACCACGATGCCTTGAAGCGTCAACGGTTCAGAGGTGCAGGACATAAGATCCTCGGCCACCGATCTGGCCCTTGACTTGTCCCCGTCGACCAGGGCAGCGAACTCGTCGCCACCCAGGCGGGCCAATTGCTCGACGCCGTCAACCCGAGCGAAACGCTCAGACACCACCCGCAGGACTTCATCGCCGACCGAGTGGCCAACCGAGTCGTTCACTCGTTTGAAACCGTCAAGATCGAGAAGAAGCAGGTGACCATCACCCCGCTTCGCCCACTTGTCTGCTTCCTCAACATGAGCGGACCGGTTTGGACGTTCCGTCAGTTGATCAACGCGGGCCATACGCTCGGTCATAGCGTCGGTGTTGCGCTTGGCGGTGATATCGGACACTCCGCTTCGGATAACGGCCCCAGCGGTCACACCGGCTTCGACGGTCTCTCGGACCCAAAGCCACCCGCCGTTGCGGTCGGTGATGCGATATTCGAAAATGGCGCCGGGTTGCACCTCGGACGGTCGCTGATCGTCAGGGTGAATCAAATCGTCGAGTTGGTCACCGACCTCGACGCCACCGATGGACGCCCCGAGCACACTGAGCACCTTGCTGTCGGAATCCAAGTCCCAGGCAGTGGCCCCGGCCACTTTCAGCGACGTGCCGACCTGACGTTCCTGCCACTCCACGTGAGACGTCACAGTGGAAACGGCGGTGCCGGCCAAGATGGGCAACATAAGCACCCAGATCCACGAGTCGAGCAAGTCGCCCGACGCGAACTCCACTCCGTTCACGGCCACAACAGCAGCGCATAGGAGATGGAAGACGGTCGACTTCTTGTGGGCGGACGCCGCTACCAGCGCCAGGTTCATGGCGACAAGGCTCATGACCGGCAACCAGAGGATCGGGAGTACAAGAGTGGTTAAGGCAACGGTGCCGGAAATGAAGTTCTGCACCAGGGTGGGTCGGGGAAGCTCATCCTTTTGCAGGTGCTTGACCCAGATGTACTGAAGGATAAGTACCCCCACACCCCAGGACAATGCCAGTTGAACAGCCCGACCTTCTCGGGAAGCCAAGTAGAACAGCAGCGGCGCAACCAGGGGAAGAGGAAGCAGCTGAGAGATGAAGGTGGCAAGCGGATCGCCGCCTTTTATCGCGCCTGGAAACCCGCCCAGCTCGTCCCAATGCGCCGTTGCATCGGAAAGTTGGTTGCGCAGTGACATAGCAACTGGATCGGCACACCCCCTCTAGACCTGAGCCTGGAGGCTGGCACCACCTGCGGGTCGGGCCTTGTTTGAGCCAAACGGCCCAGCCGAGAGCGACGTATAGAGCGTCGGGCTTGTTATGAGTTGTTGGTTCGCCGCTGAATGACGGCGTCAGCCGCCAGTCGTGCTCGACGGTCAGCATCAAGCACGGCGTCCAGGCTGTCAGCCTTGCCGCCATCATGTTGCTGGAGCACCGAGTCATTGGTCTCAGCGATAGCGGGCCAGCTAATGAGGCCGTCGAGGAACGCCTGCACCGACACCTCGTTGGCGGCGCTAAGCCAGGCCGGCGCCGTCCCACCCTGTCGCCCCGCGTCGTACGCCAAATCCAGGCAACGAAATGCCTCCCGATCTGGCGGCTCGAACGTCAACGACAGCGCTTCGTCCCATCGCATCTCACCGAACGGCAGATCGAAACGGTCCGGGAAGGCGAGGGCGTAGGCGATACACAGGCGCATGTCGGGCTGCGAAAGCTGGGCGATGGTGGACCCGTCGGTGTAGGCCACCATCGAATGGACGATCGACTGGGGATGGACGACCACCTCGATGCTGTCGTAGTCGACGCCATACAACTCGTGGGCCTCAATGACTTCCAAGCCCTTGTTCATCAACGTGGAAGAATCAATCGTGATCTTCGGACCCATCGACCAGGTGGGGTGCGCCAACGCAGCGTCGACGGTGACAGCCTGAAGGTCGGCGGCCGTCCGGCCGCGGAACGGTCCACCGGAGGCGGTGAGAACCAAGCGGTCGACGCCCTGTTCGTTCTCGGTGGCCCGAAGACACTGATGTAACGCACAGTGTTCGGAGTCAACCGGCAACAGTTCGGCGCCCGGTGTTCGCCGGGCTTCCTGCACCACGGGCCCGGCGGCGATCAACGACTCCTTGTTGGCCAGGCCCAGCCGCCGACCGTTCTCTAATGCTGAAAGAGTGACCGCCAACCCGGCGAAACCCATGACCCCGTTGATCACCACATCGGCCGAGGCGGATGCTTCGGCCAGACCTTCCTGGCCGCAGAGCACCGGAGTGGCCGGACCGACGGCATCGGCTGCTTCGAGTCGCCGTTCAGGTTCGGCCACTACGACCACCTCCGGTTGAAACTCGGCCACCTGCTTGGCCAGCAAGGCAATGTTGGACCCGGCCGCCAGAGCTTGCACCGAGAATCGACCCTCGGAACGACGGACAATATCGAGCGTCTGCGTTCCGATTGATCCCGTGGACCCCATTACCGAAACCGTCGTAGTCGTCACGGCGAACAGCCTAACCA
>CALJMD010000405.1 GCA_937981915.1 uncultured Acidimicrobiales bacterium
CTACGCCGACCCACAACGCGGTTGGGCGTGGCAGGTACCACTGCTCGAACTGCCCAATACGCAGTTTCTGTTGATGTCGGCCACCTTGGGGCCGACTGACTTCTTCGAACGCGAGCTGACGAAGCGAACCGGCCGACCGACGGTGACGGTCTCGTCAGACCAGCGCCCCGTGCCGCTGGAGTTCGAGTATCGCCGAACCACATTGCACCAGTCGATAACCGATCTCTTGGACAGCGATCGTGCTCCCATCTATTTGGTGCACTTCAGCCAACGAGAAGCCAGCGAGGCGGCCCAGGGGTACCTGTCGCTCGACCCGTTGTCCAAAACCGAAAAAGACCAAGTCAAGAGCGTCATTGAGTCGTTTCGATTCGACACTCCTGTTGGCAAGGAGCTCAAACGTTTCCTCTCCGGTGGAATCGGCGTCCACCATGCAGGCCTCCTGCCAAAGTACCGATTGCTGGTGGAACGCCTGGCTCAAGACGGTCTGCTGAAGATCATCTGTGGAACCGACACGCTTGGTGTCGGCGTGAACGTGCCAATCCGCTCGGTGCTGTTCACTCAGCTGTGCAAGTTCGACGGCAACAGCACTCGCATTCTGTCCAATAGGGAGTTCAAACAGATTGCCGGACGAGCGGGACGCAAGGGCTTCGACGACGTTGGCTTTGTATGGGGCCAGGCCCCTCCCCACGTGGTGGAGAATCTTCGGGCCGAAGAGAAGGCGGCCGAAGGCGGCAAGAAGCGCAAAACGGTCAAGAAGAAGCCACCAGAGCGTGGCTATGCCCATTGGAGCGACGACACCTTCAACAAGATGATTGACGGACAGCCCGAGCCGCTCACGTCGTCATTCCAAGTGAGCCACCAAATGCTCCTAACGCTCCTCGACCGTCCCGGCGACGGCTGCGCCGCCGTCAAGACACTGCTCACCACAAACCACGAGACCCGAGCCCGCAAGCGACGCCACATCCGCAGAGCGATCTCCATCTACCGTTCACTGGACGAGGCAGAACTGCTTGAACACCTCGATGAGCCGGACGATCTCGGACGACTGATTCGAGTCAACTTCGACCTCCAAGACGACTTCGCCCTTCACCATCCGCTATCGCTGTGGGCCCTTGAAGCAATCGAAGAATTGCATCCCGACGAACCCGGATATGCGTTCTCGATCTTGTCAACCGTTGAAGCAACGTTGGAGTCTCCAGGCGTAATCATGGCCGCCCAGGTTCGGCTGGCCAAAGACGACCTGATGGCCGAGATGAAGGCCAACGGCGTCGAATACGACGAGCGAATGGAGCGACTGTCGGAGGTCGAGGCTCCGAAGCCGGAAGCGGAACGCCTGTACGGCAGCTTCGACCGATTCCGCGGCTCCCACCCCTGGGTCGCCGGGGACAACGTGCGGCTCAAGTCGATCGTGCGGGACATGGCCGAACGAGCCATGACCTTCCGAGAGTACGTCAATCACTACGGCCTCAAGCGATCCGAAGGCGTTGTTCTTCGCTACCTATCAGACGTCTACAAGGCGCTGGTGCAAAACGTACCGGAGTCAGCCAAGTCCGATGAGGTCCTTGATCTCACCGAGTGGCTGGAAGCCGTCGTGCGCCAAGTTGACTCCAGTCTCATCGATGAGTGGGAGAGCCTCATGTCCCCATCAGGAGACGACGGCGAGGTGGCTGGCTTCGGTATCGACGACCTTGCCGATATCACTCAGAACACGCGGGCCTTCACGGTCATGGTGCGAAACGAGATGTTCCGTTGGGTCGAGGCTCTGGCCGCCAAGCGACACCACCAGCTGCCCGAAGGTGACCACCGCGACGAAATGGCCGACTTCTGGGATGAATTTGAAGGTATTCGTATTGATGCCGAAGCCCGCGGATCGTCGTACTTTGTCTACGACCACGCCAGCGGACGGGCCACACAAATCCTTCACGACCTCGACGGAGTCGACTCGTGGCGAATCGACGGTCAAGTTGACTTCGAGCGTTCAGCAGAAAACGGGCGAGCAGAGATCGACTGGGTCAACGCCTACAGCCTGTAGCCCGAACCCGTTAGTCCAATCCGCTGGGGACGAACTAGCTTGAGGCCGAAGGAAGAGCGGATGCCTCGGTCTCCAGACCAAGTGCCATGTTTATCCGTGTGCTGGAATCGGCCTTTTCGTTGCCGCCCATATCGAACACCATTTGGATGTCGAACTCCCGGCAAACCGTCGACTCCGGCACCACTGCGCCGTCTTTACGGTCGCCGCCATTGGCAAAGATGAGGCGATGATCGGGATACTTCTCGGCGATGGCCCTCAACGACTCGCTGACCGTCCGGTCATCGTCGACGGCGATGAAAGCCTCGTCCACCACGCCGAGCGCATTGACGATCCGTAGACGATCCTTCTCGTCGACGATCAACTTGCCCTTCTTGGCGACTTGCTGCTGGTTGTTGTTGACGATGACAACAAGTCGATCGCCTACCTCGGCAGCCGCCTCGATCATGTCGAGATGTCCTATGTGAAGCGGGCTGAAAAAGCCACTGACGATCACACTGACGGTCTGATCCTGGGATGAGTTCATAGCTGGTGCTCCATGCTAGCTGGACGGCTACCAGTCATATCGTCCCCAACCACTGCGACTTGCGCGTTTACGACAAAGAACTGCGCTCGAGCATTCAGCGTTGGGCGCTCAACAACGCTGCGAACAGGCCCTCGTAGGCAACCGCTTGGTCCCGCGGTTGTTGGAGGCCCTCAGCGTACGCCCGCGCTTGTTTGCCCATCTGTTCGAGGTCGTGCTTGTCGGCGGTGAGCGCGTCCAATCCGGCGATGAAACTGTCAGGGCATTCCGGCGGAACGGACAGTCCGCAGTCTGCCTCGTGAACGATTGAAGCCACTTCGCTGTCAACGTCGACCGAGGCCAGAATGGGGCGCCCGGCGGCCAAAATGCCGTACACCTTCGACGGAGTACTGCTGGCGGCGAGACCAGACTTCAGCAAGATCAGGTGCAGATCGGCCGCACCAAGAATCTCGGGCACTTGCTGGCGCGGTCCAAAGTCGACGACGGTGACGTTGTCGAGGGTCGACGCCCATCGGTCGATATCCGGGCGGGCGGCGCCCTCCCCGTTGATCACAAAGTGCAAATCGGGCCGATCGAGCCGGGCTTCAGCGGCGAGGCGAACCAACTCGAATGACTGCGACAGGCCTACGTTGCCCGAGTACATTACGACGGTCTTTTCAACCAGGCCCAACTTCCGGCGGTAGCCGTTGTCCCGCTCGACGGGCCGGATTCGTTCGATGTCCACAAAGTTCTTGATGATATGAACCTTGCCTGCGCCTCCGCTACCAGTGTCAGGCAGCTTGGCAACGACGTTGTTCTGCTGATCCTCGGACAACACGGTGATGGCGTCGGCTCGCCGGTACACGGCCTTTTCGTAGCGTTGCAGAGCGGTCACCACTCGTCGATTGGTTATCGCTCCGAGTTCCACGGCGACGTCGGGAAAGATGTCCTGGGTGTTGAGAACCAGCGGGGCATCCATACGTTTAGCGGCGATCCAGGCGGCTTCGGCCAGAAACAGCGGCGGGGTCATGGCCAATACGACATCATGGCGGGAGCGAGTAACCCCGAGTGCGGCGGCAAGGCAGGTTTGCGCCGCGAATCCCGCGGCCCTGGTCTTGATGTTGGTCTTGCGTGTGGGGAAGGGCCAACAACGAAGCACCCGACCCCACTCGGTTTCTTCCACCCTCCAGGGGCGCCCTCTCCACCCGTCGGCAACCTCATGCCCGCGATACCACGGCAAAGAGGTCACCACAGTCAGTCGATGCCCGCGCTCAGCCAGGTGCTGAACCAAACGGGTCATCACCTCGCCAGTGGCGGCATGCAAATCAGGGGTGAAATGGGGACAGAAAACGAGAATTTTCACACGGCGGTACTGCGGTTGCGGCGGCAGGAACGATCACCCTAGCGCCTCGCGGTAGACCTCAAGCAGGCGATCGGTGGCTGCCTCGGGAGCAAAAGTCGAGATCTGTTCATAGCCGTTGACAGCCAGCCGGCGGCGCTCACTCTCCGAGGAGGCG
This sequence comes from uncultured Acidimicrobiales bacterium, assembly GCA_937981915.1. Taxonomy (GTDB): domain Bacteria; phylum Actinomycetota; class Acidimicrobiia; order Acidimicrobiales; family SZUA-35; genus JAHELU01. The sequence goes on from CALJMD010000405.1 coordinate 4,049, forward strand.
AGCGTGACCATCGCGGCCACCCAGCTGTCGACGTCGCCGACAGGCACCCGGATGGCCGCCGGACCTGCGACCTCGGGCAGTGAACCGCCGTCACTGGTCACAATTGGGCACCCGACGTTCATGGCCTCGATGCAAGGGTTTCCAAAGCCTTCGTAGGACGACGGAAAGGCCAGAGCGACGGCGTTTCGATACAACTCGGTCAGACTCGCTTCCGAGACCCGCCCGGTAAACAGCACCCTGTCGGCCACGCCCAGGTCTTGAGCCTGCCGTCGAAGAGGCAGTGTCTGCGGACCTGGCCGGCCGGTAAAGACTAGACGTACGTCGCCGCATTCCTCAGGTAGCCGGGCGAGGGCCGCCACCAAATCACAATGTCGCTTGTGCACGTAGGTGATAGCGGGATACAAGAAGTAGCGGCCAAGGCCGCTGGCCGAAGGCGCGTCTACATCGATGACGGAAGGAGGTTCGAAACCGAAGGGAACAACTCGGATCTTTTCAGCCGGCACTCCCAGCGTCTCAATCAAACGATCACGGGTAAAAAGCGACGGGCTTACGACCAGCCGGGCGGCCCGTACCGAGGCCGGCACAGTTGAAGCAAGCCATCGGCGTTTCACCACACCGAAGTTTTCAGGCTGTTCCAGCGGTTGAAGGTCATACACGGTGACAATGTCTGGCCGCGTCCGAATCAGCGGCACGACTCCACCCATGTGGTGCATTAGTTCGTGGCCACGACTGGGGACCGCCATCCACGAGTTCTCCAGTGCTACCCGAGCTGCCTTGTTCGGTTTGACTACCGGCATAATCTCAGTGTCGAAGCAGTCCGCCAAATCGCTATAGCGCTCAAGAGTGGCCTGCCGGCAATAGAGGACAAATCGCAGGTCGTCCGGTGATCGTTCAGCCAAACTGCGAACCAGGCGGATCGAATACTCCTCGGAACCGCCCACCACCCCCGGATCGAGCCACGTCAAGTTGATCCCGACGGTGGAGATGCCGCTGCGACGACTAGTCACTGAGCGCCTCCTTGCAAGCCCATCGCCTCTTTGAAGATCCGGGTGTATCCGTCCCCGGTGTGTCGCCAGGTCATTTCTGTCGCCCGTCGAGCGCCTTTGGCAGCGAGCTCCCCGGCGAGATGGCTGTCGGACAGCACGGCCATGGTCGCCTCGGCGATGGAATCGGTGTCCAGCGGATCGACGAGTAAGGCCGCCCCTCCCGCAACCTCCTCGGTGGCGGTACCGGCAGAGGTGATAACCGGAGTGCCGTGCGCCATTGCTTCAAGGACGGGTAGCCCGAAGCCTTCGGCCACCGACGGATACACCAGGGCTGCTGCTCGCCGGTAGAGCGCGCTCAGCACCATTTCGTCAACCAGGCCAAGCGACCGTAGACGGTCGCCTAGCTTGGCGAAGGCTGCTACCGCTTCAACGGAGGAGTCAAGTCCGCCAACGGCGACGACCTGGCAATCAGCGGCCGCCAACGCTCTCGCCAGGCGAACCGGATTCTTACGCAACCCGAGCGGCGCCACCAGAAGTACAAAACGCTCGGGGAGGTCGACATCTTGCAAGACGGTGTCCACGTCGCCAGATGGGCAAACCGGAGCATCAACGCCGTACGGCACGACCGAGATTCGGCTTTCCTCGACCCCTCGACGTACGCAGTCGTTGGCCACCACCAATGACGGGGTGACGAAGCGGTCGGACCGTTCGAGAGCCCGCTGCCACATTCGGGGAAAGAAGGAACGACCACGACGGGTCAGGAATTCGGGGTAGGTCAAGAAGTCCAGATCGTTGACCGTGGCCACGACGGGCTGCGTCGTAGGCGGCACGATGAGACTTGACGCCCACATTACGCAATCGGTTTCGCTCAGGTAACGGTCAACGGAGAACCCACTGCTTCGCATCCACATCTCGTAGAGAAGCGGTCGAGGCAGCCAATGGTGAACGATCGAACACGAATCGGGAATACGTCGCCGCTGAGAATCTGCGGCCCGATGACGGGCAGCTAGACCGGTAACGGTTAGTTCGTTCTCGGCAGCAAGGGCGTTAAGAGTCTTCTCTGTGGCTTTCGCCGTTCC
>CALJMD010000406.1 GCA_937981915.1 uncultured Acidimicrobiales bacterium
GCCCCGGTAGCCCCGGTGGCACGGGCCGAACTAGCCGACCGCCCGACCTTCGGTGACCTGAATCTCCGTTGCCTTTACCGCAGCCCAGATTGGCGTCCCGGGTCGAAGCCCGAGCGCCGATGCCGCTGAAGGGGTGATGTCGACCTCCAGGGTCAGGGGGTCGGCCAACACCACCCGAGTGATGTCCCCCCTGTCCTCGATCGTTGCCACGGACGTAGCCCACGTATTGCGAGGGCTGCCGTCGGGTTGGGACTGGTGAAGAGCCACGGTGTTGGGGGCAATGGTGACCACGACCGGCCCGGCGGATCCGGTATGAACGGTGTGCAGTACGACCGTCGTGTTCGAGATCTCCACCATTCCCCGGTTGTTGGTGCCGGCCAGCAGGTTTGTGCCCATGAGCGACGCAACATAGTCGGTGGCCGGATGACGGCGGATGTCGTGCACCGTGCCGGACTGCGTGAGTCGCCCAGACTCCAGTACACAGATGCGATCGGCGAGCAGGAAGGCGTCGATGGGGTCATGAGTAATCAGCAGTTTCGGGCCAGGCACCGTCGGAAGAATCTCGCTCAACAGCCGTCGAACCATAGATCGGGTGGCGACGTCAAGCGCCGCCATCGGCTCATCCAACAGGAGCGCCTGTGGCGACATGGCAATGGCTCGTGCCAATGCGACCCGTTGACGTTGGCCTCCGGAAAGACTCGGCGGCTTCCGGCCCGCCAGCGCCGCGATGTCCAACTTGGCCATCAGCCGTTCCGCCGCCGAAACTGCCTCGTCCCGGTCCTGCCCGGCTGCCCTGGGCCCGACGTTACCTCCGAACGTGACCCCGAACAGTACCCCAAACATTACGTTGTCGGCGACGGTGAGGTGGTCGAACAGAAGGTAGTCCTGGAAGACCACGCCAACCCCACGACGGTGGGCGGGTACGAACGTGCCATCGGCCGGAGAGTCGATCGGCGTTCCGTTCAGGGTGATCATGCCCGTGTCGATCGGCTGGAGGCCGGCAAGAAGTTCGACCAACGTCGACTTACCCGCTCCGTTGGGTCCGACAACGGCCAGCGTTTCGTGTTCGCCGATGGTCAGCGACAGATCCAAGACGAAGCCATCTGTGCGTCGCCGGGTGAACGTGGCCGACAGGCCGCGCTCTGAAGTTCGCGTGATGCTCATCGGCCCCGCCACCACCGATCGCGCAGCGCTACCAGCACCACCATCGATACGAGAACCAGGATCATCGAAATGGCAATGGCGGTATCGCGGTCTTGACCCAGGGTGACAAACACGGCCAACGGCAGCGTCCTGGTCGTCCCTGGGGCGTTCCCGGCGAACGTGACCGTGGCCCCGAACTCGCCCAGGGCGCGAGCCCATGTCAACACCAGGCCCGCACCGATCGACGGAGCGATCATCGGCAGCGTCACTCGCCGGAAGACCGTTAGGGGAGTGGCGCCGAGGGTGGCCGCTGCCGCCTCGTGGCGGGTGCCGATGTTGGTCAGAGCGCCTTCAACGGTTACCACCAGGAACGGCATGGCCACGAACGTGTTGGCCACTACAACACCCCAAATGGAGAACGGGAGTAGAAACCCGGTGCTGCTTTCGACCGGTCCGCCGAGCAGGCCCCGCCGTCCGAAAGCGAACAGCAGTGCCGCCCCGCCGACTACGGGCGGGAGCACCAGCGGCAGAGTTACGAGTGCACGCACCACGGATCGGCCGGGAAAGGTGGTTCGCGCCAGCATCCACGCCAGAGGCACGCCCATCACCACCGAGGCCAATGTGGCGGCTAGGGAGCTGATCATCGACAGCCGAAGCGCGTCGACAACAGTCGGTGAGGTAACCAACCCGGGTAGTCGGCCCCACGGGGTTTTGGACAGCAGGCCGACAATGGGTATGGCAAAAAACGCCAGCCCGACCAGTGCGGGGACAAGCAGGGCTGCGGGCACCGCAGTGTTTGGGCGCCGAGGCCCGGAGCGGCGTACGCTCACGGTGTGACCGACTGGAATCCGTGAGACTCCAAGACAGTTCGGCCTTCAGCCGAGGCGGCGAAGTCGACGAAGGTATGGGCCGTTGTCGGGTTCTCCGAACCCTTGAGCACCGCTATCTGGCTCTCAGCCTCGACGTTCAGCTCAGAGGGGATGGCGATAGCGGCTACCGCTGGCCCCGCTGCGGCCACATCGCTTTCGTACACGATGGCGGCGTCGAGCTCGTCGGCGATAACCCTGGTCATCAGAGAACGCACGTCGTCTTCGAAGGTGTCGATCTCGGCGTCGACCCCTGCCTGCTCCAGCACTTGAGCGGCGAAGTCGCCGCAGGGAACCCCCGGCGTGCACAGCCCGACCAGCAGGTCAGGGTCGGCGAGATCCTCCAGCCCGTCAACGGCCCGTGAATTGTCGGCGGGGGTGACGAGCATCATGGAGTTAGCGGCGAGTGGCTGAACCTCGCCGTTGACTTCGTCAGCCAGTGCCACTTCGTCCATGATGGCGGCATTGGCCGAGACGAAAACGTCACCCGGGGCACCGGAGAGAATCTGCTCCCGGAGCGTGGCACTTCCGGCCACATTCAACTCGACCTCAACTGGCGTTCCCGCCAATTTCGCCTTGGCCTCGAAGCCGTCGGCCAGATCCTCCATGGCGTCGGTTAGTGACGCCGCGGCCAGGACACGCAGTCTTATTGTTTGCGCCCGTTGCGCGGTCGGATCGTCGATCTCACCTGGAGCGCATGCGGACGCTGCCGCCAGCAAGGTCAGAACTGCTACGGCCCATCGACCGCCTCGGAACACTAGTAGTTTCCGAGTACTCGATCCGGTTGGACGAAGACGGCGGCGCGGCGTTCCTCGGCCATAACCCGGTCGTAGGTAGCGAAATCGTCGTGAGTGCCGCCTGCTGCCTGGAAGATCTCCCGTAACAACAGTCGGAGCCCTTCGGCATCCATCGCCTCGTTGGTGTCATCAGGTCCGATGAGGTCGGCCGAGCCGGAAACGCCCCGCCACTTCCACCCTCGACGCACAGCAACGGTAACCGGTGAACCTCGGCGAATGTGGCCGAGTCTGGCCGCGTCGCCTCGGGACACGAAAGCCACGGCGGGTTCGCCGGTGACTGGATGGTCAACGACTCCACAGTTGATAATTGACGAGAGGATGCGGCCGTCGGCTTGGTTGGTGCTGACGACGGCCAACCCATGTTCTTCAGTCAGTAGCGTCTGGACGTCAGCCAGTAGTTGGTTGTCCTCGGCACCGTCGTTCGCTGCTGCAGCCATGGCTGGTTAGTGTACGGCGTCGGATTATTGCTCGGCGAACGCTTCGTCGTTGACCGCTGCGGCGCTGGTCGATTGTCGATCTGACACCATTTCCGGGTAGATCTCGTGGAAGTCGCTCAACATGGCGTCGAGGGGTACGTCGTCAAAGCTTCCTCGCTGGTTCACATACTCCATATGCTGATTGCCTTGTTGATCGAATGGGTGCATCAGCGCGTCAGATGTTCCGTCGAACTCAAGTGCTTTCACTCCGAACCGTTCACACAGTTCGATGTTGAACGCCGTGCTTAGTTTGAACCAACGACCGTCGATCAGTAGTTCGCTGTAGCCGTGCCAGACGAAGAGGTCGGTTCCCATGGTGGCCGTCAGCTTTTCGCTGGACAGGTGATTGCGGACGTCGGCGAAACCGAGGCGGGCCGGGATACCAATGCTGCGTGCCGCTGCGGTGAACAGGATTGCTTTCGGCGTACACCAGGCTGACGGTGACTCGAGGACGACGCTGGCCCGAAACGAGTCGGCGGCGGTATCCAACCCGTAGGGGTCGTAGCGCCACCCGTCTCGTACGGCGTAGAAGAGCGCGGTGGCCGCCCCCATGGCCGTCGTCTCGTTGCCCACGGTCGTTGTGGCGAACGAACGTACTGCCGGGTGGTCCGACTCGATAAACCAGGTGGGAGACAGCCATGAGGTGTCGACGCCCTGGCTCTGGTTCTCCGTCTGATTACTACTCACGGTTCGACTCCACAGTCGGTAGCTTCCGAGAATCGGGCTTGGAGCCAAGAGTATCGGCGGCGCTTTGATTCGGTCCAACTGTGTGGGTTGCCCCGGCCGGCCGAGCGAGTGTATCTACACTGTTCAGGTGCACACCGAGACACCTAGTCATTCGCACAGCGGGATCCACAGCCACGGCCACAGCCATGGGGGCGGCGGCGACTGGGGTGAGGTGAGGGCCAAGCCGATCCTCCGACTGCTTCTTGGTGTCGTGGCTGTCGCCGCCATCGTCACCGGTATCGGGCTTGCCGTACTGTGGCCGGACGGCCAAGGTCGGCTGGCGGTTCTGGCCGAGGCATCGGAAATCGGTCTGCTATCCGACCGGATCACCGCCGACGTGGACGAAGTCATCGACGACGACTGTTCGTTCGCTACCGAGAACAACGAGTGGGATTGCCGAACCTTGGTGGTCATCCCAGACTCGGGCCCAGACGCTGGGCAGCTCCTGGCGCTCCCTGAATTCGTGCGCGGACCGGGACTCCCGGTGCCTGATGTCGAGGCCGGTGATCGAGTCATCATCGACTACGAGCCGACCACCGGCTTCTACGCATTCAGCGACCGCGACCGGCGAGGACCGTTGCTGTTGTTGACGCTCGCATTCGCCGCTCTCGTCATGGTGTTGGGTCGTTCTCAAGGCGTGATGGCATTGGCAGCAATGATCACCACCGTGGTGATCCTGATCGCGTTTGTTGCCGGCTCGGTTCTTGACGGGAACGATCCCATCGCGGTGTGCCTTGTGGCGGCATCGACCATTGCCTTCATCACGCTGTACCTGACCCACGGCTTCAACCCGACCACGACCACGGCCTTGATCGGAACGTTGTTGGCGCTCTGCTTGACGCTTGCGATCTCGTCGATCTTCTTTGCCTTGGCGGGCTTTACCGGATTGGCTACCGAAGAAGGTTTGGTGTTGCCGATCATCGCCGGTGACATCGACCTGACCGGCTTGTTGCTCGGAGGAGCCATGATCAGTGCGCTCGGCGCACTCGACGATGTGACGGTAACTCAGGCAGCCACCGTGGCCGAGTTGCATCACCGCAGCCCCGACCTTTCTCGACGTCAACTGTTCGCCTCAGGGATCCGGGTTGGTCGTGAACACATCGGTGCCACGGTAAATACGTTGCTGCTGGCCTACGCCGGTGTGAGTCTCCCGTTGGTTCTGTTGTTTGTCGTGTCGAACCAGTCGCTGGCCTTGATCGCCAACTCTGAACTGGTGGCAGTCGAGATTGTGCGCACGCTCTGTGGGTCGTTCGGTTTGATCGCCGCGGTTCCGATCACCACGTGGCTGGCCACCATGGTGGCGTCTAATGATGCCATCGAGTCTGTCGACCCATCGAACGGCCCTACAGTGGCTCCCGACGAGCCGGTGGCTGAAGCCACGGAGGTCTCTGAAGCCACTGAAGAAGGGTCGTCCGCTGAACCACTCGTCGACGATGAGCCCAGCATCACCGACGACGTCGAACTGGTTGCCGACGATGGCGCAGTCGTTGACGACAGCGGATTCGACCAGTCGGATTCAAGCGATGCCGACTGGGAACACTTTGGGCCTAGGGACGACGTCGAACCGTTCTGAGCTTCGGGTGCGGCGCTCTGCCTCTCGTCATCGAAAAAGTTCGGTTCGAACGATGCGACCGGCTTTGGCGTCGGCCTGCACCAGGGTCGACCCGTCGGCGGCCCATATCGTCGAGTGCCCGACTGCGGCGTTGCCGTTGTCTTGGTCGTAGTCGGGACCAACCGTCCCGGCGGCAGACGCGAAGGCAACTGGCGCAGATACCGCTTTGGCTATGTGTTGGCCTCGCCGATCCTGCTCGGTCCGTTCATGGTGGTGGTGCACGAGCCCGGCGGCCACCAGGTCCGGTGACTGATCGGCCAGCTGATCGATAAAGCCGGGGGTTCCGGTGTCTTTGCAGATGGCGAGAGCGATTCGCCAGCCGGCGTAGGTCAGAATGACCGGACCTGGGGCGCCGTTGAAACCGCCACCGTCGCTGAAGCAGAGGGCTTCGTCGCCGCCGAGGTGCGTCTTGCGATAGGCGACCACAGCTCCATCCGAGGTGATCGCCATCGTGGCGATGAAGCGGCGAGATCGATCAACGTCATAGACCGGGGCTCCGACCAGGGCCAGACTCGACCGCTCGTTGCAGACGGCGACGAGGTCGGCAAGTTCCGGCTCGTCGCCGTCAACGGTCGGCGCATTCATGTCGTAGCCGGTGAGGGAGAGTTCGGGGAACACGACAACATCAGCTTCGGCTCGATCGATGGCGTCTACGTGGCGAGCAACGTTGGCCTCGATGTCCCCGACATGGCACCGGGGCTGGCACACGGCGACCGTTAGTCGGTCGTTACGTTGAACGGCGGACCTGGAGTGTGACGGGGTGGACAATCTGTTCGGGTTCCTTGCCGGGGTTCTCGATCAGCGAGTGCAGCAGTCGCACTGATTTGGCTCCGAGCGTGACGTGATCCATGTCCATCGTCGTCAACGGCGGACTCACGTAGGAGGACAACTCGATGTTGTCGAAGCCAACAACGGCAACATCGTTGGGAACCGCTCGTCCGGATTCGTTGAGTACCTGAATAGCGGCCAGGGCCATGATGTCGTTGTAGGCGAAGACGGCGTCGATGTCGGGCCATCGTTTGAGGATCTCGCGTGTACCGGCCAGCCCGCCTTCGGCAGTTGGGGCTGTGGTAACGATACGAGGCTCACCTTCGACGGCGGCGATGTAGCCAGTGGCTCGCTTGTTGGGTGACCGCGTCGAAGTGCCGAGGTAGGCAATACGAGATCGTCCGGTTGTTTGGAGATGCTCGACTGCGGCGATGGCGCCGGCCTTAAGGTCGGAGCTGATGCTGTTGATGCCTGGCAGGGGCTCGGCCGGGTGGACGATCACCAGGTTGACGCCGTCGTCGGCTGCCTTGACCAACGGACTGGCATCGGCTTGCACCGGGAAGGCAATGATGCCGTCCACGGCACGGGAAATCATGGTGTCGAGGGCCGCTGTGAGGCGGTCGGGCTCGTCGTCGGTGGTGGCGAAGAACATGGTGAGGCCGAGTTCGCTGGCTTCGCGCTGAACGCCTTCTGCCACCTCGGGGAAGAAGGGGTCGGTCAGTGACACCCCGATGAGGCCGATGGTGTTACTCCGTTTTGTGATGAGGCTTCGAGCCAGCAGGTTGGGTCGGTATCCCAGTTCTTCGATAGCGGCTTGTACCCGCTCCGCCGTCGCCTCGGAGAAGCCGCTTTCACCGTTGACCACTCGGGACACGGTTCGGGGCGATACGCCCACCCTGCGGGCGACATCATGGAGGGTTGATTCGGACTTCTTCATCGATCGGCCGGCCAGGCCTGCTTCCATCTCGGTTTGGTTTGGGGACGTGAATTGTCAATTGTGGCACACGGTCGACTCTGGGTGATTCCGGAGGAGACGGCTGGCGTTCGTCGGGCACGATAGCTGGTGTCCACCGGACACGGTAGTTAGTGCTACAGCAACATTATGAATCGATAACAGCATCTCGCGTCAACGTTGACGTAGTAGGGGCCTCGTGTTATCGTTTCAGCTCGTCCAGTAAGTTGGTTTACGTCTACTGTGGGAAGGGGAGAACCCAGGTGACTACTGCAGCTGCCCCCGTCGCGGGTTCAGATGCTTCGACGAAAGAGCCGAAGCGAGCATCAAAGCGCAGCAAAGGTCCGGCCGACAACGACGGTTGGCGGGTCGCCTTCTGGTTTCTCCTGCCCAGCCTCATCGGATTCCTCGTCTTCTATCTGATCCCGACGATCAGAGCCATCAGGCTCAGTTTCCAGCGGGTCTCGATTTTGAATCCGGCAGCCGCCTCAAGCGTGGGCTGGGACAACTACGTCGACATTATGAGCGACGACCAGTTCTGGGGTTCGGTGTGGGTCACGTTTCAGTACGTGATTATCAACATCGGCATTCAAACAGTCCTGGCTCTCGGGCTTGCGGTGCTGATGAGTCGGTTGACCGAGTCGCTGGTAGTTCGAGCCACCATTCTTCTGCCCTGGATTCTTCCGAACATCTTGGTCGGCCTGCTGTTTCTGTTCATCCTCGACCCAACAGTCGGGATCGTGGCCCAAGTCTTCAAGTTCATAGGGCTCGACCCCATTGCCTTCTTGGCCAACACAACATGGGTCATTCCGGCGTTGGCCCTTATCAACGTGTGGAAGTTCACTGGGTACACGGCGCTGCTGTTCTTCGCCGGTCTGCAAACCATCCCCAAAATGCTCTACGAAGCCGGATCCATCGACGGCGCCAGCGAATGGCAGATGTTCAAGTCGATCACGATGCCGCTACTGCGCCCAATTCTCGCCCTGGTCATGGTGGTCTCGCTCATCGGGTCGTTCCAAGTTTTCGACGTCGTCCAGGCCGCCGGTGGTGGTGTGCAGGGCTCGCCCGGTGATCCGCTCGGCAAGTCTCAGGTGCTGTATCTCTACATCTACGAGAACGCCTTCTTGTTCCAGAACAAGTTCGGCTACGCCGCGGCGCTGGCAACCGTACTCATGATCTTCTTGACCGTTATCACGCTCCTGCAGCTCCGCTTGCTTCGGGCCAACCAATCGGACCTCGCATAATGGCATCGACAGGAACCTCGGCGGTTGGAAGCCCGGCCGGACGGCGCGTCGCTTGGGCCGTGCTGATTGCGGTCATGATCTTCAGCATTTTCCCTGTGTTCTGGGCGCTTCGAACATCGTTGTCCACCAACTCCGGCATCATTTTGGAACCGTCAAACCCGTTGCCTCCTGAGGCCACGTTGTTCAACTACGAGCGAGTTCTGGGCGATCCGCCCATCGAGGAAGTGCAAGCCGCCGGCGGAACCGGGTCTGAGTTCAGCATCTTCGTTGCCGTCCGCAATTCCGTCATCGTGGCTACCGGTATCACTGTTGGCCAGGTGTTTTTCTGTGCAATGGCGGCTTACGCCTTTGCCAGGCTCAAGTTCAAGGGGCGGGAGCTGGTGTTCTCGGTCTTCCTGAGTGCTCTGGTTGTTCCCCCGATCTTCACCATGATTCCGAACTTCTTGTTCATGCGTGACCTTCAGTTGAGTCTCGGCTTCACGTCTCTTGATCTGAGCTGGCTGCCCGGCTCGGACAAAACCGGCTGGATAAACACGTTCCCCGGCTTGATGGCCCCGTTCTTCTTAATGACACCGTTTGCCATCTTCTTCCTCCGACAGTTCTTCCTCGGGATCTCACGGGAAATCGAGGAGGCCGCAATCATCGACGGGGCCGGTCACGTCCGACGCTTCTTCCGGATCATCCTGCCGATGTCGGTACCCGCACTGGTGACATTGGCCATCATCACCTACGTCAACTCGTGGAACGAGTTCTTGTGGCCGTTCGTCGCCGGCCGGGACGAGAGCGTCCGAGTTGTGACCGTGGCTCTGAACGATTTCAAGGCGCAAACCCCTGGTGTGACCAGGCCCGACTGGACTGGCTTGATGACGGCAACGTTCATTGCCGCCATACCCATCTTGCTCCTCTTCGGCGTCCTGGGGCGCCGTGTGGTCGATGCCATTCAGTTCTCCGGTATTAAGTAGGCGTCCAGCAATCGTAATGAACGTGTCAGTTCCTAGACGACCGGTTAACGCGGCATTTAACCGTCCCGAAGCCCAGTACAAGTAGAGATCTCCTCACCCCAATGCAAGCTAGAAAAGCGTTCTTGAGAAAAGCGTCAACGTTGACGGTCCCGGATCGCATCCCCTTAACAACAACAAGTCAAGTAACGGCTGTAGAACAACAGTCAAAGAGAAAGTGAAAGGAAAACACATCATGAGTAAGAACGCCCTTTGGCGCCTTCTCGCCCTTCTGTGTGCCCTGACCTTGGTCGCCTCCGCCTGTGGCGGCGGTTCGGACGACGCTGCTGATGATGCGGCCGAGACCGAAGCTTCAGAAGACGAAGAAGCAATGGAAGACGAAGAAGCTTCCGAAGATGAAGCCATGGAAGATGAAGAAGCCATGGAAGACGAAGAGGCTGCTGCCGGTGACGGCACGACCATCTCGTACTGGCTGTGGGACGGAAACCAGCAGCCGTTCTACGAGCAGTGCGCCGCTGACTTCGCCGCCGACTCCGGCATCAACGTCGAAGTCACCCAGTTCGGCTGGGCTGACTACTGGGACGGCCTAACCGCTGGCTTCGCCACCGGCGACGTGCCTGACGTGTTCACCGACCACTTGGCTCGTTACCCCGAGTTCATTGACGCCGGCGTGCTCGTTCCTCTCAACGACTTCATCGAAGCTGACAGCACACCGACCGACGTTTACTTCCCGGGTCTCGCCGACCTGTGGGTCGCCCCTGACGGCTCCCGCTACGGCCTGCCCAAGGACTTCGACACCATCGCACTGGTGGTCAACGAGGCCCTGTTGGAAGACGCTGGCCTGACCCTCGACGACGTCTCCAACCTTGACTGGAACCCACAAGACGGTGGCTCCCTTGAGGCTGTTGCCGCTCAGCTGTCGGTTGACGCCAACGGTGTTCGTGGCAACGAAGACGGCTTCGACGCCTCCGACGTCGCCCAGTACGGCTTCATGTCGCAGACCAACTACGCCGATGCCTTCGGTCAGACCGGCTTCTCGATGCTGACCGGCGCCAACGGTTGGGACTTCTTGGACGCCAACCCCTGGGGTTCGGTGTACAACTACGGCGACGCCGAATTCACCGACACCATCGACTGGATGGCCTCCATGGTGGAGAAGGGCTACAGCCCCGACTCCGAGACCCTGGCCGGTACCGGCTCTGACACCATCTTCGACGCTGGCCAGGCCGTAATCATGCCTGACGGTTCATGGAAGATCGGCACCTGGAGCACCTCAGAGAACGTGGACGCCGCCTTCGTACCGACCCCGGTCGGTCCGTCCGGCAACCGTGCCTCGATGTTCAACGGTTTGGCTGACTCCATCACTGCTGCTTCGGAGAACCCCGAAGCCGCATGGGAATGGGTCAAGTACATGGCTTCACCCGCTTGTCAGGAAACTGTCGGCGCCGGTGGCGTTGTGTTCCCGGCCATCGAGTCCGGTGCCAAGCTGGCCGAGGAAGCCTTCCTCGCCAATGGCGTTGACGTCTCGGCCTTCACCGTCCACGTGGACGAGGGAACAACCTTCACCTTCCCGATCGCCGGTCAGGCCAGTGAGGTCAGCCGGATCATCGGTGACGCTGTTGACTCGGTTGTTCGTGGTGAAGGCGACGCCTCCACCATTCAGTCGGCCAACGAAGAAGTCAACGAGCTTCTCGCCGGCTAATCGGTGTCGAGCCGGGCACGCTCCGGCTCCGATACTGATTTCTCTTTAAGACGGTCCCCGGTGCCCGGCTCACACGCCGGCACCGGGGATCGTTAGTTACGACCCTTGGTGTTCCTCAGCAGAGCAAGACGCATCGTGCGCCAGAAACCTCTTGATAGAAAGTTCCGCCGTGGGCCGGCCGTGACGGCAATGTCAATGCTGGTCGTCGCCGCAGTGATTGGCGACGCCTGTGGCAGCGG
>CALJMD010000407.1 GCA_937981915.1 uncultured Acidimicrobiales bacterium
CATTCTGGCTTCTGGATGGGCATGGATACGTTCCGTGAGTACACGGCGCTGAACAACCTGTGGAACTCAGGTGAGGCCCCCTGGAAGCTCTGGTAGCCGTTACGGGCGACCAAAGTAGCTAGTAACCCGCACGAGTGCGTCTCAAGCGCCGTGGTGGGCAATGGGCAACCCCTACACCCCTACACCGGTACGCCTTCGAAGTGAGCGGGCGATACAAACCGCCCCGGCTTTGCTAAGGCTGCTGGCGGGGAGGGCGGGGGAGCGGTGGACGCTCGATCGGCGTTGTCACCGTTGCCCGTCGCACCAGCTCTTTACGGGCTGCTTCGGCGCTTTCGGCGGCGGCCAAACGGTCCCGGTTGCGGCGACGAAGATCGATGACGACGTCGTCGCTGTCCTCGGCAACCATGTCGGCGGCAGACTCGACCGATGACTTGTTGGTCACGATGGCGTCGGTGTCGGCGTCGCTACGTCGCAGCACGAATCGCAGCGGGAGAAGGGCGACGGTGACGATCACCTGTTCGGCGGTAGCAAGCAGAATGCGGAGATCAAGCCCGATGTTCCAATTCTCGACGTAGTGCAGATCAAGGCGTCGGTAGGCATTGAAGGCCGCGTTGGAACGGGCTTCCACCTGCCACAGCCCGGTGATTCCGGGGCGCACTTTGAATCGCTCCCGCAATTCCTCGTCGAATGCCCGTTCTTCCTCGGGGAGGGCGGGGCGTGGGCCGACCAGGCTCATGTGGCCCTTGAGGACGTTGAATAGCTGAGGGAGTTCGTCGATCGACGTTTCCCTGATAATGCGACCGACTTTGGTGATGCGCGGATCGTGGGACACCTTGAACAGGGGCCCCGTCCGCTCGTTCATCTCCGCCATTTGCTGCTTAAGTTCATCGGCGTTGGTGACCATCGAACGGAACTTGTGCATAGGGAAGTACTCGCCACGCTGCCCGGCCCTGCGGGCGCTATAGACGACCGAACCACGGTCTTCAATCCAGATTGCTGCTGCGGTCAAGATCATGACCGGCGAGGCGAGGAGGAGGGCTACTGAGGCGCCGACGATGTCCACCAGGCGCTTGGCCAGACGCTGCCAAGATGGTGGGCTGTTGCGGCCGACAACGATAATTGGCTCATGGGAGAGGGATCGCACGTCGAATCGCCCCTCCCACATGCGGCTGACGCCGGTTGTGAGGTGAACGTCATAGCCGGACCCGAACAGCTCGCGAGTGATATTTCGGAACTGCTCACCGCGGAATCCGGTTGCGGTCACGACTGCGCCCTGAACCGAGTGCTGATGCATCAATTCGATAAGGCGACCAGTCGGCCCAATCCAGTAGTCGGCCAGGCCGTTTCGTTCGGCAACACCCAAGTTGCCGACGACCCCAGCCAGCTCGAATCGAGCTTCGGGGTGATCCTGTACCAGCTGCGCCAGTTCTTTGGCCTCGTGGCCGGTGCCGACGATGACAATTCTTGACGGGCTGGCGGTACTGGGAAGTTCGGTTGCCAGTGAGCGGATGAGACCTCGGAGGAGCGTTCGGGCGGCGAAGACGACCACTCCGCCGATAAGCAGCTCCCAGGCTCCGATGTGCCAGTCCAAGAAGGCGGCGGCGACGGCAACAGAGGCGGAACCTCCTAAAACCGCTACGAAGACCCGTGAGATCTCCTCGGTTCGAGGTAAAGAAGGCCGTCCGGAATAGAGGTCACGACGTTCGAGGATCAGTGCGGTGATCAGGACCGCGACAGCGCTTAGAGCGATGGAGCGTTGGTCGGAGCGAATTTCCGGGATGGTGATGTTTGAGACGACAAGCGTCAACCCCCAACCAACAGTCAGAACGAGAAGATCGGCAATCCGCTGCAACATCGCAGAAAATGTGATCTTTCGCATACTAAGCGACATGGACACCCTTCCGCCTACCTACGCAGCACCTACATACCTGTCTAGCACCGAATAGGGTGGCACCGCTCCGACCGCTCTCAGTCTAGGTTCATTCGCTCATCTGAGACACTGATTGCTGGGATTTGTGGGTAGGTCCGTGTGGGTCAGTGTCGGTTCAGCGTGGTTATTCTGAGCACTCTAGTTTTACGGCGGAGGTAGAGCAGTGGCGGCGAATGATGCTGTGGTGGACAGCACGTATGCACCCCTTGGGGTACAAGAACATGACGGGTCGAAGCTCGTCGTTATGGGGCAAGGGTACGTAGGGCTACCTCTTGCCGTTCGGGCAGTCGACGTCGGGTTTGACGTCGTGGGGTTCGATGTCGACAAGAACAAGATTTCCGGCCTGGTGGCCGGGCTTTCTCACGTCGACGACGTCGATGACTCGGCTATCACAGCCATGTTGGAGACCGGACGTTACCTGCCAAGCGAGAGTGCGGCCCATCTCATCGATTTTGATATTGCCGTCATCACGGTTCCGACCCCGCTGAGAGACGGAAGTCCCGATGTTTCCTACATCGTTGAGGCCGTCGACCTCCTCGGGGCATTCCTCAAGCCGGGTGCGCTGGTCGTCCTAGAGTCGACCACCTACCCGGGCACCACCGAGGAGATCGTTTGCCGAGGCCTGGAAGCTGCATCGGGACTGCGAGCAGGACACGACTTCGGCGTTGGCTACTCGCCGGAGCGCATCGATCCAGGCAACGCCCACTGGGACTTCACCTCAACTCCCAAGGTGGTTGCCGGTATCGATGAGGCATCCACTCGTGCAGTCGCCGCGTTCTACGGTCGTCTTGTCGACACGGTCGTGCCGGCTGCCGGAACGAAAGAAGCGGAATTCGCCAAGTTGCTGGAAAACACGTTCCGGCACGTGAACATCGCCTTGATGAATGAGCTGGCGGTCAGTGCCGGCGGTATCGGGGTCGATATCTGGAACGTAATCGATGTGGCGAAGACCAAGCCGTTCGGTTTCATGCCGTTCTACCCGGGCCCAGGCGTTGGCGGGCACTGCCTGCCCATTGACCCGTCGTACCTGTCGTGGCAGACCGAACGTCTCCTGGGTCGCAAGATCCGATTCATCGAGTTGGCCAACGACGTCAACCACGAGATGCCGAGTCATGTCGTGGAACGACTGCAAGCCGGCCTCAACCGTCAGGTTAAGCCGGTCAACGGTTCACGGATTCTTGTCCTGGGCGTTGCCTACAAGAAGAACATCCAAGACACCCGGGAGAGTCCGGCCATCCCACTGGTGGAGCAGCTTCTCGAACTTGGGGCCGAGGTCGTCGTCCACGATCCGGTTGTCGCCAGTTTCGAGTTTGACGATCAGGTCAGTCGAGTAGAGCTGAGTTCGGAGGAGCTTGCGGCCGCCGATGCAGTCGTTCTCGTCACCGACCACGACAGCTTCGACTATCAGATGATCGCCGCCGAGGCTGACTATGTGCTCGACACCAGACGGCGCTTCGCCGATGGCGACTACGGCGCCAACATCGAATCGATTTAGTCAGTTTCATAGCGACTGTGCGGAGGTCGGTCAGACGGTGTCACTAGACGCTCGCCAGCGGTTACCATTTTGACTTATCCCGCTGACGGTACGGTGCTGGTCGGTGTTGGACAGTCTCGAAGGAAGCGGAGCCCATGATCGACCAGCCGTCCGCGGCCGAGCGCAGCACAGAGAACGCCCCTCGGTCGGGTGCAACGACTGTCGGCGAGCGTCCAACGGCAGCGTTTGTGATGGAGTGGGTTCCCCAGTATCGAGTGCCGTTTTATGACCGTGTGCGGGACGCGGCTGCCGAGCGCGGTGTTGAAGTACGGCTGATCCACGGAGATCCTCCGGCCAGTCGCCGCCGACGCGATGACGCAAAAGTGGTGCCGTGGGCGGAGTACGTCCCCAACAAGCTGTGGACCGTGAAGGGCTTGGAGCTGACCGCTCAACCGGTACTGAGCCGACTGCGAGATGTTGACCTGCTGATCTTGCAGCAGGAAACCGGGCTCTTGCTGAACTACCCGATGATGGCCTATTCCCGACTTGGTGGTCCGGCGGTCGCATTGTGGGGCCACGGTCACAATTTCAATCCACTCGAGGCCAATGGACTGGCAGAGAACGTCAAGTCGAAGGTCACGAAGTGGGCTGATTGGATTTTCGCTTACACCGATCGCTCGAAAGTGGTTTTCGAGTCGATTGGTGTTCCGCCAAGTCGCATCACCGTCGTCCAGAATTCGGTCGACATTTCCGGTCTTCGCAATGCCGACGGCCCTCCGAGCGACGACGTGGCTCGACTCGTTGACCGTTTGACTACTGAGAAGAAGAGGGTTGGCTGGATCGTTTCTGCGCTCGATCGATGGAAGCGGGTTCCGTTCCTACTTGACGTCCTCGATCGGATAGCAGCTGAACGAGACGACTTTGAATTTGTGGCGTTGGGAGCCGGCGATGATGCTTCGATCTTGATCGAGGCATCCCAGACCCGCCCGTGGCTTCACGCCCTCGGTGCTCGATTCGGGGCCGACAAGGCTGCGATTGGGGCAATCGCCGAGATCACCATTCACCCGGGACTGGCGGGACTACATGTGGTGGAGGCGTTCGCAACCGAGTCGCCCATGGTGACCGAGGATCTTGACTATCACAGTCACGAGGTGGACTACCTTGACGACGACAATGCCGTCATCCTTCCTCGAAACACCGGCGCGGAGGGTTACGCCCAGGCGGTTGGCCGTCTCCTCGATGACCGGTCCGAGCTGAATCGCCTGCAACAGGGGTGCGTCGCTTCAGCCGAGCGATATTCGATCGACCAGATGGTAAACAACTTCGCCGATGGCATCGTTAATGCGCTGGCCGTCCGGCGTTCGCCAGGCAAGTTGAACCGCTCACTCAAGCGGGAGTCCGGCGGCAGTCGATGACGAGCGGTCCAGCAACAGAGGACACCGACCCTTCGATGACGATCCCCGAATCCTCACCAGGAGGTAGTCCCGCACCATTGGCCAACCGGGCGGTATGGTCGGCGGCAATAGAGGTACTTCAGATTTTCAGCTCGACGCTGGTGTTTCTGGTGTTAGCCAAAGTGCTGTTGAGGAGCGAGTACGGAGTGATGACCGGCATCATGGGCGCGGTTCTTCCAGCCTTGAGCCTGTCAAACGTGGGAACCCATATTCTGTTGATGCGTCGAGCGGCCAGAAGTGAGAACCTCACTGATGCCTGGCGCAAGGCACTTACTCTGGGGTTGGCCGGACCGACGCTGGCCACCCTTTTGATGTTGTCGATCCATCCGCTTCTGTATCCGAAGGGGAACGTTCCGTGGTCGGTCTACGCGCTGTTCGTGCTGGCCGGTCTGCCGTTCTTCTGGTTGAGCGAGATGGTCGCATTCCTCCCAATTGGATTAGGTGATCTTAGGACTGCAGCGGCAGTCCGGGCCGCCACCTTCGGATGCCGTATTGTCGCTTTGGGTTGGTTCTTGACGTTCAGCGCCGGATCGCTTATCGAATGGGCTGCCGTTCACGCAGTCAGCTTTGCTGTGGCCGGGGTGTTGGGGGTCGTGATTGTCGGTCGCCGCTACGGGCTTGTTCCCGGGTTGGCCTCGGGGTTGGCCTCCGACGTTCGCGAAGGCCTGCCGTTCTCAATGAATGGGGCAACCGAGAATATCTTCGACGGCGCCGACAAAGTACTCCTTCTCCGCTACGACCTAACAGATGACGCCGGCATCTACGGTCTCGGTGCCAGAATCACGCAGTTCGGTTACGCCCCGATCCGAATTCTGCTGCGCTCACGCGATTCCGAGCTGTATCGCGCCGGTGGCGTCAGCCTTTCGGCGGCCTTCGGAGTCACAAGAAAAATGCTCGTGCCCGGTATGGCGCTTGGTGTCGGCGCCGCTGTGGCGTTCTGGATTTGCGCTCCGCTGGTGCCGATCCTGTTGAACGACCCTAAGTGGGATGATGCGGTGCCCGCTATCCGACTGCTGGCCTTTCTGCCTGCCATCCGGTCGGTGCAGTATTTGATGGGCAATACGTTGAGTGCTTCGGACCACCAACAATGGCGATTTGCCAGTACCGCGCTGGCCGCCGTGCTCAATATCGTGCTCAACGTCATCTACCTTCCGACCGGTACGTGGCGCACCGCTGTCGCCACCACGTTCGTTAGTGAAGTGATCCTGGTAGTGACCCTCTGCGCGGTAGTCTGGTATTGGCTCCGACGTGAGCCAGAGGGAAGTTCGAATGACGTTGACGCGTCACAGTGAGGCATGACAGCAACACCCCGCCGCCCTGCCGATAAGGCGGCAAATCGTGTTAGAACCTACCTGGCGACCCTTCGGTCGGTAGGTTCTTCGCGGTACGCGAAGATAGCGCTGGCGGTCTCTGGAGGTTTGGCTCTTCTTGTTGCGTCGTTCGGGTTGCAGAACACCCCGGCGTACGGTCCGACCGGAACGCTCGCTCAGCAGGTCGCTCCCGAGCGGGCAATGCGAGTCGTGCAACCTGCTCCGCCGACGACGACCGATCAGGAACCGGTGGAAACGACGTCAACCACCCTGAATCCGAACGCCACTTTTGTCAGTGGTGCGCTGGGCGACGACGGCAACGATGGATCGAGTCTCGACAATCCGATCCGATCGTTACAGCTTGCACTCGACCAGGTCGAGCCTGGTGAGACCGTCTATCTAATGGACGGAACGTACCGTGATCTGCTTGAACCCGGCAACGCCCATTACCTTGCCCGCAATGGAGGTACCCCTGATGCCTGGGTGACGATACAGAACGCTCCAGGCCATAGTCCGGTGATCATCGCCTCCGACGGCAACGGCCTCGAAGTGCAGGCGGACTACGTGGAGGTGGCTGGCCTAACCGTGCGGGGCGAAGGCTACGACGAAACCAGTGATCCGTGGGGTAACGCTCTTTTGGTGCGCAACTCCAATCACGTGAGACTGGTGGGCAACACACTCTCGAACATGCCGACCAGCGGGATCTCAGCGGTCGAAAGCGCGAACCTGGCGATTCTGAACAACGAGGTCTTTGAGAATGCGTTCTGGAGCTCAGTGCAGGGGAGCGGTATCTCGCTTTGGCATTCGTCCACTAACGGTGAACCTCCGGATCCCGATGGCTATCACGATCGGATCCTCGGTAACCGCATCTACCGCAACGAGAATAAGGTCAAGTCCCGTTGGAAAGACTTCGCAGTCATTACCGACGGCAACGGAATCATCATCGATGAGGGCCGTGACACTGTCTACACCGGCCGGGTGCTGGTAGCCAACAACGTGATCTTTGACAATGGCGGCAGGGCGGTGATGGTCTACAAGACCAACAACGTCGACGTCATGTTCAACACCACCTACAACAATGGTCGTACAGCGTCGTTGGATGGCGGTCGGGGGGAGTTGGTTGCCGGGCAGGCGACCAACGTACGTTTCTTGAATAACTTGGTGTGGCCGGCCCCCGGTTTGCCGGGCCTTCTTGTCAGTAGCGCTGAGAACGTGGAGACCGAAGGCAACCTGGTCGTAACTGACGGTGACGCAGGTGATGTTTCTGGCCGTGACGCCGTTCAGAGCGACGATCCAGGTCTCCGCAACCCTTCGATTAGCGAGAACGAAGCGGACTTCAGGCCGCTAGTCGGCAGCGCAGCAATCGGGCGAGCAGCCGAGGTGAGCCCACTGCTCACCTACGATTACAACGGTCTCGATCGGGACGCGGCTGAGGCCGCTGTTGGTGCTCACGGAGTCTTCGACGGCTGACAGTGCCGCCGTTGTCAGAGTGTCCCTAGACAGGCACCGACTCTGACGTGTGGTAGGAGGCTGCCAATGCCGCTACCACGAAGAGCATCCAGCCGACCAGCGAGTGCACGATGCCCGATTCGGTGATACCGGTAAGCAGCGCCGCCGAGATGTACACGAGTGGCCACAATCCGATCGCACCGGGAACCACCGTCAACATGTTGAGTGCTCGAGCCATGGCCCGGAAGAACCCAATCACGAAGATCGCCACTCCGACCAAGCCAAGCTCCATCCACACCTGCATGATGGCGTTGTGGGCGTGAGTGGGTTGCCACCCGATGGTCACCCAAATGTCGTGTACGGGACTGTAGAACCCGGCAAAGGCCGCCTCGTATCCGTAGCCGAGCAGCGGTCGGGCCGACACCAATGGCATTAGGTCCAGCCAGAGCGGCACACGGCCGGTGAGCGTGACATCTTTGTCCAAGAAATCGGTCAGCAGGCCGAGGTTGGCGGTGGCGAATCCCACGGTGAACAGCGAGGCGATGAGCACGCCGAGGAGGACAGCGCCTCGAAGTGTTCGGCGACCTCGGAACATCCGATAAAGGATGAGAAGGGCAACCGACGCGATGGTGGCGACCAACATCGTCTTCGACTGTGAGCCGAAGAGAAGCGCGAACTGCACTGGCACCGAGAGGTAGTAGAAGAAGCGGAACTGACCGCCTTCTCGGCCGGCGACCAAGAGGATGGGAACGGCCAACAATGCGGTGAATCCGAGGGCGTTCTTCTGAAAGAAGACACCATCCCACAGGCCGGAATCGACGGCGAACTGCGGCACAGCGAGAACGAAAGCCAGGTTGATAAGGCCACTGGCCACGAACATTCTGGCCAACATCACCAGGATCTCTCGCAAGGTAAAGCGGAGCACCAAGTAGGCGGCGTACAGGGTCACGACGACGAAGACGAACGACTGCTTGGCCGTTTCGAACGCGTCGGGCGACCAGATGGTGGAGGCCAGCGCAAGCCCGGCGAACGCAAAGGCCAGGCCATCAAGTTTCACCGCACGGATGAGCCAGTCGAGGTAGCCGGCCACTCGAACAATGCCGAGCAGCATGAGCACCAGTTGGGCCACAACCATCTTCAGGTTGCCGTCTTGAGCCTTGAAGCCCTCTCGGGTCTGGAACCAGTCGACGGGGAGACCGTGAATGAGAACGAAGACGGTCACCATCACCATCCATCGCTCAACAAACCCCGGAGCTGGAGGCGGGGTGAAACGCGGGTCGGTTCGGCGTTGAAGCGCCCCGGCGATATCGAGGCCCTCAACTGTGACCGTGGCCTGGACTGGGCCCGGGTCGTGCAGCAGCGTCATCAGCTGGTGTAGCGGTCCCGCCGGAACACGCCGTTGCGAGAGTTCGTCTGGCGGTTCATGACCGCTCCGAGCACCTTCGAACCGCTGCGTTCAAGGTCGCTTCTGACCTGCAGCAAGTCAGAGGTGTCGGTCCGTTCGGTGTCGATCACGACGATGACGCCGTCGACGAAGCGGGCAGCTGACACTGCGTCAGCGGTGCTCAGTACCGGCGGGGTGTCGACGATGATGTACTCGACCCGCTCACGCTCAAGTTCTTTCAGCATCTGTTCGAAGCGGTCGGAGTTGAGCAGCTCGCCCGGATTGTCCGGCGGGGTGCCGGCCCGGATCAACCAGAGGTTGTCAATGCCAGGGACTTTTTCGGCGTTGAGTTCGGCTGCGTGGGCCAGGTAGTCCGACAGTCCGGGGCGGTTGGCCTCCATAGCGAACATGCGCTCGAGCGTTGGCCGTCGAAGGTCGCCGCTGACGAGCACAACCCGGGATCCGTTTTGAGCCAGTGCGATGGCCAGGTTGGCCGAGGTGAGGCTCTTGCCTTCTGCCGGCGTCGAGCTGGTGATGATAATCGAGCTGATTCCGCTCGACGAGTTGAGGAACTGGACCGAGCTGCGCAGACGTCGGAACGCCTCTCGGGCTTCGGTGAATCTCGATGAGCCGCTCGACGACAACATGATGAGGCTGCCGGTGCCGACTCGACCGCCGATTCCGAGGGTGGGAATGGCTCCGATGACCGACGTGCCGAGAGCGACGGCAACATCGTCCTCGTCGCGTGCTGTGGTGTCGAGCCGCTCGAGCAGGAAGGCCAGCACCACACCGGCCATCGCTCCGAGGACGGCTCCGATCAGAACGGTGAGCGGGAGGCCAAAACCGTTGGCGTCCCGTGGTGTCTGAGCGTCCTGCAGAATTTGCGCTGCCGGGAGACGCGACGCCACCTGTTGTTGTATCTCCCGGAGATCGCCCTCGCTGTTGCGTAGCTGAGCGGTCAGGTTGGAGGCGTTGGTGCTCCGCACGGCGATGTCGGCGTCGATGTCGGAGACATTTCGCCCGGCCTGAACAGCATCAAATCGTTGACGGCTGAGATCGGCCAGGCTGATCTGCTCGGCCTCGAGCGCGCCCTGGAGTGCCTCTACATCGGCTGCAGCTGACTCGGCTACGGCCTGCAGGTATGTAGTGGCTTGTCCTTCGCGGTCTCGTTCGTAGGTTGCGGCGTAGGCGTTCGCGGTAATGGATGCCGCCTCGGCTGACGTGGAAGTGTATTCGATGGCCAGTGTGTCTGAATCCGGCTCGAAGATGACGTCCAGGTTCTCGATTAGGTCACCAGGCTGGGCCGACACCGACAGCGAGTCGATGACGTCTTGCTCGATGTCGTTGGAGAAGATAATACGCTCTTCTCGCTCCAGGTTGACTGGATCGGGTTGGCCTGGGATGCGGGCCTCGGCAGGGGACGGCCGGACCAGCACTGTGGCCTCAGCGGTATATGTCGGCTGTCGGCTTGTTGCGAACAGGAATGCTCCAATAGCCCCGAGAAGAGTAAGGGCTAAAACCAGCCACTTCCGTAGCTGAATGGCACGGAGGTAGTCCTCAAGACGTGCCGACTCTGGAGGCATGCTGCCACCTTGGTACATCATGACCTTTTGGATTGCCTCCGAGTAGCGGTGCCTGCTTGTGGCGGAGCTGAATGCCGTACTACCACCTGGAAGATTGTACCCAGTTCTCGCCGTTGATGTAATCGCGCCGGGTAATCGTTTGCCATGTCACCTGGACAGAAGGCCTCGGAGTCGCCCCAGGCCGCCACATACAGTGGCTAGACCGTGCACGGCGCGTGCCTTGGAAGGAGGCAACGCCGCTGCCATCACGGTCGCCAAACCCGTGGCGAGGAGATGTACACCTCGCAACGCGGTACGGAGCGCAGGTCGGTCTTGATCTCGAAGACGCATCGTGGTGTCTGCCCATCCCCGTTGAGCCAGGAACTCTCTGCGGCATCTCCATGACACCGAATATCGGTCGGCCTCGACGTATTCGGAAACCGAGCCGTGCCGGCTCCACACCAGATGGAGGCCGGCTGCGGCTGCGGCGCGGGTGAAGGCAACGTCTTCGCTCACTCGGAGGCGGGGATCGAACCGCAATCCGCAAGCACGGATTGACGGCATGTGCAGCGCCAAGTTGCCGGACCGGAGCCAGGTCTGATCTTCCAGGTGTGGTGGGTTGGCCCGATCGAAGAAGGCGCCCTCAATAATCCACTGTGGTGGCTTGGCGGCAAAGAGGGTGTCGACCGGGCCGCCGACCAGGGCGGCCCCCGAGTCTTTCATTGCCGACAAAAGACCGTTGGGCCACTCGGTGCCCGGCACCTCGTCATCGTCGATGAAGACAAGGATC
>CALJMD010000408.1 GCA_937981915.1 uncultured Acidimicrobiales bacterium
TCAACTCGGCCGCCACCGCAGCAGTCGCTTCGGCCAACGCCGACGGCGGATCCTCAGGACTGGGAACCTCGGGTCGCTCGTGGCCGATGATGTTGGCGGGTGCCGCCGCTATGCCGGGCGATGCCCCGGCTCCCCTGTACTTTTTCATGCGTTGTACTTCTTCATACGCTGTACTTTTTCATGCGCTGGCCTCACGTTGCTTTGCGAGTGAACTTGGACGAGGAAGTGACGCTGACATCACCCTCGGCCTGCAGATGTCGGTATAAGACCGCGCCGGCCACAAGCGTGACACTTGATGTGATGGTCAAACCCAAGACCGCCAACGAAATCGTGAGTGGACTGACAATCGGGTCGCCGTTGGCGTCGGGCCAACCCAACGCCAACGCCCCCATCATCGTAAACAACAACAGCAGGGCACCGAGAGCGAACAGGCTCATACGGCGTCCCTGAGTCATCCGAACACTCAGACCAAGAGCCTTGAGCCCGCTATCAGTGCGCCGATCGGCAATGAAGTAGCCGTGGAAGCAGTACAACAGCACAACAAAGATCGAAGGAATACCGGCCAGGTAGCGGAAGCCCAGGCCTACCCCGGCCCAGAACCAGAACGACGAGACGGCCTGAGCCATGAAGAGCCCCGGCTGCTCAAACGGGCGACGGAGCCTGATGCCAACGCCATCGGCGGCGTCAAGCACATAGGAGTACCACGGGTAGGCCATGGTCCCCACCACTGACAGGCCGAGTATCAGAATGATGACCTCAACCGCCCGCCCGATCAGCGTGCCATCGTTCTCAAGCGACTGCGCTGGCAGGGCTACCGCCAAATAGAAGGTGACGAGCGTGACCAACCCGGCGACACTAATCGGAACGACACCACGGATGTAGCCGGCAAACGCTTCGCGAAACAGACGCCCCGGCCCGATAGGAAAGGCTCCGCTGCTGGTTTTCGCTGTGTCACTCATGGCTGACCCTCACGACTCGTCGATCAGTTCGCGCTGTAGTAGCGCCTCATCGACCACGTCACCGTTGACGACAATAGAGGTGAGTTGCACCGCGTCTCTATCGGCATCGCCGGCCGGGGCGAACGCCGTCGTCTCCGACCGCAGTGACGCTCGAGCCCAGGCCAAAGCCTCAGCCAGACACTCAGGTCCAAATCCGGTTGACGAGGAAGGAAGCGCTTGAGCCCGAGCAAGAAACCCGGCCAGCAACGAATCGCCAGCGCCAACGGTGTTGCGTACCTCAGCCGAAGACAAGCTGCCATGAACCACCTGTTCGGGCGAGACGAGTAGCGCGCCATCGCTGCCCAACGAAACCAACATGTTCTGAGGACCTCGCCCCTCGGGACCAGCGGCATCGGCGACCACGCCGCGACTGACCGAGACGACATCTCCGATCGTGCGTACTGTCACATCAAGCATCTCTTCCAACTCCCGGCGATTGGGTTTCACCACGGTACAACGCCCGTGGAGTAGATGCCGTAGGCCGGGGCCACTCGTGTCGATGGCGACCTTCGTGGTTTCGTCGATCCGATCACCGAGACGGGCGTAGAAGTCGGTGTTCATGCCCGGTGGCAACGAGCCGCAGCCAGCCAACCAAGTGGATCCGCTGGCAATCCGCTCGCAAGCGCGCAAAATCCGTTCCACAACCTCGTCAGAAACACCAGCCCCGGGCTCGTTCAGTTTGGTTGTGCGACCGTCGGTCTCGATGACGCTGACATTGGACCTGATCGGCCCCGGTGCGTCAATGGTCTCGAACGGCACCTCCGCCTTGCGAAGAAGATCGAGGAAACCCTGGTCGACCTGCGAATCGCAAGGGACGATGGCCAGCGATTGAATTCCATGACGGCCCAATGCCCGGCTGACGTTTATGCCTTTGCCCCCGGCCTCAACCGTGGCGGCGGCACTGCGATGCACGCCGCCGGGAACCAGAGCGTCGATGGCCATAGTCCGATCAACGCTTGGGTTCGGGGTGAGGGTGCAAATCGCCATGTTCTACGGCGTCGAACCGGCGCTGCCTGCGAACTTTTCCAGCAGCACGTTTTCTGCTTCGAAGGTCCAAAGTTCGTCGTCGGTCATGGCCGCCTTGATGTCAGGATGCTGTGACGCCAGGTCCCCAATACCGGTCAGCGGCAGCCCGCTCAGCTGGGGGAAGATCACAATCTTTCCAGCGAAACGTCCCTCCAACATGGCCTGAACCCCGTCTTGAGCCGCTCCGATCCCGCCAACCGCAGCCAGGGAACGATCGGGGGACAGGTCACCACGCTCGGCCTTATCCAAGACATGAGCTTGGTCCTCGATACTCGAACCGGAAGTGCCGGTGAACTGCATGTTGTGCAGGTACACATCGGACATGTCGAGAGGTGCCATCGTGCCGTTGGGAACACCGGCGAACAGCACCAGCATCCCGTCATCAGCCAAAAGGTCGGCCGAGCTGGACATCAACGGGCCACTGGGAACGGTCACGATGACGTCGTCGGCACCGCGCCCGTCACTGTGGCGCGCTACCAATTCCTCAACCGTCTCATCGGCTTCATTCGGGTTGAACAGCACGAACGTCCGGCCCTTGTCATCGGCCAACTGGGCCAACATCTTCCAGGCCACCGCCAACCGATCACTGTCGAGGTCGACGCCGATTACCGTCGCCGGGCCATCGGCGCTCTCAAGGGCTCGCTGCATGTGCATCTGCCCCATCGGTCCGCCGGCACCAACATAGACAGCCACGCCCCCGGACTTGACGTCTGCCCGATTGCGGGCTTCGCCGTATGAGGCGGCAATGTCAGGGCCCGTGTTTCCGACGAAAGCCGTGTAGTGATAATGAATGCGACCGACGTCGACGTTCGGCTTGCCGTCGATCTTTGATGTACCGACCAGGTTCATCGTGCCTCGGAAAGCAATTAACTTGCCCAAACCTTCGACCGTCTCGGCCGACGAAGGGGCCAAGAGCACAATGTCATCGAAACCGGCCGACTCAGTCAGCTCCGCCGACAGGTCCTCGTAGTCGGTCGGGGCCAAACCATTTCGCTCGATAATGTTCGCCCCTTCGCCACTACCGGCGCGAACCATTTCGGCCACCTGCGGCGGAACGTCGGTGAGGACAATGGTGGCCGGCGCCTCAAGGCCGGCGCTGAACTCATACGCCCGGTCATCATCAGAGCGGCCGACAATCCACATGATGCCGCCGTCGAGTGGCTCCAAACGTCGACGCTGGGTGTAAGCCGCCTCAACACAGGCCCATGGTTCGGACAAAGCAGCGGCAGCGTAACCGATGTCGTCGCTGACCGGAATCACATAGGCGCCGTCATCGGCGTCGAGGACCTCGGACCCTATCACGTGGTACTGAATGAGGCCCCCGGGGATCGTATACCCGTAGGCAGTGCTGCGTCCGTCGACGTGGATGTCGGGTTGAATGGCGAGGCGCTGGCCGGGATGGTACTTGTCCGCCAACTCGCTGCCGACCTCTACCACGGTCACCGATGTCTCGTGACCTAGGCGGGTCGGCTCAACCTTGAGATCTCGGCCATAAAGCTTCGGGTGGTCGCCACCTTGGTTTACCAACTTGACGTCGGAGAAGCACAGTCCCACGGCGTCAATGCGAATCAGGAGTTGGTCTGGCGCAGGTTCGGGTATCTCGATGGTCTCAGGGTCACCGTCACGGCCAATGGACTCGACACCCTTGCCGTAAACGTTCCACCCGAGGTTGGGTTCGGGAAGCGGAGTTTCCCCTCGCCGAAAAGCCTTAACGGACCACGCTGCATTGCCGCCGTCGGCGCTTCCCATGGTTGCCTCCCAAGGTTCATAGTGAGCACGCCGGAACCGTGCTCGACAGAGCACCCTATTGTGAGTCGCTCACCCCAGGCTTAACAAGGCCCATTTTGCCGGAACAGTCCTGTGCCAAACCGGCGCGGCGCGCCAGGAACGTCACAATCAGCTGCGCGAGGCTAGAGGGTCAGACGCTTTCGCCGTCCGGCGAGAAGACGTGAACCGGGCCGTCGACAACGATGGTCACGTTGTCGCCGCGAACTAACTCGGTGTCACCGGCCTCGTGGACCACCAACACTTGCTCGCGTCCTTCATGCTGCACCTTCACATGGAGGAACGACTCAGAGCCCAAGGCCTCGACGACGCTGACCTCGCCGGCAATGCCACTACCGCTAGAGGTGAACTTGAGATGTTCTGGGCGAACACCGACGCCGAAAGTCGTGCCGTCGACCGCCGCCGCGGCGGCCCTCATTTCGTCGGTCAGTTCGATTGTGGTCCCGGCAAGCGCGAACTGCCCATCTGCGCGGTCGACGTCCAGCAGGTTCATGGCCGGTGATCCGATGAAGCCAGCAACGAAGCGATTCTTCGGCCGGCGATAAAGCTCGCGGGGAGACGCCACCTGCTGCAGGATGCCATCCTTCAACACCGCCACCCGGTGTCCCATGGTCATGGCCTCGACCTGGTCGTGAGTGACGTACACCATCGTTGTGTCCAGGCGGTCCTGCAGGTCAACTAACTCGGTGCGAGTCTGCACCCGCAGCTTGGCGTCAAGGTTCGACAAGGGCTCATCCATCAGGAACACCTGGGGACTGCGCACGATGGCACGACCCATGGCGACGCGCTGCCGCTGCCCACCGGACAGGTTCTTTGGCTTGCGGTCGAGATAGGGCTCGAGGTCGAGGATGCGCGCAGCCTCGCGCACCTGCTCCGCCCGCTGCTCCTTTGAGACCTTGGCCTGCTTAAGAGCAAAACCCATGTTCTCGGCCACGGTCATGCTGGGGTACAGGGCGTAGTTCTGGAACACCATGGCGATGTCGCGATCCTGCGGTGGCTTGAGGGTCACATCGACATCGTTAATGTGGATGCTGCCAGAGGTGACCGTCTCAAGGCCGGCGAGCATGCGCAATGCCGTCGACTTACCCGAGCCCGACGGGCCAACGAGCACAAGCAGTTCTCCGTCGGCGATGTCTAGGTTGAGTTCGTTCACTGCCGGGATTTCACTGCCCGGGTAGAGACGACTTGCTGCTTCGTATCGGACTTCAGCCATGGGTCATGCCCCTCGTGTCGTAGCTGCTTGTATTCGTCGTGCGGCGCATCACTTGATTGCTCCCATTGCCAGGCCTCGAATCATGCGCTTCTGCGCAACCCAACCGGCAACAACCACCGGGAGCGTGGCCAAGACCGATGCAGCGCTGAGTCCGGCAAGGAACTGGCCTTGGAACTTTTGTTGGGAGTTGACCCAGACCGGCATGGTGGATGCACCGGTCGGGTTCAACTGGATGGCGAAGAAGAACTCGTTCCAGGCAAAGATCACGCAGAGCAGAGCGGTTGCTGCCAAGCCGGGTGCCACGATCGGCAGGATCACCTGACGCAGTTGGCCCAGCAGGCTGCAGCCGTCGATCTGGGCAGCTTCGATGAGTTCCTTTGGAACTTCGGCAAAGAACGACCGCAACATCCACACGGCGAGGGGGAGGTTCATTGCCGTGTAGAGGACGACGAGGACGGTGCGAGTACCCAGCAAGTTGAGGTCGCGAGCGATGATCCAAATCGGCATGATCACACCAACAATGGGCAGAAACTTCGTCGAGATGAAGAAGAACAGCACATCGCGCCACTTTCGCATCGGGCGGATCGCCAGAGCGTACGCAGCCGGAACGGCGAGGATCATGACCAGAACCGTCGAGATCAACACGATCCAAAACGAGTTACCAAACGCTTCCGCGAAGCTCAGCAGACCCGAGTTTGCTTCGGTGACTTCGGAGAAGCGATCGAGCGTTGGATCAAAGATCAGCGTGGGGCTTGCGTTGGCAACGGACTCTTCCTTGAACCCGTTAAGCACGAGCCAGAACAGCGGGAAGAAGAACAGGAGGCCGATGAACCAGGTCAGCAGCCCGAGCAAGGCTGCCACCAAACGGTTCTGACCGAGGATGGGTTCGGCCTTAGGGGCTCTGGTGAATATGGCCATCAGGAATCATCCTCCAGTAGACCAGACAACACACGCAGGCCAATGTTGGCGATGATGATCGAGGCGATCACCACGATGATCGAGTACGACGACGCCAGGCCGAAACGGTTACCGCCACCGATCGAGCGCTGTGCGATGTAGAAGGGCAGGTTCTTGGCGCCAGGTTGGCCGCCGACGATGACTTCGATGTGGTCGTAAACCTGAATGAGATAGATCGCACCGAGCAGGGTTCCGAGTTCCAGGAACGGGCGAAGCTGGGGGAAGGTGATCTGGCGAAAGGTCCCCCACGAAGTGGCACCATCAACCCGAGCCGCTTCGAGCACCGAAGCGTCCTGGCCCTGGAGGCCAGCCAGGATGATCAACATCATGAACGGGCTCCACTGCCAGATAAGCACCACCACCACCGAAGCCAGTGGATACTTGGTGGCGAACTCGATGGAGTCGATGCCGACCGTGTTGAGGACCCAGTTGATCACACCGAAGGTGGCGTTGAACATCTGCGTCTTCCACATAAAGCCAGCGACGACCGGCATCACCAGGAACGGCGTGATGAGTAGTGTGCGGATGAAGCCCTGCCCGAAGAACTTACGATCAAGCAGAAGGGCCAGGCCCGTCCCCACGATCAGCGAGCCCAGCACTGCCATGACGGTCATCTTGACAGTCACCCACGCGGCATCGAGGAAGAATTTGTCACCACTCAGGCTGGTGTAGTTCTCGACTCCAATGAACTGGCGAGGATCGACCGTGTCGATGCGCCAATCGGTGAGGCTGTAGAAGAGAGTGAACAGGAAAGGAATCTGTGTCACCGCAATCGTGAACAGCAAAGCGGGAAGAATCGGGAGCCTACGTCTCCATCCTTCTCGTCGTTGAAGGCGGCGTACTTCCTCTTCGTGACTGATCACAGCAGTGGCCATGCGTTCTCCAGCTCCGTTCGAATCAACGCTCGCCCAACATTCACAGCAGAAGGGCCCGGTCGTAGCTTTGTGCTACGACCGGGCCCAACACTGAAAATGTTGGGACTAGTTGCTTACTTCAGATGCGATGATATGGCAATCGGCCAGTGCATCTTCAACGCTAGTCGAACCAGCGATTGCTGACGAGAACAGCTCGGTGCAGCGGGTGCCGACGTCCTGGAACTCAGGTACACCGACGTACTGCACGCCAGGCAGACCGGGCCGTGGCGTGGTGCCAGGGTTGTCGATCGGTGCAGCGAGCATTGCGTCGAGCGTGCGGCCGGCGAATGCAGCTGCAGCTTCCTGGTACTCAGGGTTGTCGTAGAGCGACTGACGGGTTCCTGGAGGAACTGCA
>CALJMD010000409.1 GCA_937981915.1 uncultured Acidimicrobiales bacterium
GCCAACAACTTCCACCGGGTAGCCGCTCCGGCCGACCGCAACGCCAATCACGCAGGCGAACCGCACTGACCAAGATCGGACTGCCTTGGCTGGATCCAACAAGTCCCCACCTCGGACCTGACGTTGCGGTAGTTATCTCAGCGACAACACCGAGTTGACCAACCCGGAGGCATCTGGCGCCGGCCCAATCGACCGCTTCCAAGAAAACGGGAAGCCCGTCGCGATCCGATGTTTCACGTGAAACATCCGACGAAGGCAGTCGCCGACGTTCTGCCCATATCGACGCCCAGTAGTCAAGCTTGGGTATTTTATGGGTACGAATTGCGGATAAACGTGGGACAAACTGGGTGTAACCAGGTACGTAGTGGGTTATTTCGGGTAGCTCGACTGGAAGCCCTGTTTGCGACCGCTAGCTGCGACGGCGAGGCCCTACGAACAAGCGATAGATCCGGTCGAGGTCATCGGCGTCGGCGAACTCGATAGTGATCGATCCCCGCTTCGCCCCCTCGGTCACCCGCACTCTGGTGTCGAGCACATCGGCTAGATGATTTTCGACCTCCAGCGCACCGGCTGACTTGGTCGGGGATGGCCTGCTCGCACCGGAACCGTCGTCGCTGTTTGCGCTGCGCCGACCCGAAAGCTCCTTGGCCAACTCTTCGGCCTGTCGGACGCTCAGATCATCTTCGATGATCCGGGCCGCCAACTGTCGCTGCCGAGCCAGGCTTGGTTCGGACAGAAGTGTGCGGGCATGCCCGGCGCTCAACTCGCCGTCCATGACCATTCGTTGAATCGAACCGGGCAACTGCAGCAGGCGTAAGGTGTTGGCCACCGCCGAACGACTCTTGCCTACCCTGGCCGCGACCTCCTCCTGAGTGAGACCAAAGTCGTCGACCAACTGCTGGAATGCTCCCGCTTCCTCCAAAGGATTCAAATCAACACGATGTAAGTTCTCGACGATGGCTTCTTCGAGCGAGCGAAGGTCATCAACTTCTCGAACAAGAGCGGGAATGTGATTCAGGCCCGCCCGCCGGGCCGCTCGCCAGCGACGCTCGCCGGCCACCAACTCGTATCGAGTCGAGTCCGTTGCCGACTCCGCGGCCCGAAGATCGATAACGCCGCCTGCTGCGGAGCCACCGTTTGCGCCGTCGCCGACATCAGGGGCAGCAATCGGGCGCACGATAATCGGCTGAAGCACCCCGAGCTCAGACACCGAGGCCGTCAATGCAGCCAACGATGACTCTTCGAAACGGCGGCGAGGCTGTACAGCGTTGGGCGTCACGGCATCAAGAGGGATACGAACAATCCGGCCGTCGTAGGGGAGTTCCGTACCCGGCGTGGATTCGGGCTCCACCGGGTCGGCGCCTTCGCTCAGCGAATCGCCGCCAACAAGAAGATCGCTCAGCGACTGACCCACTACCGGAACGCTGTCATCAGCGTCGCTATATACAGCATCGCTGCCATATACAGTGTCGCCGCCGCTGGGAGTATCGCTCCCGGAAACAGCGTCGCCTTCAGGCTCATCGGTTTCGTCACCGGGGTCGACGCCGCCGGTCCAATTGGAGAACCGGCTACGGCGCCTTGGACTCACCGGCCACCTCAACCGCCAAATCCCGGTAGGCGACTGCCCCCCGAGATGCCCCATCGAACACGGTGATGGGCTGTCCGAAGCTTGGCGCCTCGGACAATCGAACCGTTCGAGGGATGACGGTGCTGCACACCAGTTCGCCAAAGTGTTCACGTACTTCAGCCGCCACCTGAGAAGCCAGGTTGGTGCGGGCGTCATACATGACCAGGACAATCTTGGAAAGGTGCAGCTCCGGGTTGAGGTTCTTCTTGACCAGGTCCACGTTTCGCAGTAACTGGCCGAGGCCCTCAAGCGCGTAGTACTCGCACTGAATCGGAACAAGAACCTCGTTGGCGGCGGCCAACGCGTTCACCGTCAACAAGCCAAGCGACGGTGGGCAATCGATCAAGATGAGGTCGTAGTCACTCATCACATGCGAAAGAGCGCCTTTTAGACGCATCTCCCGGGAGAACGCTGGCACTAGTTCGATCTCGGCTCCGGCCAAGTCGAGGTTGGCCGGCGCCAGAAACAGATTTCGAACAGCCGCAGCCTCGATGACCTCGTCAAGAGCCACGTCGTGCAACAGCACGTCGTACATGGACTTATCCAGCGTCCGAGGATTGATCCCCAAACCGGTGCTGGCGTTTCCCTGAGGGTCCAGGTCGACGACGAGAACCCGATGGCCGATCTCGGCGGCGGCAGCAGCAAGATTGACAGCGGTGGTTGTCTTACCGACTCCACCCTTCTGGTTGGCAACCGCAATGAGCCGGGCCTGACCGGAATCGACCGGGTCCGTCTTTACATCACTGACAGCGGTTTCGGTCACGGGTCTCCTTTGGCGACTCCCCGTCGCGGACTATTACCCAGGCTCACACATACCTTGACTAACTATCCACGGTACTACTTATCCACGGTACTACGCCCAGGGTCGTAACGTGTTGCTATCGCCACCCGTAGACCTTCACCGCGATTCGGCCGGCTGCATCGGTGAGCATCATCACGCCAAGCGTGATTTCGCCTACCCTGGAATCCGCTTGACTTTGGGTCATCACCACCGAAAGGGACCCTGTGAACTCTTCTCGAACCACGGCACCCCCCACTCTTGTCTTTCAGTTGGGAACCAACAACTGGCAACGACAAGGCGAGTACGCTCCCGGATCCGGGATACTCCACGAGGCTCACCACCGGGCCCTCAACCAACGGCCGGACACCGAGGCCTACTCGATGTACCCGTCACGCCGACAACGGTTCAGCGAGTCCGATGTTCGCGTGTTCGAATTGGAACACGACATTCCGATCTGCGAGTCGATTTCACCGGTCAGTTCCTATCGCTGGCATTCGTTCAGCGAGGAAGAATTTGCCGCCTACCGCAAACGCTTGGCCGACGAAGCCGAAGCGTGGATTAACGAGATTGAGCGTGAGCACGGCAAGGCCATCGATCTTCTGGTCGCCCATCACACGTTTCTGAATCCACTGGTGGCCGCCGACTTGAACCAGCGACGTCTCGACTCCGGCCGTCAACGCATCCCGGTGTTGTGTTTCGTTCACGGCACCGCGCTGAAAATGTATTCCGCCGAATTGGCCGGCCAGCAAAGCGAACAGACCGGGGGAGAAGCGGACCCCGAATTTCCAATGCGCTTCCTGCCGATGGTGCGCTCGGCTGAGGTGTTCGGCTCCGACCCGGGTTCGGGCCCCACCGTCGACTGGTGCGCCGCCATATCCAACCAACAGGTCGACGTGTTCACCTCCGTGTTCGACTCGTTTCCGGCCGACAGGATCGTCCTCTCACCGAACGGTTACAACGAAGCATTCTTCACCCCGGCTGCACCACCCGCCGACGTCGCGTCATGGCGAACAACAGCGCTGCCGCAATTCACCACCGAGCCCTATGAGGGCAGTCCGCGATCAGCCGAGCCGGTGCCCGGCGACTATGACAAGGTCGTCGTCTTCTGCGGAAAGTTCGCTTCGTGGAAACGGCTCGACGCGCTGCTACGGGCGGCTGCCATTTGGGAGTCCGACGACAGCCAGGGCGAGATCGGTCTGATCATTGTCGGTTCCGGCCCGTTGGACGATCAGCGTCACTACCACGAACTGGCCCACACCGAGCTGGGACTGCGCAACGTTCACTTTGTCGGACCGAAGAGCCAGGGTGACCTGGCCACGTTGTTCACCGCCGGTGACGTCGCCTGCTTCCCGTCGAAGAACGAACCGTTCGGACTGGTATTCATCGAAGCCATGGCGTGTGGCACGCCGGTCATCGGAGTCAACTCCGGTGGTCCGAAAGACTTCGTCATCGACGAGGTCGGGACGCTGGTACCGGAGTCCGATGACATTCAAGCACTGGCCACCGAGCTGGCCGCTGCGGTAACACGAGCTCTACGGGAAGATTGGAAGACCATTAAAGGTCCTGGTGCCGTTGGCTACGCCGAAACCAACTTCAGCGTCCGACGACAGGTCGACACACTTCTGGCCAGCACCCTGTTCGCTGACAGCGGCCCGGCAACGTCGATGTCGGAGTCCACGCAGCCCTCGTCAGCCGAGGTCAGCCACCAATAACAGCGGCCAGGGTCGCTTGGCCGTCTACGACCTGATGGACGTACATCGGCTTGGCTGGTGCACCGGAGCCGTCATAGCTCAACTCGCCGGACACACC
>CALJMD010000410.1 GCA_937981915.1 uncultured Acidimicrobiales bacterium
TGTGGGCGTCACGAGCCCTGACGATGAACATGCTGCGCTGGTCGCCTTTGCCGAAGGCTGCCGCCTGAGCCCAGAGCAAGCTCACGAGATCCGTGTCGAAGTCGCCAACGCCGTTGCAACATGGCGAGACGCTGCGACCAACCGAGGCATCGACCGGTCCGAGGTGACCCGCTTCGAAGACACCTTCAATACCTCAGCCTTGCTCTGACGAGCGCCGCCGTCTCGGCTCAGGGCGACCCGTCCTCAATCGGAAGGCGGTTTCGTCCGATTTAGTAGGTGTGGTTGTAGCCGAAGACAAACCGGCAGAACCCCAGCGGCGTCTAACGCTGGCTCGGGTGGTTTTCGCCGTTCTGTTGCTCGTGCTCCTCGGCGCTCTGCCTGCCCTGCACCTCCACTGGCGTTGGTCGTCTATTCAGCAACTTGATTTGTTGGTGTTCGATGTGACCGTGGCTGACGACCGCTATCTCGAGCATGCGGTGTTGGACCGTGTTTTGGCCCATCATCGGGTGTCGTTCCGGCTTGGTCGTGATCACGTCGGCACCGCCCCAGGGGGTGAACCGCACGGCGAGTGGCCTACCGATTGGCCGGATCTGATCGTGCTGGCCGACGGGTACGGGATCTACGCCGACGATGAGGGCGACATCGATGAACTGGGCCGAAACCGGGTGACATCGACACTCACCGACGCTCAAGCCGCTGACATCGAGAGCTGGGTGGCCGGTGGTGTTCCCGCCTATGGCGAGTTCGCCATCGCCCCTGAACCGACGCCGGTGAACGCGTCGGAGAGATTGCAACGGGCATTCGGATTCGACGCCACTGGTTGGCTGGGCTCACCGGTCGAAGATTTGGCCGAGCTGTCACCACCGCTGAAAGCGCTCGGTCCGGACCCTTGGCCGTATGAGGGACCGGGCCTGGTGCTCGTCACAACCTTGTCGGGCAACGCCAATCCCGACCGGAGGTTGGTGGTGCTAACCGCCGATGAGCTTGAGTTCCGGTTCCCGTATTTTGTTGGTGGTCCGGCCGGTAGTCGAGGTGACCGTTCGAGCATGCCCCGCTGGATTGAGCTGATCGAGCCGGCCGTAGGCTCCGAGGTGGAGTCGTGGATTGAACTGCCCGTCAACGAGGCTGGCGAAGAGATGTTGGCCAGAGCGGGAATCCCCACTCGCTGGCCGGGCGTGGTAACCACTGACAGCACCGTCTACGTCGCCGCCGATGGTCTCGAAGATCGAACCGGCTTTGCCTTCAAACAATTCACCGGCGGCGACTGGCTGTCGTGGAAGCTCGACAACCATCCCGACGAGCGCTTCTTCCACCAGATTCTTCTGCCATCGCTTGATCGAGTGGTTGATCAAGCCAAAGACCGCCAGGCTGAACAACTGGCTGGCAGGGTCACCGGTTAGCCAGGCATCACCCCGGTTCTGGAATCGGCAGTTCGGGTTTGATCATCTGCTGAAGTTCAGCGGTGTGGCTGGCGAGAGCCTTCCGTCCGGCGTCGGTGATGGTGAGCCATGTCCGTCGGGTGACGCCCTTGCCGGTCTTGGTGGAGGTTAGGTAGCCGACTTCTATTAGAGCCTTGAGTTGCTTCGACAAATCTGAGTCGCTCAGTCCCAGGTAGTCGGTGAGAAAGGCGAACTCGACTTTGTCGGTTGCCGAGGCCGCTCCCATGCAAGCCAGACGCTTTGGCGGCGTGAGCACTGGGTCCAAACCTTCAAGCGTCATCCGGCTGACCCAAGCCACTGCCGACTGAGCGTGTTGGTGATCGAGATGCCCATCGTGGTCACTATCGAGCTGATGGCCAAACCAATGATGATGCCGAGCGGGCCAGGTGTTGAACCACCGAAACGGTAGAGGGTTTGGCCCCAACCGATGATGATCGCCAGCGTCATCACGCTGGCGAAGCCGAGCATGACCACGTACTTGCCGACCATTGTGCCACTAGGCCTGGCGCCTTTGGTTTTGCGTCGACGCATGTACTGGAAGCCGGTGAAGTAGAGCGCTACGAGAGCCACGGCTAGGCCGATTAGCCCGGCCGGTGAGCTCTGTTCCCACGAAAAGGCCAGGATCCCCCAGATGCCGAGCGCCAAGAGCGGCCCGTGCCACAGCGGATTGACAGGCCACAACGACTCGCTGACAGCCGCTGCCTGCGAGTTCTCCAAGACGCCGAGCAGCGCTTGCGGATTGACGTCGTCCTCGGGCTGGGAGATACCGTTCCGTTCACTTTCCATATGAGAAAGCTAATATTAACTTTCCAATGTGTCAAGTAAAAGAGTGCTGTTCGTCGTCGGCTTGACCGGAGCAGTCCGGTCGGGTTCAGTAGTTCCCCATGGTCTCTGAGACGTCCGCAAACACCCGCGTCAACCTGGAACGACTGCTGGCCGACATCGACGCTCTCGGGCAGTTCGGGGCCACCGATCGGGGCGGCGTCAACCGGCCCGTTTACTCCGACGCCGATCTCACCGCTCGGGGCTGGCTTGAGGGCCGCGCCGTCGAGGCAGGGCTCGGGTTCCGAACCGATGCCATTGGGAACTGCTTCGTTTCATTGCCGGGTAAGCAATCCGACCAGCCGAAGGTGTGGACGGGATCTCACATCGACACCGTCCCCGATGGCGGCCGCCTCGACGGCGCCTACGGTGTGCTGGCCGGACTGGAGTGCCTGCGGACAATGGCTGAGTCCGGTCACGTGCCGGGCCGGACGATTGAGGTCATCGCCTTCGCCGACGAGGAGGGGGCCTACGGCAGCTTCCTCGGATCTCGCGCTCTGGCCGACGGGCTGGCCGCTGATTATCTCAACGGCCTGGCCGGAAGAGACGGCGAACCGTTGGCCGACGGCCTGGCCCGCATTGGAAGTTCGATCGACGCAGTGGTCGCCCAGCCTCCGATTACGGCCAACGAGGTCGCTGCGTTCGTCGAGCTACACATCGAACAGGGTCCGGTGTTGGAAGACGCTGGGCTGGACATCGGAGTGGTAACCGACATTGTTGAAGTGGCCCACGGTTTTGTCACGTTTCTCGGTCAAGCCGATCACGCCGGGACAACGCCGATGGCGCTGCGACGTGACGCCACCCGGGCCGCCGGTTCGTTCCTGGTCGGTTTGCCGACTGTTCCTGTTGAACACGGCTCACCGACCGCGGTGTCCACTTGCGGCATGATCGGGGTCGAACCGGGGGCGGCCAACATTGTGGTGGAAGAGATT
>CALJMD010000411.1 GCA_937981915.1 uncultured Acidimicrobiales bacterium
CAGCGCTCCGACCGCGGCGCGAGGCGAGTTTCCTCCGAGCAGCAGGGGCGCCAACGTCAGATTCCACTCGTCCACCAGGCCCTCGGCCACCAACTGTCCGTTGATTGACGGTCCACCTTCGCAGAGAACTCGTGAGACACCCCGGTTAGCAAGTTCGTCGACAATGGCGCTCATCGAGAGCCTGCCATCTCGATCAGCGCTGGCGATCGGCACCAAATCAGCCCTTTGGGCTAGTTCGTCGACGCGAGCTCGATCGACGTCGAGCGGATGAAAGATGATCGGTGGGGGATCGTCGTCGAGGAACGTCAACTCACGGTCGAAGCGGAGAGAACCGCTGATGACCGCAAGCCTCGGTCGTTCGCTCTGTTCCCTTTGAGCCCTCGTCTGCTTGGCGGCGATGTGCGCTTGCGGGGGTCGGTACTGCTCGTCTCGCACCGTTTGCCCTCCGACCAAGATGATGTCGGCGCTAGATCGAAGACCTCGAAATATCAGTCGATCGCCCTCGGCGCCCAGACCTCCAGAGGTTCCATCGGTTGCGGTGGCCCCGTCGATGCTGGCCACCATGTTCACAAACAGCCACGGCCGTTCGCCAGGAGGGTTGCGGTTCTCATCGAGTACCGCCCGTATGACGTCGTCGGGGGAGCCAGGGGCAACGATGGAGTCATTGTCGGGGAATAATTCGCGCACCAGCTCAGTTTATGAGTCGTGCCGGAATGCGTTGCCCTCCAAGGGCGCCAAGATGCTTGTTGGGCCGACTAGTGGGAGCGAAACCCCGTCACCCACATGAACCTCACAGGATTTCCCGGGTTAATCCACAGTAATCCACAGGTTCCTCCTCTTCCGATCCACAGCCGACGTTGATTATGGTGGCGGTTACGCCCGTCGTGGGGCTGAGCAATTGTGACGGAGGTCGGGTTTAGACATCGGTATGGCAGGGTCTTGGAGGAGATTCAGGGCCCCTAGGTTTGGGTAGCGCCTGCGAAAGCGGGTGGGTCACTGAAAGAATTGACCTGTCTGATGATCGTTTGAGCGGTATGAGTGCCGTCTGGAGACAAACCTTGACCCGTGGTCCTCTAGGCCCGATCTTCGTTACGTGCGCAGTTCTGCTGATGTTGCTCCTTCTGGAGCGCCCAGTTGGCGGCCTCGGAAGGAATACACCTAAGAAAAACCTTGGATCCGTGTTGACATCGGCGTAATTACAGTGATGTAATGACTACCCACATCTTGTGCGTCGCTCTTTTTGAGCTGGCGGTTAGCACAAGATCTAGTGGCAGGTAGTTTGCGAGCTGTGTGCGGCGGAGTTTCCTTGCGGAAGTTCCGGAACAACAGCAAACGGGCTATGAACTATGCAATGCAGGTGCGCGCTGTCGGTGGAACGAAGGCGCGTGCGACAACGGAGGGACAGGAGGCAGCACCGCCGCAAACTGTCACTCGACATGACTAGAAAGATGAGCTAGGGAACCTCCAACGCCAAGAATCGGGTCACCGAGTGGGCTGCGCCTCTCACCACCCTCCCTGGAATGAGGAGGTGAACGGTGACGGTGTGAGCCCGTCGAGCGGCAACAAGGTCGCTCCGAGCCGGTGTACCGGAATGATGTGCCGGACCCCTCTGGGGTTGGATCGCCTCCAAGCCATTGATCTGCAACCTCAACTACAAACCTCAGTTACGAAACCTCAGTTACGTAAGTAAGAAAGCGAATCGAAATCACCATGACTCTCGCACCCGGACAAACACACATCGGTCTGAAGCGGTATTACAGCACTGCGGGAGTCGACCCGTATGACACCGTTACGTGGGTGAAGCGCGACGCCCGGATTTCGAACTGGAAAACAGGCGAGGTCGCCTTCGAGCAGACTGACGTTGAGGTTCCCGAGTCATGGTCGGTAAACGCCACCAACATCTTGGCGCAAAAGTACTTCCGTGGCACGCTCAACACTGATGAGCGAGAGACGTCGCTCAAGCAGGTCGCCGATCGCGTCGTCGATACCATCACCGCATGGGGTGTCGAGGACGGCTATTTCAGCGACGATGAAGCGGAGATCTTCAGCGACGAACTGAAGTTCCTGATTATTCATCAAATGGGTGCGTTCAATTCTCCGGTTTGGTTCAACATCGGCGTTAAAGGTGTGCCGCAGCAGGCCTCGGCGTGTTTCATCTTGGCCGTCGACGACACCATGGATGCCATCTTGAACTGGTACGTCGAAGAAGGCGTGATCTTCAAGGGCGGTTCGGGTGCCGGTATCAACCTGTCGGGTATCCGTTC
The DNA here is from genome assembly GCA_937981915.1 of uncultured Acidimicrobiales bacterium. Lineage (GTDB taxonomy): Bacteria > Actinomycetota > Acidimicrobiia > Acidimicrobiales > SZUA-35 > JAHELU01. The sequence goes on from CALJMD010000411.1 coordinate 2,265, forward strand.
CAGCGCAGAGCCGCTTCGCGGCGGCGGAACAGCATCCGGCCCCGTCAGCTTCATGCGCGGCGCTGACGCTTCAGCCGGAACCATCAAGTCCGGCGGCAAGACACGACGGGCGGCCAAGATGGTCATGCTCGACATCGATCACCCGGACATCGAAGAGTTCATCTGGTGTAAGGCCACCGAGGAGCGCAAAGCACGCGTTCTGCGAGAGGCCGGATTCGACATGGACCTGGACGGCTCCGACAGCCATTCCATCCAGTACCAGAACGCCAACAACTCGGTCAGAGTGACCGACGAGTTCATGCAGGCCGTGATCGACGGGGCCGACTGGAACCTGGTAGCCCGAACTGACGGACGAGTCATCCGCACGGTGAAGGCTCGTGATCTCATGCGCCAGTTCGCTCAGGCATCATGGGAGTGCGCAGACCCCGGAATGCAGTTCGATTCCACTATCAACCACTGGCACACTTCGGCCAACACCGGCAAGATCAACGGTTCAAACCCGTGCAGCGAATACATGCACCTGGACAACTCGGCCTGCAACCTGGCCAGCTTGAACCTGCTCAAGTACATGGGCGACGATGACACCTTCAACGTCGCTGGTTTCAAGAACGCCGTGGAGCACTTCTTCACCGCCCAAGAGATCCTTGTCGGCCGGGCTGACTACCCCACAGCGTCGATCGGCGAGACCTCTCACAAGTTCCGTCAGCTGGGCCTGGGCTACGCCAACATCGGCGCCCTACTGATGACCCTCGGTCTTCCCTACGACTCTGACGCCGGACGGGCCATGGCCGCCTCCATCACGTCGCTGATGACCGGGCACGCCTACCACACCTCGGCTCGAACCTCAGCCCGAATGGGCCCCCACGCCGGCTATGAGGAGAACCGTGACCACATGTTGCGTGTTCTCGATCAGCATCGGCGGGCCTGCGACAGCATCGACCAGTCGTTGGCCCCGGCAGCCATTCTCGACGAAGCTCGCCAATCATGGGATGGCGCTTGTGAGCTGGCTCCATCAGTTGGTGTTCGCAACGCCCAAGCCACGGTCCTTGCCCCAACCGGAACCATCGGTCTCTTGATGGACTGCGACACCACCGGCATCGAGCCTGATCTGGGCCTGTGCAAGATGAAGAAGCTGGTCGGCGGTGGCACGATGAGCATCGTGAACCAGTCGGTGCCGCGAGCGCTTAATCGTCTTGGCTATTCATCGACCGAGGCGACCGCAATCACCGATTACATCGACGAGAACAAGACCATCCTCGGGGCACCGAACCTCAAAGACGGCCACGTCCCCGTGTTCGCCTGCTCGATGGGCGACAACCCGATTCATTACCTGGGACACGTCAAGATGATGGCCGCAGTGCAGCCGTTTATCTCCGGAGCCATTTCCAAGACGGTCAACATGCCCGAAGAGGTCTCGGTCGAAGACGTCGAGCAGCTTCACCTCGATGCCTGGCAGATGGGGGTCAAAGCCATCGCCATTTACCGGGACAACTGCAAAGTGGCCCAGCCTCTGTCGATGGCCAAGAAAGACGACGCCACCGACGACGAAGAGTCACAAGCCACGGCGGACGCCCTGCTGGCAGCAGCCGAACCCAAGATCGTCTACAAGCCGATCCGTGAGAAACTGGCACGAGACCGGCGATCGCGAACCTTCGAGTTCCGGGTAGCAGACTGCAAAGGCTTCGTCACCGTCGGGGAGTACGACGACGGCAGGCCGGGCGAGATCTTCCTACGGGTGTCGAAGCAGGGGTCAACACTGGCCGGCATTATGGATGCCCTGGCCATCTCGTTGAGCCACGGTCTTCAGTACGGAGTTCCGCTTCGGACCTACGTGGAAACGTTCACCGGTATGCGATTCGAGCCGGCCGGCATGACCGACGACCCGGACATCCGTATCGCCAACTCGATCATGGACTACCTGTTCCGTAAGCTGGCCGTGTTGTACCTCGGTAAAGAGGAGCGTGCCGGTCTGGGCATCTTCACCACGCATGAGCGGAGCCAGCCCACGCTCCCCGGAGTCGATGAGGCGCTTTCACAGCAGGGCGAGTTCCCGGCAGACCCGCCGTCAATCGAGTCGGTTGACGAGATGATGGCGAAGGCCGAAGCCGCTCAGTTGGGTGCCGGTCGGAAGATCGACGTCGACGCACCAATTTGTATGCAGTGCGGGATCACCATGCAGCGAGCCGGTAGCTGCCACGCCTGCCCAGGTTGTGGCAACACCAGCGGCTGTAGCTAATCGGAGCGGAAGGATTGCACCAAAGGCTGTGGTGCAATCCTTCCTCCGCCCGACGGCCGACACTCGTTGACAGACGGGATGGGTGCAGCTGTCGTCGACCCTGTACGGTGAGAGCGGTATGAGTGAAACTGGGTTGGGCCATGAGGCTGGCGAACGGCGGCCCGATGGCCCCGGCGAGGTCGATGTAGTAGGCGTAGGAAACGCCATGGTCGACATCATCGGAACAGTAGCTGACGACATCGTGGTGTCTGAAGGCTTGGCCAAGGGTGCCATGCACCTCATCGACGAAGAGCGCGCCGATTACCTGTATCAGATGATGCAGAAGATGACCGCTGAGAACGACCCAGCTCTCGAATTGGTCGAAGCCTCAGGCGGGTCAGCCGCCAACACCATGGCTGGCATCGCCTCGTTCGGCGGAACGTCGGCCTACATCGGCAAGGTCCGCCAAGACCATCTAGGCGACGTCTTCGCCCGCGACATGAACTCACTCGGAGTGGCCTTTAGTGTTCCTCAGGCTGCCGCCGGTCCCGCCACCGCCCGCTGTCTCATCATGGTTACTCCAGATGCTCAACGGACGTTGAATACCTACCTCGGCGTTTCGACACTTCTTGAACCTGACGACGTTGACCCCGCTGTGGCCTCAGCCGGTCAGATCTTGTTCTGCGAGGGCTATCTGTGGGACACAGACTCCGCCAAAGCGGCGATCCGCAAAGCTATGGACCTGGCCGCCGGTGCCGGTCGCAGGGTGTCGTTGACGCTGTCGGACCCATTCTGCGTCGAGCGACACCACCAAGACTTCCTGGAACTCGTTTCAGGGCCGGTCGACATCTTGTTTGCTAACGAAGCAGAGCTCACGGCACTGTTTGAGTCCGACCTAGATGAGGCGGTCGAAAAAGTTCGCGCTCATGTCGGTCTGACCTGTGTAACAAGGGGGCCCAAGGGCTCCTGGCTGGTTACCGCCACTGATGTGGTCGAGGTCGAGGCCGAGGAAATCGCACCCGTGATCGACACGACCGGGGCCGGAGACCAGTACGCAGCCGGAATCCTCTACGGACTTAGCCGCAATCTGCCGCTGCCCGTGGTGGGTCGCCTGGGATCGTTCGCCGCAGCCGAGGTAATCTCCCATATGGGACCCCGCCCTGAGCGCCCGCTCACCGACTTTCTAGCCGAAGCCGGGGCTTGAGAGATCTCAGTCCGAGGGCATGACGGCGGGGCCACCGAACAACAAGCCCTGCCCCCAGTCGACATCCATTTGGGTCAACGTGGCGGCCTGCGCCTCGTTCTCGATTCCTTCAGCCACAACCCAGGCGCCGGTCTGGTGGGCCAGTCCAACAACGGCCTGGATGATTGCTGTTGCTTCAGAGCTGGGCAATGAAGCCACCAGGTCTCCACTCAGCTTCAACACATCGGGTTTGAAGCTAGTTGCCACCCGTAACGTCGAGTAGCCGTCGCCAACGTCGTCGAGTGCGATTCGCACCCCGGCGTTTCGCAGCTTGTTCAACTGGGCGGCCGCAAGATCGATGTCGACGTAGCGATTGCGCTCAGCCGCCTCGAAGACGATCTGGTCAGGTTCAATCCCGATGTCCTCGGCGTGTCGGATTGTGGCTCGGGCTGCCGCCAGATCGAAGCTTCCGTCAGGAGCCATGATGTTCAGGAACAAAAGGCCTGCGCCGAGCCAGGAGCCGACACCCTGAATAGCGTGTCGGCGACACGTGATATCGAGCTCCGGTAGCCACCCGCCCGTGGTCGCTCGACCGATCAACTCCTCGGCCGTGAGTGTCTCCGTGCCTAGGTGGGCCCGGATGAGTGCTTCGTAGCCGACGATCGAGCGGTTGCCGAGGCGAACGATTGGTTGGTAGCGGACCTCATAGTCAATTTTTGAGTTAGCCATGTCCTCTTGTTCGAGGCTGATGGCTATGTCGGACAAGGTGACGCTGAGCATCGACTCGCTCACCAGTTCGGCGGCCCCGGCATTGAGATCGGCCATTGCCACCCGAACCCCACTGCCATCGGAGATGTGCTCAACGAGGCGCCGCAGGTAGTCGCGACAGTCCGACACTTCGATCCAGGCAACGCCAGATCGAACATCGACCGAGTCGGCCTCGGCAATAATCCGCTCGTCGAGGAGCCTGACCACGTTCACGTCCGCCGAGGTCAAGAGAATTAGCATTGGAGCCGCGCCAGGAAGCTGGATCATACGATCAGAAGCTTTCACCGATACTTAGGTTACAGCTCTTCACCATCTTGTGCCGGTTGGTAGCTCAACGGAAGGTCTCCGAGGCGAACGAGGGTCGATGTGATCCAGCCTCCGATGTGAGCAAAGTGCTCGTCCAGGGCAGAGCCGTCCTCCAGGGTCTTCTCATCCAGCTCATAGAGCCCTGAGTACGTAACCTCGATGGCATGAGACGCCACGTGCAGGTCGGCGTCGTACACCGTCTCGAGAGTCGGACCCAGCCCGGTGAGCTCGTCGTTGCCGATTTGAGGCGAAAAGGGGGACATTGCGGTCATGACAACGTTCGGGTCCGGGGCCACATTCAGGCGCTGAATGTGGAACACCACCTCGATATCGATGATCGGGCTATCGGTGAACTCCTCATCCAGGTACCAGGTCCGGTATGCGGTTTGGGCCCACGTCGGCCACTCAAGACTCAAGTCAACCTTGACACGCGGCGGCAACCCTTCTCCGGGCAGGCTGTAGCTGGTCTCCCAGGTAATGTCGCCGAGCAAGATGTCGGCCTGAAACCGCTCCTCAATGGCTTGACGTTCCAGAAGGGCTGACTCCAATGAGTCTCTGAGTGCGCCGATGGCGTCAGTGAAGACGTGATCAAGCATGGGCTGGACGTGGGATCATCCGATGCATGATAGCGCTGAGCCCTCTCAGGTGCCCGGCGGAGGCCAACGGCGGCTCGAATCGTGCTCGCCGGCACCCGGTGGAGGGCATCGCCCATGCGCACGGCGTCTGCATTACAGTGACCTGCACTGATGAGCCCCAGCAATCTACCTCTGCCACTGCAACGCTGGATCGACCTGGACCCCGATTCCGAAATGGTCGACCAGCTCATCGAGCTACACCGTTGTGATCCGTCAGCGGCGAAGCAGCTGTTTGAGGGCAGAATCGGTTTTGGGACCGCTGGCCTCCGTGCCGCCATGGGACCGGGTCCTAACGCCATGAACCGGGTTGTCGTACGTCAAACAACCGCTGGGCTGGTGTCCTGGTTTGGCGAGCGACGAAGTATCGAGGCGCCGTCAGTGGTGATCGGCTTTGACGCCCGACACCGCTCCGAGCAATTCGCCACCGACGCCGCCCGCGAGATCGTCGAAGGCGGGGGAGTGGTGTACCTGTTTGACCAGGCGGCGTCAACGCCGGTCGTTGCGCACGAAGGTTTGCGTCGCGGCGCCGACGCCACGATTGTTGTGACCGCCAGTCACAACCCACCAGCAGACAACGGCTACAAGCTGTACTTGGGTGACGGGATCCAGTTGATTCCACCGGCTGACGACGAGATCGCCAAGGCGATCGACGGCGTCGCACAACAGCACCAACAACTCCACCAGAGTGTTGTCCCCGCCGACCGGGACCGGTCGGTAGTCGATCTGGTCGGCATCGCCCGTCTCGGGGGCGAGCTGCGAGTTTGTTCGGCGGCCGAGGCCACTGCGGCGCATCGCTCCATCGCCGTTTCCACGGTTGGCGGCACCAACCGGCAAATCAAGGTGCTGTACACCGCGATGCACGGCGTCGGAGGACGGGCCGTTGTTGAGGCGATGATAGAGGCCGGGTTCCCGGAGCCGACGGTGGTGGCCGAGCAGTTTGAACCCGACCCTGACTTTCCGACCACGCCTTTTCCTAATCCAGAGGAATCGGGAGCCCTTGATCTGGCCTTCCAGACGGCTGATGCGGCAGCCGACGCACCCGACCTGATTCTGGCCAACGACCCTGATGCTGACCGACTGGCGGTGGCCGTTCCAACCTCGGACGGTTGGCATCGACTGTCGGGCGACGATGTCGGAGCCCTGCTGGCCGATCATTTGCTTCGACGCCGAGGCGCAGACACTGAACGTGGCGCGTTGGTGGTGTCGTCGATCGTGTCGTCCCGTTTCATCAACGTCTTGGCCAGCCACTACGGCGCCGAGAGCGTTCGCACCCTGACCGGATTCAAGTGGGTTGCTCGACCGATAGTCGATCGGCCTGACGTTCACTACGTCTTCGGGTACGAAGAAGCCCTCGGCTACTGCGTCAATCCGGCGGTGCGGGACAAAGACGGCATTGCCTCGGCACTCGTTGTGGCCGAGATAGCGGCTGACTGTCGGGCGGAGGGAACGACCTTGCTGGAACGGCTGGATCAGCTGGCTGAGCAGTTTGGGTTGTTCGCCACCAGCCAGATTTCTGTGGCCTTCGGCCATTTGGATCTGTCCGGCCAACAAGAACTCAGAGCGACGGCCGGGCGCTTGAATCCCACCGACTTGGCCGGTGTGGCCGTCACCTCAGTGGAGTTCCTCGATGAGGGCAGACATCTGCCTCCGACGGTCGGTGTCTGTCTTGATCTCGCCGATGGCAGCCGGGTCATCGTTCGGCCGAGTGGTACCGAACCAAAGGTCAAGGCCTACTTCGAGGTCGTCACTGAGCGATCAGCCGATGTGCCCTTAGCGCTTGTGAAGGAAAACGCGAACAACCGCCTCGCTCGCTTGGAGGAGGCGGTCAAACGACTGTTGACTAGTTGATGGCTAGCCGAGTTCGGTTGGCGGCACGGGCATCCAGTCCGGACGTCCGGACACACCGTCACCCGAAGTAAATGACTAGCCCCGACCGACGTTCGGCTTGCGACCGTGGTTGGCCTTCTTGCGCCGGGCAAGTAGCCGCTTCTTTCGTCTGCGCTTTGACATAGCTAGTAAGGCTATCAGCTCAAGAGCGCCACGAGATCGCCGGCTGAGCGAGTGTTGAGTACCTGCTCCGCCTCGATCCCGACCGAAGCGGCCTTGTCACAGCCGTAGTTAACCCACTCCAGTTGACCGGGTGCGTGAGCGTCGGAGTCGATGCTCACTCGACACTCCCATTCCAGTGCCAGTTCCAGTAGCTCGACCGGTGGGTCCTGGCGTTCGGGGCGACAGTTGATCTCGACAGCGGTATCGAACTGGGCGCAGGCGGCGAAGACGTAGTCGGCGTCGAAGTTCGAGGGGCGACGCTTGTTGCCCATGACTTTGCGGTTGGTGCAATGACCGAGAATGTCAACGTGAGGGTTGGCGACGGCTTTGACCAGGCGTTTGGTCATGTGTGCGGCATCTTGATGGATGCGATGGTGAACCGAGCCGATGACGACGTCCAAGCGGGCCAGCCACTCGTCGGGTAGATCGAGTGATCCGTCGTCGAGGATGTCCACCTCCATCCCGGTCAGGATCGTGAATGGGGCAAGCTCATCGTTCAACCGCTCGATTTCGACTAACTGTTCAGCCAGTCGGTCGACAGAGAGACCGTGGGCGACAGTCAATCGAGCCGAGTGGTCGGTGGCTACCAAATACTCGTGACCCAATGCCTGTGCCGCGAGCGCCATTGCCCGCAGTTCCGCCCCGCCATCGGACCAGGTGGAATGCGAATGGCAGTCGCCTTTGAGCGCATCCCGCAGCTGCGAACCCGGGCCGATTGCGATAGTGGTGGAGGCTTCGAGGTGATCGAGGTAGTCGGTCGGTCCAGCACCGTAGGCGCCACACACCACCGAACTGATCGACGAGCCGATGCCGTCGACACCGGTGAGCTTGCCTTGTTGAGCCAACCGTTCGACCGAACCGGGCCCGCCGACGCGCTCAACCTCGTCGAGGATGGCCCGACCCTTGTTAAAGGCTCTGATCTTTTGGGTTGGCGCCATGCTCCGGTCCAAGAGGTAAATCGTCCGGTCCATGGCTTGCCGGTAGAGCGGATCGTCGGCTGAAGGCTCCATTCTGCGAGTGTAGGCCACCGACCTTGCCCGCTTGTTGCGGCACAAGTTGAGGTTCACGAATACACTTTGGTTGTGAGTACTGATCCGGGAATGGCAGTCAATGGCAAACCTGTCGAGTCAGTGTGGGATTTTCCTCGGCCACCCAAACTTGAGTGGGTCGACTGGCGAATCCGGGTGGTTCACGGTGAGTTGACCGTCGCTGACAGCCCCGGCGCCTTCCGGGTGCTGGAAACCAGCCAGCCACCGGCGTATTACGTTCCGCCGAGTGCCGTGAACGCGGAGCTGCTTTCACCGAATGCCCGTGAGACGTTTTGTGAGTGGAAGGGCGTGGCCAGCTACGCCGACGTCGTGGTTGAGGGTCATAGCCCGCTGCCCGCTTCGGCATGGGTGTACCGCCAGCCGTCGGCGTCATTCGCCGAGCTCGTTGGTCATTGGGCGTTCTACGCGCAGATGCTGGACGAGTGCTGGGTTGACGATGAACAGGTCGACCCCAATGACGGCTCGTTCTACGGCGGGTGGATTACCGCCAACGTGAAGGGGCCGTTCAAGGGTGGCCCCGGGACGCTCCACTGGTAGTTGGCTGGAGCGTTGACAGTCGGTCGGTCACAAGGCCGGGCGCCAGCCGTAGCATGACCGGGTATGGAAAAATTCGGTTTCGTCGGTCTTCCTAACGCCGGCAAGTCATCGTTGTACAACGCTTTGACCGGTGGTGGCGCTCTCGCCGCCCCGTATGCGTTTGCCACCACGGATCCAAACATTGGCGTGGCCAAGGTGTTCGACGATCGCCTCGACGCCCTGGCCCAGATGAGTGGATCGAAGAGTGTCGTCCCGGCCTCGGTCCAATTCAACGACATCGGTGGACTGGTGGAAGGGGCGAGCAAAGGCGAGGGTCTTGGGAACAAGTTCTTGGCCGGGATTAGGGAAGTCGACGCCATCGTGTTTGTGCTCCGGGCCTTCCGCGACGACGACGTTCCCGGCCCCCAAGACCCTCTTGAGCATCTACGGGTGGTGGAGATGGAGTTGACCTTCGCCGATCTTGAGACGGTTGAGCGCCAACTGGACAAAAAGCGCAAGGCGGCCAAAGGCGATCCGTCACTCCGCGACGAGGTCGAAGCGGCCGAAGCCGCCCTGGCCCACCTGTCTGAGGGGCGTCCGCTTTACCACAGCGATCTGTCTGTTGAGCACGTTGAGTTGCTGAAGCCGTGGTTTCTTCTCACCAACAAGCCGGTCTTGGCCATCGTTAATATCGACGAGGATCAACTCGGCGAGGTTGAAACCGTCATCGCTCCGGTACAGGAAGCACTCGGCGAGCTGGCACCGGTGTTCGGGGCCTGTGTTCAACTTGAAGCCGAGGCGGCCCAGCTCCCGGACGAAGACCGAGCCGAAATGCTCGATGGTTTCGGTTTGGGCGAGGGAGCCGTCGTTCGTTTCATCCAAGCCGCTTACCACACGCTTGGACTACGAACGTTCCTGACCACTGGCGAGAAGGAGAGTCGGGCCTGGACCTATCGGGTCGGTTCAACAGCGCCGCAGTGCGCCGGACTCATTCACTCCGATCTGGAGCGAGGCTTCATCCGAGCCGAAACCATCCGTTGGGATGCGTTGTTGGAGATCGGTTCGTGGGCTAAAGCCCGTGATCTTGGCAAGGTTCGCCAAGAAGGCAAGGATTATGTGGTTGAAGACGGCGACGTACTGGAAATACGATTCAACGTGTAGCCAGAGCGGCGACTGCCGTCTCCGAACCAGGTCTGTACGTCATGCCAAGCAGGAGAATTCGACTTCCACCGGTCCTACCGGCCGAACAAGGGTGGTTGGTTCGCGATGGCAAAGTTCTGGCGTCGCTTGAGGTGGCTCGTGGCCGGGTGGCCAAAACCCGAGGCTTGCTTGGCCGTGAATCCATGGAAGGGGCGATGTTGATCGTCGGCGCCCGATCGGTGCACTCCTTTGCCATGGGATTCGATCTTGACGTGGCGTTCCTCGACGCTGACAATCAGATCATCCGAACGCTTCGATTGCACCGAAATCGCATGACCGTCCCGGTGTGGCGAGCGCGATCGGTACTGGAAGCTCAGGCCGGAGCGTTCGACCACTGGGACCTAAACGTGGGCCAGATCGTTGAACTGCGGGGGTGTAACAGCACCGGGCAGTCACCGTGACAGAGGCACACACACAGACACAGACCGAGACTCAGACGGGAACGCCGCTGGCGCCCGGCTTCTATGTTGTCGGGACGCCCATCGGTAACCTCCAGGATCTGACGCCCCGGGCGGCAGCCGTCCTCACCGGCGTTGACGCCGTCATCTGCGAGGACACCAGAAGAACGGGCAAGCTCATCAGTCACGCCGCCGAAGTCGTTTTCGCCGACTCCGCTGACTTCGCCCGTCCGGCCTTGCTGGTCGGCAACGAGCACACGGAACGAGCGCGCCTCCCCGAAGTGCTTGAGCGTCTTGATCGCGGTGAGCGTCTGGCCTTGGTAACCGATGCCGGTATGCCGACCGTGTCGGATCCCGGTACTCCCATGGTGGCTGCAGTGGCCGCGGCCGGATTTCAAACCTTTGTTGTCCCCGGTCCAAGTGCGGTGTCAGCCGCGCTGGCCGTGAGCGGTTTGTTGAACGGGCGTTACGTTTTCGAAGGCTTCCTTCCCCGCAAGGGGCGCAGCCGGTCGGTCCGTCTAACAGCGATCGCCGCCGACGACCGGGTCGCCGTCCTGTACGAGTCTCCCAACCGGTTGACGACAACACTGCAGGACTTGGCCGCCGTCTGCGGGCCGGAGCGCCAGGTGGCGGTGGCACGAGAGCTGACCAAGTTGCATGAGGAGGTCGTTCGAGCATCGGTGTCGGACGCGGCGGCGCACTATGCCAACAGCACACCCAAAGGGGAGATCGTGATCGTCGTCGAGGGCAAGGCTGCCGAGTCGACCGAGGTGACCGACAGCGATCTGCTTGAGCTTCTGGAAGCCCGCATCGATGCGGGGGTGTCTCGTCGTGATGCAGTGGCCGCCGTGATGGAGGCGACCGGCACGGCCAAGCGTCGAGTCTACGATCTGGCCAACTCGCTTGACCGGCCGGGTCAACGCGGCGGCCATAACGGCGAATCGGCCGACGGCCAGGTTGAACGATGACGAAGACCGTCCGGGTCGACAAGTGGCTGTGGGCCGTGCGAGTGTTCAAAACGAGGACGGCTGCCACCAACGCCTGTTCCACCGGTCGGGTGATGATCAACGACGAGCCGGCTAAACCGGCATCCAAGATATCGACAGACGACATTGTCTCGGCTCGCAAAGGCGACCTGCTGTTCGTGTACAGGCTCGTCGAGCCCATTGAGAAGCGGGTTGGGGCGCCCCGGGCCGCCGAGTGCTATGAAGACCTGTCGCCGCCTCGGCCCGCAAAATCTGATGGCCCCCTGACCCCGCCGGGAGGGGCCAGGGAACGAGGCGCCGGGCGCCCAACCAAACGTGAACGACGCCAGCTTGATCGTCTACGCAGAAGGAACCGATCGTGACTACCAGTCCGCCAGTAGACAGCCCTCCAAAAGACAGTCCTTCACCTGGTGCTGCGGCCGGTGTTGAGCGCACCGTGCTCGGGTCGTGCCCGCTTGATTGCCCTGACGGATGCTCCTGGGTGGTGACCGTGTCGCCGGAGGGTGCGGCTACCAGACTTCGAGGAAACCCTGATCATCCGTTTACTGCGGGCGGTTTATGTAAGAAGGTCAATCCGTGGTTGAAGATGGCCGAGGACCCATCCCGCTTGCTGCAGCCAATGCGGCGGATCGCGCCGAAAGGGCATGCGTCGGCTGATCGCTTCGATGATTTTGAACCGATTTCGTGGGACGATGCCATGGAGCAGATCGCCGACAGGTTCAACACGATCATTGCGTCTTCAGGTCCGGCGGCGATCTGGCCGTTCGCCGGGACAGGGAACGTCGGATTTGTCCAGGGCGGCGCGCTACCGGTGGGTTCGAGGTTGTGGAATCACCTCGGGGTCAGCAAGCACTTTCTCACCATTTGTTCGGTAAGCGGCCACGTGGGCTTGTCCTACAGCGTGGGAACCGGCACCGGCATGGACCCGGAAGACGTCGTGCACGCCGGCTCGGTGCTCATTTGGGGGTCCAACACGTTGGTCGCCAACCAGCACTGGTGGCCCTTCGTCGAGCGGGCAGGCGATGCCGGCGCGCCCATTGTGGTGATCGATCCGATCCGAACCAGAACCGCCGCTCGAGCTGACCTACACATCGCTCCTCGGCCGGGAACTGATGGGGCGCTGGCCCTTGGTCTTTGCCGTGCGCTGATCGAAGCGGACGCGGTCGACCTCGACTTCGTCGAGACGTACACCGCCGGCTACGACGAGTTTTCTCGGTCGCTGGACGAGTGGTCGCCGGAGCGAGTCTCAGAGGTCTGCGGGGTACCGATCCAACAACTCGATGAGTTGGTTGGGCTGCTTCGGGATCCGAGTCGTCGACCACTGGCCGTCAAGTTGGGTCAAGGTATGCAGCGTCATGCCTACGGCGGTCAGACCAG